>NZ_JBHVCP010000064.1:0-41052 GCF_042803315.1 Streptomyces sp. NPDC057424
ACACCGAGCCAAGAAGACACGCACCACCACAACCGACCTGACCAAGCACTACTAGGGGGCTTCCAGACGTGATCCGGACGCCCTGCGTGACCTGAGGAGGGAACGCGGGGTCGAGGCGAGAAGTGCAATCAGCCAAAAAAGTGTACATTCTACACTTTTCCTGACCTCGAATGAGTTCTACGCTCGTGTACAAATGGCGGGCGGAGGGCCGGCCAGTCGACCACCGCCGCCTGTAACGAGCGGAGGCGGAGATGAAAGCGTCGATACGGCGGTCCGCGGTCTTCGCAAGCGCGGCTGCTCTCGTGATAGCCGTCTGCGGTGCGACGGGCACTGCCCAGGCCGAGCCGGGCGATGGTGAGCTCCAGTTCGGCTACGTCCTGCCGGAGACGGGACAGCTGGCCTACCTCGGCCCACCCCAGATCGAGTCGCTGAAGTTCGCGATACAGAAGATCAACGACGCCGGCGGGGTCCTGGGCAAGTCCGTGCCGACTGTGGTCTCCAGTGACGAGGCGGGCCAGGAGGCCGTGGCCGCACAGTCGGCGGACCGGGTCCTCGCGGCAGGCGTGGACGCGATCGTGGGCGCCGCGGCTTCCGGTATGTCGCTGGCGTTCATCGACCGGGTGACCGGGGCGGGCGTCGTGCAGTGTTCGGGTTCGAACACCGCTCCCACCTTCACCGACTACGAGGACGACGGCTACTACTTCCGTACCGTCCCGAGCGACGCGTTGCAGGGGCCCGTCCTGGCGGATGTCGTCCGCGACGACGGCCACGACCGGGTGGCCCTGGTCGCACGGGCGGACGACTACGGGCGCGGCCTGATGGAGGCCACCCGCGACACGCTGGAGGAGCGCGGTGCGACGGTGACGCTCGCGGAGACCTACGACCCGAAGGCGACCAACTTCGACCAGGTCGTCCAGCAGGTGGAGAACTCCCGGCCGGACGCCGCCGTGGTGATCGCCTTCGAGGAAGGCACGCAGATCCTGCAGGGCATGATCGAGTCCGGCCTCGGGCCCGACCAGATCGGCGTCTACGGCGCCGACGGACTGCGCAGCGAGGAACTGCCCTCGCTGGTCGCCCCGGGCCAGCCGGAGAGGCTCTCCGGGATGAAGGGGACCGCGCCGGCCTCGGCGGAGAACGAGCAGTACGTGAAGGAGCTGAAGGAGTTCGCGCCGGATCTGAAGGAGCTGCAGTTCGCACCGCAGGTGTTCGACTGCGTGACGACGATCGCGCTCGCCGCCGAGAAGGCCGAGTCCGACGACCCGGGCGAGTACGTGAAGGAGATGAACGGGATCACCAAGGACGGCGAGAAGTGCAACTCCTTCGCCGCCTGCAAGGAGCTGCTCGCCGACGGCAGGGACATCGACTACGACGGTGTGAGCGGGCCGCTCGACTTCACCGACAAGGGCGAACCCGGCCAGGCGACGATCGAGGTGTACGGCTACGACGACGAGGGGAAGCTGCAGACCCTGCGCACCGAGACCAGCACGGCCGAGGAGTGACCGGGAGGACCGACAGCGGGAGTCAGCGGACGCGGGCGAGCGTGCCGAGGTAGAGCTCGATCACCTTCTCGTCGTGCAGCAGGGCCGTACCCGTGCCGGTGTACGCGTTGCGGCCCTGGTCGAGGACGTAGCCGCGGTCGCAGAGCTGCAGGCACCTGCGGGCGTTCTGCTCGACCATGAGCACGGCTACGCCCGCGCTGTTGATCATTCTGCACCGGTCGAAGACGTGGTCCTGGTGGAGCGGTGACAGGCCGGCCGACGGCTCGTCGAGCAGCAGCAGCTGCGGCTCCATCATCAGGGCGCGGGCCATCGCGAGCATCTGGCGTTCGCCGCCGGACATCGCGCCGGCCTTCTGCCTGCGGCGGTCGGCCAGCACGGGGAAGAGCTCCTCGATCGCCGTGACCCGCCGCGCGTGGTCCTTGGGCCGCAGATACACGCCCATCCGCAGGTTCTCCTCGACGGTCAGCGTGGGGAACACGTTCTGCAGCTGCGGTACGTAGCCCACGCCGCGCCGGACCAGCTCGTGCGCGGGCCGGCCGGTCACGTCCTCGCCGCGCAGCCGCACGGTCCCGCCGCGCACCCGCAGCAACCCGAAGACGGCCTTGACCAGCGTCGACTTGCCTGCGCCGTTGGGGCCGATCACGCCGACCACCTCGCCCGGCCGCACCTCGATGCTGCATCCGCGCAGCACGTCGACACCGGGGATGTAACCGGCGACGACGTCGTCGGCCGCCAGCACCGGTACCTGTTCCTCAGCGGACATCGCTACTCCTCCTCGCCCTTCTCCTCGGTCATCTCCTCGGTCGTCTCCGGCTCGTCGTGCCGCTTGCCCAGGTAGGCGTCGACGACGGCGGCGTTCCGGCCGATCGTGTGCGGTGGGCCCTCTGCCACCAGGCGGCCGTCGGCCATGACCGCCACCCAGTCGCTGATGCCCATCACCACGTCCATGTCGTGTTCGACGAAGCACACCGTCAGCCCCTCGTCCCGCAACCGCGTGATGTGTCCGAGCAGCGACTGGGTCAGCGCGGGGTTCACCCCGGCCATCGGCTCGTCGAGCAGGAGCATGACCGGCCGGGTCATCAGCGCGCGGGCCAGTTCCAGCAGTTTGCGCTGACCGCCGGAGAGCGTGCCGGCATGGTCGTCGCGCAGGGGCCCGAGCCGGAACCGGTCCAGCAGTTCGTCCGCCCGGCGCTCGAACTCCCGCTCCTGCCCACGCCACAGCGGCCGCAACAGCGCGGGCAGCACCCGCTCGCCACGCTGCCCCGGCGCGGCGAGCAGCAGATTCTCCAGCACCGTGAGCCGGGCGACCACCCTGGAGAGCTGGAACGTACGGACCAATCCGCGCCGCGCCACCCGGTGCGCCGGGGCGCCGGTGAGCGGCCGTCCGTCGAACGACCACCGGCCGCCGTCGGCCCGGTCGAACCCGCTCACCACGTTGAACAACGTGGTCTTGCCTGCGCCGTTGGGCCCGATGAGCGCCGTGATGACCCCGCGCTGCACCTCCAGGTGCTCGACCTGGACGGCGACGAGGCCACCGAAGGTACGGGTCACCTGGTCGAGGACCAGCAGGGGATCGGGCTTGCGCACCCCCGGCTCGGGATCGATCGCGGAGAGCCGGTCCGGGCGGGATCCGACAGGGTCAGCGGCCACTGAGCAGCATCTCCTTCCGGCTGCCGAGGATGCCCTGCGGCCGGAACGCGACCAGCAGGATCAGGGCGACCCCGACCAGGGCGAAGCGCACCGCGCCGACCTCCGAGGTACTGATGAGGTCCGGCGAGATGTACTCCGCGTTGATGGCCTGGCGGAGCGCGCTGTCGAGGAAGCTGAGGACGAACCAGAACAGGACCGCGCCGACGACCGGTCCGAGGATCCGCCCGGCACCCCCGAGGACGAGCAGCGTGTACAGGAAGAACGTGACGCCCGGATCGTAGCTGTCCGGGTTCACGGACTGCACCTGGATCGCCTGCATCATGCCCGCGACCGCCCCGATGACGCCGCCGAGCACGAGGCTCTGCATCTTGTACGCGTAGACGTTCTTGCCGAGGCTGCGCGCGGCGACCTCGTCATCACGGATCGACCGGATGACACGGCCCCAGGGGCTGTGGATCAGCAGGGCGAGCAGGCTTCCGACCACGAGCACCAGCGTCCACCCGACGATCATCACCCAGAGGTCGCGGGCACTGAACCTCACGAGCCACACACCGTAGGTGTCGGGCTCGATGGGGCTGAGCGCGTAGAAGTCGTTCGCGAACCTCTGCAGCCCGAACACTCCACCGGTGACCGGCTCGGCCCAGCTGGAGCGGTAGAACAGCCGCAGTGTCTCCCCCGCCGCGATCGTGGTGATCGCGAGGTAGTCGGCGCGCAGCCGCAGGGTGGGCAGGCCGAGGAGCAGGGCCAGCACGATCGCGCAGGCGATTCCGCCCAGGACGCCGAGCCACATCGGGCCGCCGTACGTCGACACGGTGATGGCGAGCCCGTAACCGCCGACCAGCATGAATCCGACCTGGCCGAAGTTCAGCAGTCCCGTGTAGCCGAAGTGCAGGTTCAACCCCATCGCGGCGAGCGCGTAGACGGCGGCGATGGGGCCGATTCCCGAGCGCAGGGCGTCGGAGACGATGTCCGAGAAGTCCATGGCGCACCCCTCACCCGACGCGTTCGGCCCGGCCGAGGATGCCCTGCGGCCGGACGAGGAGGACGAGGATGAGGACGAGCAGCGCCCAGGCGTACTGCAGGTCGACGGGGAACCACAGGGTGGACATCTGGGCGACGATTCCGATGACGAGGCTGCCGGCCATCGCACCGTAGGCGGAGCCGAGCCCTCCCAGGATGACCCCGGCGAACATGAGCAGCAGGAGCTTGAAGCCCATGTCCCAGGTGACGATCTCGACCAGGCCGAAGAAGACCCCGCCGAGCGCGGCCAGCCCGCCACCGAGCATCCACACGAACAGCACCACCCGCTGCACGTCGATGCCCGAGGCCTCCGCGAGGTCACGGTTGGCGGACACGGCCCGCACGGCCGTGCCGATCCGCGTCTTCTGCAGGAGCAAGGCGATGCCGAGCAGCACCACTACGGCGAGCAGGGTGACGGTGAGGTCCCGCGGGGTGATGCCGGCCGGTCCGATGCCGATCGTGCTCTGGATGTCGTACTGGGCGTAGGAGGCGGGCCGGGTTCCGTACAGCACGAGTACGACGTGGCGCAGCAGCAGCGAGAGCCCGATGGTGACGATGAACATGTTGATCAGCCCGGTGCCCCGAGCCCGCAGCGGGCGCCAGATGCCGCGATCGACCGCCGCGCCCAGCAGGGCGCCGAAGACCACCGCGGCGACAGCGGAGGGGATGAGGTGCCAGCCCGGACCGGCGGCGGAGACGTTGAGGAAGAACGCGAAGGTGGCGCCGATCGTGACGAACTCGCCGTGCGCGAAGTTGATCAGATGGATGGTGCCGAAGATCAGCGAGAGCCCGACCGAGGTGATCGCGATGATCACCCCGAACTGGATACCGTCGATCAGTGCCTGCAGAGAGCGCGCGGTGAACGTGGGGCCGCGCGGGACTTCCTCGCCCTGTGCCCGCGCGGAGATCGCGGGCGCCATCACGAGGACCAGGGCGAGGGCCGGCACGAGCATCCGCTGATAGCGCACTGTGGTTCCGGTACGTCACGAACGTCCCTTATGGGCCCAGTGTAAGCGCAGGTCGGGGCGGTGACACGGGCAGTGGGACCGGTATGGGCGTCCACGGAGCGGAGGATGCGGAATGGGTGACAGCGGGGACCTCGCGAGTGCGTACAACGACGACAGTGTGCTCTTCCGGGTGCTGCGGCACCTCGGCTGGGACAGCCTGGTCGACATCGGCTACTTCACGCTGCCCACCCTGCCGCTCGTGGTCCTGGCCGGGCCGGTGCCCTTTCAGCGCCGACTGGCTCGCCGGTCGCTGGCGTTGCTGGACGCCCGGCCCGGACAGCTCGTCCTGGATGCCGGATGCGGTCGTGGTGACACCACGGCGCGGTTGGGCGCCGCGGGATGCCGGGCGCTGGGGGTGGACGTCCAGCCCGCGCAGATCGACCGGGCACGTCGCCGCTTCGGCGGCGGTTCCGGCACGCGCTTCGCCGTCGCCGACGCCACGGCTCTGCCGCAGCGGGCAGCGGAGATCCCGCTGACAGATGGTTCCTTCGACCGCGTGCACTGCCTGGAGGCCGCCTTCCACTTCGGCCATGAGGGCCGTAGGTCATTCCTGAGCGAAAGCTTCCGGCTGCTCCGCCCAGGAGGCCGGCTCGTCCTCGTGGATGTCACGTCCCGGACGGACCAGCCGATCGGGACCCTCGACCCGAACGGCCTCGTACGCGGGACCTGGCACTTCGACGACCTCGAACCGTGCGAGCGGTACCCGCTGATGGCTGCCGCCGCCGGCTTCACCACGCGCCGGGTCCTCGACTGGACCACCCCCGTACTCCACCGGGCAGCCCGGCTCTGTGCCCTGTTCGCCGGCGCCGCGTCCACCCGGGCCGGCCGACAGGCCCTGTGCGTGCGGTGGCCCGGTCTCAGAACGCTCGACGTGCAGGACTGGGACGAGGTCATCACCGTCGTCCGAGCCCATCGGGCCATCGGGCGCGTCACGCGCTACACGGCGTACGTCCTCGACAAGCCCGCGTCCGGCGCCGCCGGCGTTGCCCTCTAGACGATCTGCGGACATACGGACGGCTGGAACCCGCACGCTCAGGGCAGGGGACAACGCCTCCCGAGGGCGCCCGGCGGGACGCGCTTGCCCACCGGGCGCCCTCCTGTTTGACTCGCCCTATGACCAGTCACGGGGGACGGCGCACGCAGGCCGAACGGGACGCGATCACCGTCGAGATCGGGTACGCGCTGTGCAGTGCGGCCTTCGCCGCGGCGGTCGTCTTCGGGGCCGTGGCCGGCCCCGCGCTGCTCTTCGACCTCCCGGACACACCGGAGCGTCTGCTGCTGCGCACCGGGGTGGTGCTCGCGCCCGTCCTCTTCGCTGCCCGGGTCGTCAGTGTGCTGGTCCGGTTCCGCTCGGCGGATCAGCCCGGCCGCACCAGCCCGGACTCGTAGGCGAGCACGACCAGTTGGGGCCGCTCGCGGGCGCCCGGCCTCACCGTGCGGCTGACGTGAGGCTTCCCGGTGGGCGGGCTGACGACCGGGCGGTGCGCGATCTCCTCGGTGGACAGGCCGATCCCGACCAGCGCCATCACCTCCCGCTCGGTGAGCCGCCCCGGGGTGCCGGCCGCCGCCGCTTCCCTGTCCCGGGAGGTGAACCCGGAGATCAGCCGCCGTGTCACGCCCGGCGACAGCAGCGCGTCGCCCGCGACCAGCGCCCCTACGGCGCCCGGGAGTCACGCGTACTCCCCGGGTCCGCGTAGGCCGCCCGCCCTCGCCGGACCGGCGGCCTACGCGGACCCGGGCGCCAGCCCCACGCCGCGGGCCAGTCGCCCCGCCGCGTGCCGGAAGAACCTCTCCCGGTCCTCCACCACCCGGTGGAACTGGCCGAACACCTCGAAGCCGACCAGTCCGTACAGCTGCGCCCAGGCCGCGACGAGTGCCGTCACGACCTCCGGCGGGAGGTCGGGGGCGAGGTCGGCGGCCATGCGGCCGGCCTCCGGGCGAAGGTCGGCCGGCAGCGAGGGCCGGGCAAGCCCCTGGCCCTGGTGGGCGTCGCGGGCGATGCCGATGAGCAGGAGGCCGACGCGGGCGGCGGCCGGGACGGTGGCGTCGGGGGCCGTGTATCCGGGGACGGGCGATCCGTAGATCAGCGCGTACTCGTGGGGGTGGTCCAGCGCCCAGCCGCGCACGGCCTCACAGACCGTGATCCAGCGCTCGAAAGGGCCGGCCGTTGCCTCGTGGGCCGCCTCTGCGCTCTCGCCGAGGGAGTCGTAGGCGTCGATGATGAGAGCGGTCAGCAGGTCGTCGCGGCTGGGGAAGTAGCGGTACAGCGCGGAGGAGACCATGCCGAGCTCACGGGCCACGGCCCGCAGGGAGAGCCGGGCGGCGCCCTCCGCAGCGAGCTGTCTGCGGGCCTCGTCCTTGATGGCCTCGGTGACTTCGATCCTGGCCCGGGCACGGGCGCCGTGTGCGGTGCTCATGCCGGGCAGTCTCCCATGAAAGCGGAGCAGTGCACACAAGCGAGAGCACTGAACAAAAAAGAGAGCAGTGCTCTTGCATCAGCGTGGCGACCTCGGGCAGACTGGCGTCAGAGAGCGAGAGCAGTGCTCACAGAAGAGAGCGCCTCTTCGCCGTCACCCGAGGGGGCCCCGTGTCCACGCACGTCCAGAAGCCCGGCTGGTTCACCGTCAACGTCCTCAACCGCATCGTGGCCTGGATGACCCGCCGCGGCATCAGCGTCTGGGGCTCACGGGTCCTCGCCGTCCGCGGCCGCAGGAGCGGCCAGTGGCGCACCACCCCGGTCAACCTGCTGGTCCTGGACGGCAAGCAGTACCTGGTCGCGCCCCGCGGCCACGTGCAGTGGACACACAACATGCGCGCGGCGGGCGGCGGCGAACTGCACCTCGGCAAGCGCGTGGACACCTTCACCGCGACCGAGGTCGGCGACGACGACAAGACCCCGATCCTGCGGGCCTACCTCAAGCGCTGGAAGGCGGAGGTCGGGGTCTTCTTCAACGGGGTCGGCCCCGGCTCCCCGGACGCCGAGCTGCGCCGCATCGCCCCCGACCACCCGGTCTTCGAGATCACTCCGACGAGCTGACCTCGCCGCCCGTCGCGGGACGGCGGTCCAGTGCGGTCAGGGCCCGCTGGGCCACCGGATACGTGCGGACGATCTCGCCCAGCGATGTCGAGCCCTGTGTGATCTCCTTGAACGCCTTCCAGGCCGGGCGGAAGCTCGTCAGCGCCGCGTGGAACAGCCCGGGACGGCGCTCGAACACCGTCAGCAGCCGCTTGCCGACGCTCATCTCCACCCCGAGCCCGGCCTTGACCGCGAACGTGTAGTTGAGAGCCTGCCGGCGCGTGTCCACGGCGTCGTGCGCCTCGGCGATCCGCACCGCCCATTCCCCTGCGAGCCTGCCGGACCGCAGCGCGAAGGAGATGCCCTCACGGGTCCACGGCTCCAGCAGCCCCGCGGCGTCTCCGCACACCAGCACCCGTCCGCGCGAGAGCGGCGAGTCGTCGGCGCGGCAGCGGGTCAAGTGTCCCGAGGAGATGCTGGGTTCGAAGCCCGCGAGACCCAGCCGGCCGATGAACTCCTCCAAGTACCGCTTCGTCGCGGCGCCTTCGCCACGGGCCGAGATCACCCCGACCGTCAGGGTGTCGCCCTTGGGGAAGACCCAGCCGTAACTGCCCGGCATGGGGCCCCAGTCGATGAGCGCCCGGCCCTTCCAGTCCTCGGCGACGGTCTCCGGCACCGGGATCTCCGCCTCCAGGCCGAGGTCCACCTGGTCGACCTTGACCCCGACATGCGCCCCTATGCGGCTGGCGCTGCCGTCGGCCCCGACCACGGCCCGCGCGAGCAGGACCTCGCCGCCCTGCAGGACCACGGCGACCGTGCGCCGGTCCGGGACCGCCGAGCCGTGCTGCTCGACCCGCTGGACCGTGACGCCCGTACGCAGCTCGGCGCCCGCCTTCTGCGCGTGCTCGACGAGCTGCTGGTCGAACTCGGGCCGGTTGATCAGCCCGAACAGCATCTGCTTGGAGCGGCGCGTGCGCGTGAAACGGCCGTTGCTGGAGAACGTCACCGCGTGCACCCGGTCCCTGAGCGGCAGCTCGAAACCGGGCGGCAGGGCGTCGCGCGAGGGGCCGATGATGCCGCCGCCGCACGTCTTGTACCGCGGCAGCTCCGCCTTCTCCAGCAACAGCACGCGTCTGCCGGCCACCGCCGCCGCGTACGCGGCCGAAGCCCCCGCGGGTCCCGCGCCCACCACGACGACGTCCCACACGTGCCGCACGTCGTCCGCCGAAGAGTTCTCGCTGCTCACGATGGTCTACTGCTCCCGATCAAGCCGCCTGCCGCTGTCTCCCGCATCCTACGGCGGCGGTCACCGCAGGCCGCTGTGGGAGGATCGGCGACGTGGGTGGCCCTCAGGGGTCCTTTCACTATGCCCGCCCGGGTCGCGCGGCCTGGCACCACGCCTCGCCGCGTTGCCGAAGAGCCCTGGTGGCTCCTCCCCCGAGCTCTCGCCTTCGCTCGAGCAGGGGGCACCCCCATCGACGGCTCTCCGGCGCCCTGCGATGCACGGCACCAGACCACGCGACCCGATCGGACGCTCATAGTGAAAGGACCCCTTGCACGGGGCCGCGTCCACACCACACGATCACCGCGTACCGAGAGGTACGCATCCGTACAACGTCGCACACACGAGGAGCGTGCCCATGTCGTCGAATCCGGTCGCCGAGACCGTCGCCTCGCTGATGCCCAGGGCGAAGGAGGAGCTCGCCGAACTGGTGGCCTTCCGGTCGGTGGCTGACTTCGACCAGTTCCCGAGGAGCGAGAGCGAGGGCGCCGCCCGCTGGGTCGCGGACGCACTCGCCGCCGAGGGTTTCGAGGACGTGGCCCTGCTCGACACCCCCGACGGCACGCAGTCGGTCTACGGCTGTCTGCCCGGCCCGGCGGGCGCGAAGACCGTCCTGCTCTACGCCCACTACGACGTGCAGCCGCCGCTGGACGAGGCCGCCTGGACGACCCCGCCCTTCGAGCTGACCGAGCGGGACGGGCGCTGGTACGGGCGCGGGGCCGCCGACTGCAAGGGCGGGTTGGTCATGCACCTGCTGGCGCTGCGCGCGCTGAAGGCGAACGGCGGTGTCCCCGTCCATGTGAAGGTGATCGCCGAGGGCTCGGAGGAGATGGGCACGGGTGGTCTGGAGCGGTACGCGGAGGAGCACCCGGACCTGCTGGCGGCGGACACGATCGTCATCGGCGACGCCGGCAACTTCCGGGTCGGCCTGCCGACCGTCACCTCCACCCTGCGCGGCATGACGATGGTGCGGCTGCGGGTCGACACGCTCGCGGGCAACCTGCACTCGGGCCAGTTCGGCGGTGCCGCGCCGGACGCGCTCGCCGCGCTCATCCGCGTGCTGGACTCACTGCGCGCCGAGGACGGTTCGACGACCGTCGAGGGGCTCTCCGGGGGCGCGGCCTGGGAGGGACTGGAGTACGCGCAGGAGCAGTTCCGGCAGGACGCCAAGGTGCTGGACGGTGTGGAGCTGATCGGGTCCGGGACGGTCGCCGACCGTATCTGGGCGCGCCCCGCCGTCACGGTGATCGGCATCGACTGCCCGCCCGTGGTCGGCGCCACCCCGTCCGTGCAGGCGAGCGCCCGAGCGCTGATCAGCCTGCGGGTGCCGCCGGGGGTGGACGCGGGCGCGGCGACCAAGCTGCTCCAGGCGCATCTGGAGGCACACACCCCGTGGGGCGCGCGGGTGAGCACCGAGCAGATCGGCGAGGGCCAGCCGTTCCGCGCCGACACCACCAGCCCGGCGTACCAGGCGATGGCGGCCGCGATGGCGGTGGCCTACCCGGGGCAGGAGATGCAGTACGCGGGGCAGGGCGGCTCCATCCCGCTGTGCAACACGCTGGCCGCCCTCTATCCGCGTGCGGAGATCCTGCTGATCGGGCTGAGCGAGCCGGAGGCCCAGATCCACGCCGTGAACGAGAGCGTGTCCCCCGAGGAGCTGGAGCGGCTGTCGGTGGCGGAGGCGCTGTTCCTGCGGAACTACGCGGCGAACTGACCGCTCTGCCCACAGCTGACACGGTCGCCGCCCCACCCGTCGACGGCACGGTGATGCCGGGGGTGTTCAACCTCGATCGCGCGCAGGTCCTCGCGGGCTGCCTGCGCCTGGCCGGACTGGACGCGGACGTGGCCTGCTTCGGCCACGGAGATCCGGTGACGGAGCAAGCGCGCCGCGCGCTGCGGAACGCGCGCACGGGTGGCGCGCCCCCGCGTGCGACCCCGCCTAGTCCAGGGCCGGGTCCAGGACGATGTCCTCCTCGCGTGCGGTGACGGACGGCTCCTCGGGGAAGTGGCAGGCGGTCAGATGACCCGAGGGGCTGCCCTCGACGCGCACCAGGGGCGGTTCCTCCAGGGCGCACTTCTCCTGTGCCTTCCAGCAGCGGGTGCGGAAGCGGCAGCCGGAGGGCGGGTCGACCGGGGAGGGCACGTCCCCGGCCAGCCGGATGCGTTCGGGCCGCTGTACGGCGTCCGGGTCGGCCTCGGGCACGGCGGACAGCAGCGCGTGCGTGTAGGGGTGCCGGGGCCGGGTGTAGAGCGACTCCCGGTCGGCGACCTCGACGATCTTGCCCAGGTACATCACGGCGACCCGCTCGGAGAAGTGCCGTACGACGGCCAGGTCGTGGGCGATGAAGAGGAAGGCGATGCCGAACTCCCGCTGGAGGTCCTGGAGCAGGTTGACGACCTGTGCCTGGATGGAGACGTCCAGCGCCGAGACGGGTTCGTCGGCCACGATCAGCTTCGGCCGCAGGGCGAGGGCGCGGGCGATGCCGATGCGCTGGCGCTGGCCGCCGGAGAACTCGTTCGGGTAGCGGTTGTAGTGCTCGGGGTTGAGCCCGACGGTCTCCAGGAGTTCCTGGGCGCGCTTCCTGTGGCCCTGGGGCGGGTTGATGCCGTTGAGCCGCATCGGTGTCTCGACGATGGTGCCGACGGTGTGCCGGGGGTTCAGCGACGCGTACGGGTCCTGGAAGATCATCTGGAGGTTGCGGCGGGCCTCCCGCATCCGCGCGGGCGACCGGTGCGTGATGTCCTCGCCGTCGAACACGACGGAGCCGCCGGTGGGTTCGAGCAGCCGGGTGATCAGGCGGCCCGTGGTCGACTTGCCGCAGCCGGACTCGCCGACCAGGCCCAGCGACTCACCGGGCCCGACCGAGAAGTCGATGCCGTCGACGGCGCGGACGGCCCCGATCTGCCGCTGGAAGATGATGCCCTGCCGGATCGGGAAGTGCTTCTGCAGACCGCGTACGTCGAGGAGGTTCTCGCCGGCAGGGCGGTCGGTGCTCTGCCCCGTGAGGGGCTGGGTGGTGCTCACGGCTTGCTCCCTTTCGTCCGCCGCCGTCACTGCGCGGCCCGTGCGGCTGCGGCGCCGCGGTCGTCCGGACCGGCCCCGCCGCGGATCTCCTGCTTGGCGTCGTCGCTGAGATGGCACGCGGCGAGGTGCCGTTCGCTGCCGGGGACGAGACGCAGTCCGGGCCGCTCCGCCGGGCAACGGCCCTCCGGGACCCGGCCCTTGTAGGCGCAGCGGGGGTGGAAGGAGCAGCCCTCCGGCAGGTTGATCAGGCTGGGCGGGGTGCCGGGGATGGGGTCGAGCCGTTCGCCGACGTCGCCGCCGAGGTGCGGCATCGACTGCAACAGGCCCCAGGTGTAGGGGTGCTGGGGCTGCTTGAGCACGTCGCGGGTGGTGCCGTACTCGATGCGGCGGCCGCCGTACATCACCAGGATGTCGTCGGCGACGTCGGAGACCACGCCGAGGTCGTGCGTGATGAGGACGACGGCGGAGCCGAACTCCTCCTGGAGGTCGCGGATCAGGTCCAGGATCTGCGCCTGGACGGTGACGTCCAGGGCGGTGGTGGGTTCGTCGGCGATGAGCAGGGCGGGGTCGCACACCAGCGACATGGCGATCATGGCGCGCTGGCGCATGCCGCCGGAGAACTGGTGCGGGTAGTCCCTGACGCGGCGCTCGGGCTGCGGGATGCCGACCCGCTTCAGCATCTCCACCGCACGGTCCTTCGCCTCCTTCCTGGAGACCTTGTGGTGCACCCGGTAGGCCTCGGCGATCTGGGAGCCGACGGTGAAGAAGGGGTGCAGCGCGGACAGCGGGTCCTGGAAGATCATGGCGACCGTGCGGCCGCGCAGGGCACGCATCCCGGCCTCGGGCAGGGCGACGAGTTCCCTGCCCTCCAGCCAGATCTCGCCGGAGACCTCGGCGCGGGTGCCCTTGTGCAGTCCGAGCAGGGCCAGTGAGGTCACCGACTTGCCGGAGCCGGACTCGCCGACGATGCCGAGGGTCCGGCCCTTGTCCAGGGCGAAGGAGACGCCGTCGACCGATTTGACGAGGCCGTCCTCGGTCGGGAAGTGCACCCTCAGGTCGCGTACGTCGAGGAAGGGTGCGGGCGGGGGTGTGACGTCCGCGGGCTGCGGTGAGGTCTGAACGGACACGGGTGTTCCTAAGGACGAAGAAGGACTCAGGCGAGGCGCACGCGCGGGTCGACGAGGCCGTACACCAGGTCGACGACGACGTTGGCCAGGACGACGAACGTCGCGGCGAAGAGCGTGGTGCCGAGGATGACCGGCAGGTCGGAGTTCTGGACGGAGTCGACCGCGAGCTTGCCGATGCCGTTGATGCCGAACACCGACTCGGTGATGACCGCGGAGCCGCCGATCAGGGAGCCGACGTCCATGCCGAAGATGGTGATGACCGGGGTGATGGCGGCCCGCAGTCCGTGCTTGAGGACGACGGTGGCGGCCGGCAGGCCCTTGGCGCGGGCGGTGCGCATGTAGTCCTCGGCGAGGACCTCCAGCATGGAGGAGCGGGTGAGCCGGGTGTACATCGCGAGGTAGACGACGACCAGGGTGGCCCAGGGCAGGATCAGGCCCTTGAACCAGCCGGCCGGGTCCTCGGTGATCGAGGTGTAGCCGGAGGTCGGCAGGATCTGGAACGTGTCGACGAAGAGGTAGAGCAGGAGCAGGCCGATGAAGTAGATCTGCACCGACACGCCGAACAGGGCCACTCCGACCGCCGCCTTGTCGGCGGCCCGGCCCCTGCGTACCGCGGCGACGGTGCCGAGGCCCACGCCCAGGATCAGGAAGGCGACCGCGGCACCGAGGCCGAGGGAGAGGTCCGCCGGGAAGTCCGACAGGAGGGTGGTCAGAACGGGGGTGTCGGTCTGGAAGGAGACGCCGAGGCAGGGCGCGCCGCAGTGGATGCGGACGCTCTGGTCGCCGAAGTCACGGCCGGCGAACAACCCCTTGAGGAACTCCCAGTACTGCGTGAGGTAGCTCTGGTCCAGGCCCAGCGAGTGCTTGATCTCCGCGAGGCGCGAGGGCGAGCAGGTCTTTCCGCAGGCCAGGAGTGCGGGGTCGGACGGCAGCGCGAAGAAGATGAAGAAGGTGATCGTGGTGATCACCAGCATGATCACGGCCGCTGCCAGCAGGCGTCTGATGAGGTAACGAAACATGGGGTGCCGGGACCTGACGTGAGTGGGATGCCCGCCGGCGGCCAGGCCGCCGGCGGGGTTCGGTGGAGACGGTTCCGTCAGTGCTTGATGTAGACGTGGACCAGGCTCGGCTCGGCCAGGATCGTGTCGGGGATGACCCCGCCGACCTTGGAGCCGGACATGTCGCTGAAGTTCATGTACGTCAGCGGGATCACGGCGGCGTCCTTCAGGACCTGCTCGTCCAGCTGACCGTAGGTCGCGTTGCGCTGCACGACGTCGGTCATCTTGGCGGCCTTGTCGATCAGGGCGTTGACCTTCGGGTCGTTCAGGTAGGAAAGGTCCTGGTTCGACTGCGGGTTCTTCTTGATCAGCCGGCCGTCGAAGAGGGTGGGCAGCACCGTGGAGGCGTTGGGCCAGTCGGCGATCCAGTCGCCCCAGGTCAGGTCGTACTGGTTCGTCGTGTTGTTGACGGTGCTGAAGTAGTTCGACGCGTCGATCGGGGAGATGTTGACGCGGATGCCGATGTGCTCCAGGGCGGTCTTCACGGCGTCGGCGAAGTGCTCCTGGGTGGGAGTGTTCTCGACGGCGATCGACATGGTGGGCTTCGGGTTGCCCGCCTGCTTCATCAGCGCCTTCGCCTTGGCGAGGTTGCCTGCCGGGTTGGAGCCGTACAGGTTGAACTTCTTGTAGCCGCCGATGCCGGGGCTCAGCATGGTGGTGGCGTAGTCGCCGTACGCGGAGCCGCCGAAGGCGCCGCGGACGGTGGTCTTGTCGATGGCGTACTCGATCGCCTCGCGGACGCGGATGTCCTTGACGCGGGTGGTGTTGATCGCGAGGTAGTTGATGCCGGGCGCGGCGATCTTGTAGTAGCGGCTCTTCAGGGACGGGTCGTTGGCGAGCTGTGCCAGGTCGGATCCGGCGATGGGCCACTGCTGGATCGAGGTCTGGGCTGTCCCGGCGTCGGCCTTGATCTGCTGGTCGATGGCGGACTCGTCCTGGCCGAACGTGACGTCCATCTCGTCGACGTTCTGCTGCCGTATCGGGTCGGTCGACTGAGACCAGTACTTATTCCTGGTGAGGACGAGTTCCTTGTTCTTGGTGTACGACTTGATCATGTAGGGGCCGTCGGACCAGACCTTGGTGTCGTAGGTCGAGCCGGTGTCACGGGCCTTGGGCACGGCGGCCCAGCCGGTCATCGAGGTGGTCTCGTTGAAGTCGGCCACCGGCTGGTTCAGATGGAAGACGATCGTGTACTTGTCCGGCGTCTGGATGGAGTCGAGTTCCTTGCCCTGGTACGGGCCCTTGTAGTCGGCGCCGCCGACGAGCCACTGGGCCGCGTAGGGCGGGCCGCCGTTGATGTCGGAGGAGAAGAACCGCTCGACGCCGTACTTGACATCCGGTGCGGTGACCTCGGTGCCGTCCTGGTACTTGACGCCGTGGCGCAGACGGAAGGTCCAGACGGTGGCGCCCTTGGAGGGTGTGCCGGTGCCGGTGGCCAGGTCGCCGACCAGCTTCGGCTTCGAGCCTGTCTCGTCCCAGCCCGTGAGGGCCCGGACGATCTCCTGGTCCATGCTCGAGCCCTCGGTCGTGTAGACGCGCTGGGGGTCGAGGTGGTCGAAGTCGGCCTTGTTCAGGACGGTCAGGGTGCCGCCCTTTCCGGGGGAGCCGCCGGCGCTGTTGCCGGAGGACCCTCCGCATGCGGTGGCTCCGAGGGCGATCGCGACGGCGGTTGCCGTGAGAGCGACCGTGTGCGATCTGCGCGTGCTGCGCGTCATGGGGGAAACTCCGTTCTTGCTGCGGGCTCGGCGCGTGTTCGTGGGGCCGCCGGCCGAGACTCGGGGGGTGGCTGGTGGGTCAGCCGCGCCGGGCGCGGGGATCCAGGGCGTCCCGGACGCCGTCCCCGAGCAGGTTGAGCGCCAGGACCAGGAGGAGGAGCAGGACGCCGGGCACGAAGAGGTACGTCGGGTCCTGCAGGAAGAACTGGGAGGCGTCCGACAGCACGGCTCCCCAGTCGGGGTTGGGCGGGATGACACCGACGCCCAGGTACGACAGCGCCGCCTCGGTGGTGATGTTCTGCGGGACGGCGAGCGCGAAGGAGATCAGGATCGGCGCCCACAGGTTGGGCAGCAGCTGCCGGAAGAGGATGTGCCGGCGGCCGGCGCTCATCAGCCGCGCGGCGTCGACGAACTCCCGCTCGCGCAGGGACAGTACCTGCCCGCGCACCAGACGGGCGGTGTACGCCCAGGCGAAGACCGCGATGTTGAGGACCAGGACGAGCAGCCGGAGGTTCTCGTCGGTGCCGCCGTGGCTGTCGGTCTGCAACGCGTTCTGGATCACCGGGGTGAGCGCGATGATGAACAGCAGCTGCGGGAACGCCAGCATCACGTCCATGATCCGGGACAGCAGGGAGTCGACCCGGCCGCCGAAGTAGCCGGCGGCGAGCCCGGCCACGACACCGACCGCGGTGGACAGTACGGCCGAGGCGAATCCCACGTAGAGGGAGGTGCGCAGGCCGTAGACGATGCGGGCGAACAGGTCGTAGCCGGTGCCCGGTTCGACGCCGAGGAGGTGCTGGGCGCTGATGCCGCCCAGTGATCCGTAGGGGACGTTGCCCGTGTCCGGATTGATCGCCTTGTTGTCGGGGGTGATCGGTCCCCAGCCGGTCAGTGCGGTGAGTACCGGCGCGAGGAGGGCGATCGCGATGAACAGGAGGGTGGCCGCCAGGGCGGCCGTGGTGACCTTGTCCCGCCTGATCCGCCGCCAGGCCGTCCGGGCCGGTGAGCGTCCGGCGACGACGGTGCCGCCGGGTCTGGAGTCCTGCGTCGACGGCTCGGTCAGCAGCGCGGTGCCGCCGCCGGTGTCGACCGGCTGGTGTTGCGTGGTCATCGTTCGGACATCCCGGATCTGCCCCTGGGGCAAGGAAATTGAGTGGCGGTCGTTGCTTCCGCCGTGAGACTCTGCGGACTTTCGCAATGGCGTGCGAGTCCGGTCAAGCCGCGCAGGGGTGAGAAAAGGGATTGTTTGCGGACATGGAGAAGTGTTGGCGAGAGCGGGGAATGTGATTACCCACCGCGTGAGTGTGTGCGGGAGATTCCTTGGGAAGTGATTGGCCGTGACTCCGGCGCCGTTTCCTTTTGCTTTTCCCTCGGAATCCCCCGTGCCGGGTAAAGGGCGCGCGAGCGGCGAGCCCGGTGTCAGCCGACCGGCACCCCGGCTTCCAGGTAGAGCGCGGCTCCGCGTTCGCGGGCCCGCAGGGCCCAGCGCAGCCGCTCGTAGCGCACCGGGGGCAGCAGGTCGGCGGCCTCCTGCTCGGTGACGAACCGCCAGGCGCGCAGCTCCGGGCCGGGCAGCAGCAGCCGCCCGGCCTCCGCGGAGTGCAGGAGGCCGCCGTCGAAGAGGAGGCGCAGACCGCCGAACCCGGGGGGTGCGGGGCGCTCCCAGTCGACGACGAGCAGGCTCGGCACCTCGTCGAGGCTGATGCCGGTCTCCTCGGCGACCTCCCGCATCCCGGCCCGCGCGGGCGCCTCGCCGGGTTCGACGACGCCGCCGGGGAATTCCCAGCCGGCCTTGTACGTGGGGTCGACGAGCAGCACCCGGTCCTGCTCGTCGAAGAGGAGCACTCCGGCGGCGACGGTCTCGGCGGTGGGCTCGGGCGTCTGCACGATGTCGCAGACGGGCACGGAACCGCTGGTGACGGCCTCGGCGATCCGGACGGCCGTCTCGTACGGCGTGAGATCGCCGGTGTCGACCGGATGGGCGTCGGCGGTGAGCCAGGAGGCGAGGGCGGCCCGGTACGGCTCGATGTGGTCGAAGGACCACTGGCGTATGCGTATCTCGCCGTCGGGCAGGTCCCGCGGAACCTCACGGCCCGCTATCCGCTCCCGCAGTATCGTTTCAGCCGGAGCGAGCAGGATGTGGCTGACCGGAATCCTGCGCGCGGCCAGGCCGCCGAAGATCTCGTCGCGGTATTCCTGGCGCAGCAGGGTCATGGGGACGACGAGGGTCCCGCCGAGTTCGGCGAGCATCGCGGCCGCCGTGTCGATCACCAGCCGCCGCCAGATCGGCAGGTCCTGGAAGTCGCCGACCTCGGCGAGGTGTTTGGGTGGCAGCAGCTGGGCGAGCGCGCCGCCGATGATCTCCGGGTCGAAGAGCGTGCTGTTCGGGATCAGTTCGATCAGTTCCCGTGCGGTGGTGGTCTTCCCCGCACCGAACGCGCCGTTGATCCAGACGACGGTCACAGGTCCCCCTCTTCTGTTGGCCCCCTGAGGCTTGCCCGCTCCACCCTGCCACGGAAACCAGCCGCAGTTGAGGGCGCATGACGACGGCGCCGGCGCCCCCTCACGCGGGAGCGACGGCGCCGTGGCTGCGGGGCCGTGCGGCTCGTCAGCCCTTCTTCTTCGCCTGGGCGCCGTCCTCCCGGTCCAGGGACAGGCTGTCCTTGGCGACGGTCTCGTCGAGGCTCTTGAGGGTCTCGTCGACGCTCAGGGTGCCGAGGCTGTCCCCGAGGGCGTGGGACGGGGTGACGGCCGCGACGACGAAGCCGGTGGCGAGGGAGGCGATGGCGAGCATGCTGCGCTTCTTCATGCCCGACTCAACTGCCGGACCCGCCCCGGGGTCACGCAGCCGCGTACGACCGGGCGAGGCGGGCGCTACGCGGAGTCGCCGTCCCGGTCGGTCGCCCACACTCCCGGACCGCCGCCGCGCCACTCGATCAGCCCCGTGGCGGCCACGTACGCCGCGTCCGCGTCCTCGATCCCGGCGCGCCGCAGGAACTCGGCGACGTCGAGCGGCCCGTAGGCGATGCCGAGGAACTGGTCGTCCACACGGACCCGCCGGCCGCCGTCCGCGGCGGGCGGGTAGACCACGACGGGCTTCACGGACGCCATGGCACCAGGGTGCGCGGGGACGGTGCCGGCCGCGCGCCGGGATGGGCCGTTCAGCCCGCCTTCCGCGACGGCCGGAACTCGTGGACGTCGGCGGTGAGGGTGCCGTCCTGCTGCTCGTAGTGGGACAGGGCGAGGCCCAGGCCGAAGAAGGTGGGGGCCCATTCGCCGACGAAGATGCCCCAGCGGTCGGCACGGGCGACACCTGTGCCGGATTCCATCTTCCGCGAGCCCACCCAGGCGACCACACTGAGGCCGATGGAGGCCATGCCGGCCATGTAGGCGTGCTCGCTGCGGACGCCCATCTCGTGCATCTTCTTGATGATCATCAGCGGCTCCGTTCCGTGGGGGATTTCAGGAGACGGAGTGCCCTCGACCGGCGCCGATATTCGCATGATTTGTACTTGATGTCCGACATGGAGGCCGTGAGGCGAGCCCTCGAGTGCTGGCCTCACGGCCGCAAAGGCCTCCGTCAGGCGCCCACGTAGGCCGCCAAGTGCTCCCCGGTCAGCGTGGAGCGGGCCTCGACGAGGTCGGCCGGGGTGCCCTCGAAGACGATCCGGCCGCCGTCGTGGCCCGCACCGGGGCCGAGGTCGATGATCCAGTCGGCGTGCGCCATGACCGCCTGGTGGTGCTCGATCACGATGACCGACTTGCCGGAGTCGACGAGCCGGTCGAGCAGGCCCAGCAGCTGCTCCACGTCCGCGAGATGGAGACCGGTGGTCGGCTCGTCGAGGACGTACACGCCGCCCTTCTCGCCCATGTGCGTGGCCAGCTTCAGCCGCTGCCGCTCGCCGCCGGACAGGGTGGTGAGCGGCTGGCCGAGGGTGAGGTAGCCGAGCCCTACGTCCGCGAGCCGCTCCAGGATCTTGTGTGCGGCGGGCGTGCGGGCCTCTCCGCTGCCGAAGAACTCCTCGGCCTCGGCCACCGGCATCGCCAGCACCTCGCTGATGTCGCGGCCGCCGAGGCGGTACTCCAGCACCGACGCCTCGAACCGCCTGCCCTCGCACTCCTCGCACGGGGTGGCGACGCTCTGCATGATCGCCAGGTCGGTGTAGATGACACCGGCACCGTTGCAGGTGGGGCAGGCACCCTCGGAGTTGGCGCTGAACAGCGCCGGCTTCACCCCGTTGGCCTTGGCGAAGGCCTTGCGGACCGGGTCGGCCAGCCCGGTGTACGTCGCCGGGTTGCTGCGCCGGGAGCCGCGGATCGGGGTCTGGTCGATCGCCACCACGCCCTCGGCCCCTGCTTGCCGGGGCATCGCGCCGTGCACGAGCGAGCTCTTGCCCGAGCCGGCGACACCGGTGACCACGGTCAGGACGCCGAGCGGGATGTCGACGTCGACGCCCTGCAGGTTGTTGGCCGCGGCACCCCGGATCTCCAGCGCGCCGGTGGGCCTGCGGACCGTCGCCTTGATCTTGGCCCGGTCGTCGAGGTGCCGGCCGGTGACGGTGTCGCTGCCGCGCAGCCCCTCCAGGGTGCCCTCGAAGCAGACGGTGCCGCCCGCCGTGCCGGCGCCGGGGCCGAGGTCCACGACGTGGTCGGCGATGGCGATCGTCTCCGGCTTGTGCTCCACGACCAGCACGGTGTTGCCCTTGTCGCGCAGGCGCAGGAGGAGGTTGTTCATCCGCTGGATGTCATGGGGGTGCAGGCCGATGGAGGGCTCGTCGAACACGTAGGTGACGTCGGTGAGCGAGGACCCGAGGTGGCGGATCATCTTGGTGCGCTGTGCCTCGCCGCCGGAGAGCGTGCCCGAAGAGCGGTCGAGCGAGAGGTAGCCGAGCCCGATCTCCACGAACGAGTCGAGGGTGTGCTGGAGCTTGGCGAGCAGGGGCGCCACCGACGGCTCCTCGAGCCCGCGCACCCACTCCGCCAGGTCGCGGATCTCCATCGCGCAGGCGTCGGCGATGCTGACCCTGCCGATCTTCGAGGAGCGGGCGAGCTCACTGAGCCGGGTGCCGTCGCAGTCCGGGCACCGGGTGAAGGTGACCGCCCGGTCCACGAAGGCCCGGATGTGCGGCTGCATCGACTCGCGGTCCTTGGACAGGAACGACTTCTGGATCTTCGGGATCAGCCCCTCATAGGTGAGGTTGATGCCGTTGATCTTCACCTTGGTCGGCTCGCGGTGGAGGAAGTCGTGCCGCTCCTTCTTGGTGTACTCGCGGATCGGCTTGTCCTTGTCGAAGAAGCCCGACTCGGCGATGACCCGCACCACCCAGCCGCCCCCGGTGTAGGTGGGGATGGTGAACGGGTCCTCGGAGAGCGACTTGGAGTCGTCGTAGAGCTGGGTGAGGTCGATGTCGGAGACCGTCCCACGGCCCTCGCAGTGCGTGCACATGCCGCCGGTGCGGCTGAAGGTCACCTTCTCCGTCCTGGTCTTGTCGGCGCCGCGGTCGACCGTCATGCCACCGCTCGCCGAGACCGACGCGGTGTTGAAGGAGAACGCGCCGGGCGGGCCGATGTGCGGCGTGCCCAGCCGGCTGAAGAGAATCCGCAGCATCGCGTTGGCGTCGGTGGCGGTGCCGACCGTGGAGCGGGGGTCGGAACCCATGCGCTGCTGGTCGACGGCGATCGCGGTCGTCAGCCCGTCCAGCACGTCGACCTCGGGCCGGGCCAGGTTCGGCATGAAGCCCTGCAGGAAGGCGCTGTAGGTCTCGTTGATCAGCCGCTGCGACTCCGCCGCGATCGTGTCGAACACCAGCGAGCTCTTGCCCGAGCCGGAGACACCCGTGAACACCGTGAGCCGTCGCTTCGGGATCTCGATGCTGACGTCCCTGAGGTTGTTCTCGCGCGCGCCGTGCACGCGGATCACGTCATGGCTGTCGGCAACGTGCGGCCCGGGCGACTGTCTGTCCGTCGTCGTGGCCTTGCTCATGGTGTCTCCATCTGTCGGGCGGGGCTGCCGCGCTCGGACGATCTCGTTCCCCCGCGCCGGTCGCCGAGGGACGGCGCGGGGAATGCGGTGCGGGGGGCTACTGCGCCTTCAGCTGCTGGATGCGGACCATGTTGCCCGCGGGGTCGCGGAAGGCGCAGTCGCGAACGCCGTAGGGCTGGTCCACCGGCTCCTGGACCACCTCGGCGTCGCCCGCCTGCACCCGCTCGAAGGTGCCGTCGACGTCGGTGGTGGCCAGGACGATGCTGGCGTAGGTGCCCTTGGCCATCATCTCGGCGATGGTGCGGCTCTCGTCCTCGGTGATGCCGGGGTCGGCGGCCGGCGGGTGCAGCACGATGTTCGTGCCGGGCTGGCCGACGGGACCCACCGTGATCCAGCGCATGCCCTCGTATCCGACGTCGTTTCTGACTTCGAAACCGAGGGTGTCGCGGTAGAACGCCAGGGCGGCGTCCGGGTCGTCGTGGGGAAGGAAACTGGCGTGAATGTGAAGGTCCATGGCCATCACGCTAGTTTCGGCTCGGGGCGGGCGCTTCTCGATTCCTGATCGGTCTGGTCACCTGCTTCGCCACGCACGACGGAATGCCCGCCGTCGCGCGCGCCGCCTCGCGCCGGTAGGCACTGGGCGGCATGCCGACCAGCTCGGTGAAACGGGTGCTGAAGGTGCCCAGCGACGCGCAGCCGACCTCGAAGCACACCTCGGTGACGCTGAGGTCCCCCCGGCGCAGCAGCGCCATCGCGCGCTCGATGCGCCGCGTCATGAGGTAGCTGTAGGGCGACTCGCCGTACGCCTGCCGGAACTCGCGGCTGAGGTGCCCGGCCGACATGTGCGCACCCCGGGCGAGTGCCTCGACGTCCAGAGGCTTCGCGTACTCCCGGTCGATCCGGTCCTTGACGCGGCGCAGCCGGGCGAGGTCACGCAGGTGCTGCGCCGAGGCGGGTCTGCTGCTCACAAGCGTGATCGTGCCACATCGCACGCACGTGCGGTTGATTTCCGGCTATACGGACCGAACCGGTCCGTATAGCCCCGGGGTCACCGTCAGCACCCGCACCGGCCCGCATCACGCCACCGCAGGCTGAACGTTCCTGCCCGATCAGCCGACCCGGTCTCACACCCCGGCCGCCGCCGCGTCCGTCCGCTTCGCCAGGGCTGCCGCCGCCGCGCCCACCAGCCCGGCGTCGGTTCCCATCTGCGCGGGCGCCACGGTCAGGTGCCGGACGAAGGACAGCGTCGCGTAGGTGCCGAGGGCCTTGCGCAGGGGCGCGAGGAGAAGGTCGCCCGCCTTGCCCACTCCCCCGCCGATCACGGCGATGTCGATCTCCGCGAGGGTCGCGGTGGCGGCGATACCGGCGGCCAGGGCCTGGGCGGCCCGCTCGAACGACCCGACGGCGACCGGGTCGCCGGACCGGGCGGCGGCGGCCACCGCGGCGGCGGACGTGTCCCCGTCAGGGCCGGGCCGCCAGCCGTTCTCCAGGGCGCGCCGGGCGATGTTGGGGCCGCTCGCGATGCGCTCCACGCAGCCGCGCGAGCCGCACGGGCAGAGGTCGCCGTCGAGGTCCACGCTGATGTGGCCGATGTGGCCCGCGTTGCCGGTGGGCCCGGGATGCAGCCGGCCGCCGAGCACCAGACCGCCGCCGACACCCGTGGAGACGACCATGCACAGCGCGTTGTCGTGGCCGCGGGCGGCGCCCTGCCAGTGTTCGGCCGCCGTGATCGCCACCCCGTCGCCTATCAGCTCGACGGGCAGGCTCCCGGCGGCGGCCCGGACCCGCGCGACGAGCGGGTAGTCACGCCAGCCCGGCACGTTCACCGGGCTCACCGTGCCCGCCGAGGCGTCCACCGGTCCGGCACTGCCGATGCCGACTGCCGTGACACGCTCCCACAGCGGCGACGCGGTGAGCTCGCCGAGCACCTCCTCCACGGCCCGCATCACGGTGCCGCCGTCCTCCCGGGCAGGCGTCGGCCGCTGGGCGCGGACCAGGATCCGGCCGTGGCCGTCCACCAGGGCGCCGGCGATCTTGGTGCCGCCGATGTCGAGCGCGGCCACGAGGTCGGTGTGCATCAGAGTCGGATCTCCCCGTCGGGCATGAGAAAAACGCCGAGAATGGCCATCAAGCAGGGCAGGCAGCAGGCCGGTCCCGCGGCGGTGCACGGGCCGACGATTGCGGTGGACAGTCTCCCCCGAGCCTGACAACGTTGTCCAGGCTCTATGCTCGACGCCACATCCTCATACAAACCCAGGATCGACGCACCCCCTGGACGACAGGACAGGACACCGCACCGTGCCCCAGACTCCCCTCCGATCCGCCACGCGCTACGGCACCCGGCCGACCATGAAGGACGTCGCGGCACGCGCCGGAGTCGGCCTCAAGACGGTCTCCCGCGTCGTGAACGGCGAGCCGGGGGTCACCCCCGAGACGGAGCGGCGGGTCCAGGAGGCGATCGACGCCCTCGGCTTCCGGCGCAACGACAGCGCGCGGGTGCTGCGCAAGGGCCGTACGGCGAGCATCGGCCTGGTCCTGGAGGACCTCGCCGACCCCTTCTACGGGCCGCTGAGCCGGTCGGTGGAGGAGGTGGCCCGCGCGCACGGTGCCCTGCTGATCAACGGCTCCAGCGCCGAGGACCCCGAGCGCGAACAGGAGCTGGTGCTGGCCCTGTGCGCACGGCGGGTGGACGGGCTGGTGGTGATCCCGGCCGGGGACGACCACCGGTACCTGGAGCCGGAGCTCAAGGCGGGTGTCGCCACGGTGTTCGTGGACCGGCCGGCCGGGTACATCGACGCCGACGTGGTCCTGTCGGACAACTTCGGCGGCGCCCGCGACGGCGTCACCCACCTCATCGCGCACGGGCACCGCCGGATCGGCTTCATCGGCGACATGCCCCGCATCCACACCGCCGCCGAGCGGCTGCGCGGCTACCGGGCCGCGATGGAGGACGCCGGCATACCGGTGGCGGAGTCCTGGATGTCCCTCGGCGTCACCGGCCCCGAGCGGGTACGCGGAGCCGCCGAGGAGATGCTGAGCGGCCCCGACCCGGTCACGGCGATCTTCGCGGGCAACAACCGGGTGACGGTCACCGTGATCCGGGTGCTCGCCGAGCAGGTCCGCCGGGTCGCCCTGGTCGGCTTCGACGACATCGAGCTCGCCGACCTGCTCCAGCCTGGCGTCACGGTCGTCGCCCAGGACGCGTCGGACATCGGCCGCACCGCGGCGGAACGCCTCTTCCGGCAGCTGGACGGCTCCCTTGTCACCCCCGAGCGCATCGAGCTGCCGACCCGGCTGATCACCCGCGGCTCGGGCGAGATCCCCCCGGCGGACTGAGCGGCCCGTGGACGACGCCACCGATCGCACGCTGCGAGCACTGGGCCTGGCCGAGGCGCCGCGCGAGCACCCGCTGCTGTATCCGGGCGCGTGGCCCGCTGATTCCGGGCTCCTCGACGGAGACCGCTTCCTGCCGCTGGAGCGGCTGGTGTACGAGGACCGCACGCCGGTCATCGCCATCGGCTCCAACGGCTGCCCGGGGCAGTTGCGGCACAAGATGGCGGAGTTCGGGATCAGGTCGCCGCTGCCGATGGCGAAGGCCCGGGTCACGGGGGTCGACGCCGGCGTCTCCGCGCATGTGAGCCGCACGGGGTACGTGTCGGCCTCACCGGTCGGCGCCCCGGACACTGTGCGGGAGCTGTTCGTCCTGTGGCTCGACGCGGAGCAGCTCGCGGTGATCGACACGAGCGAGGGCGCGCCGGTGCCGGGCGGCAACTTCGACCGGGCCTGGCTGCCGTCGCCCGACATCCGCATCGTCCTCGCGGACGGCACGCGCCTGCCCGGGGCGTACGCCTACGTCAACCGGCACGGCGTCCTCCACGACGGCACGGGCACTCCGCGCACGCACCCGGGTGAGCGGGAACTGCTGACCGAGCTCCTCGTCGGCTTGCCGCGCCTGCGGGAGCTGTTCGGTGTCGTGCCCGAGGAGTTCTGCGCGCGGGCCCGCGGCGACCGGCGGCTGTGCGAGCGGGGCACGCGGCTGTTCATCGAGGAGAAGCTGGTGACGGCCTCGGGTCTCGAGCGGTACGTGGCCGTCTCGGCGCGCGTTCAGCAGAGCGGGAGCCCGGGGACCGGCGCGTCGTTGTCGCCGCCCTTGATGTAGACGTCGCTGACCCAGACGTCGGTGTTGCCGCTGTCGTCGTCGGTCTTCGCCCACCAGACGTTGGTCCACTCCCCGGACGACTCGCGGCGGCCCAGGTTCTGCTGACAGTAGAAGTAGTTGGTGCCCGCTTTGAGGATGCCGGCCTTGGTGCCGGAGGCGGTGTAGGAGTCTGCGGTCTTCCAGACCTGGCAGTTGTACTTGCCGCCGCCGATGGCGTGGCAGACCGGGGCCGGGGTGGTCGGGCCTCCTGTCGTGGCGCCGGCGGCGGAGCCGCCCCCGGAGGTGCCGCCGCCGGCGGACCGGTCGGGGTCCGGGGTGGTCGCCCGGCCGGTGGGCTCGGGGCTTTTGTTGTCGCGGGGCTTCTCGGACGGTGCCTTGCCCTTGTCGTCGCCCTGTTGCGTCGCTCCCGGGGCGTTCGAACCGTCGTCCGCACCACCGGGCTCGGCGGCCCCGGCGTCCGCACGGGCGGCGTCGGTCCGCGCCCCGGTCTCCTTGCCGCCGGAGTCGCCGAGCAGGGCGGCCGTGGTACCGGCGGTGGCGAGGACGACGGTGACGGCCACGGCGGCGAGCAGGACGCGTGCCTTGCGGCGGGACGCGGCACGGTCGGCGTTCATCGGGGCGGTGGCGGCGGAAGCACCGGGGGCGGCGCTGCCGGGATCGACCGGACCGAAGCCCTGGGGGCTGGTGCCCGGGCCCTGCGGACCGAAGCCTTGCGGCGCCGGGTGGCCGGGGCCGGCGTGGCCCGGCCCGCCCTCCCCCGCCGCTCCCGCGGCTCCGAACGCGGCTGCCGCGCCGAAGCCCGGTGTGTCCGTGCCCTCTCGAGGTCCGGCGGCGCCCTGCCGAGGAGGTCCGAACCCCGGCGGTGCCGACGGGACGCTGCGCTCCGTCTCCGCGCGCGGGGGTGAGACCGCGGGGCCTCGCAAGGAAGAGGTCGGCGTGTCCGTGCCGCCGCCGTCCGCGACCGCCTGGAGCAGTGCGCGGGCCTGGTCGGCCTCGGGGCGGGACTCGGGACGCTTGTCCAGCAGCCGCCGGAGGACGGGCGCGAGGGGGCCGGCGCGGCGGGGCTCCGGCAGCGGCTCGGTGACGATCGCGGTGAGCGTGGAGAAGGTGGATGTGCGGCGGAAGGGCGAGGAGCCCTCGACGGCCGCGTACAGCGTGGCGCCCAGGGCCCAGATGTCGGAGGCGGGGCCCGGGTCGGCTCCCTGGGCGCGCTCGGGGGCCAGGTAGTCGAGGGAGCCGACGAGTTCGCCGCTGCGCGTGAGGTGCGTGGCCGAACCGTCCCCCGGATCGTCCATCGTGGCGATGCCGAAGTCGGTGAGGACGACCCGGCCCGAGCGGTCGAGCAGGATGTTGCCCGGCTTGACGTCACGGTGCAGGACGCCCGCGGTGTGGGCGGCGGCCAGCGCGTCCATGACCTTCGCCCCGATCCCGGCCGCCTCACCCGGGTCCAGGGTGCCGCGCTCACGCAGCACGTCGTCCAGGGACGGCCCGTCGACCAGTTCCATGACGATGACCGGGCGGCCGTCGACCTGGGCGATGTCGTGCACGGCGATGACGCCGGGGTGGCGCACCCGGGCCGCCGCACGGGCCTCGCGCTGCATCCGCAGCTGCAGGCCGGCCAGTTCGGGACCGGCCGCGTCGGTGTAGGTGCGCAGTTCCTTGACCGCGACCTCACGGCCCAGGACCTCGTCGACGGCCTTCCAGACGACGCCCATGCCGCCCCGGCCCAGCTGGGCCGAGACGCGGTAACGCCCTGCCAGCAGCCGGCCGGCCCCGTCCGCCTGCCCGTACTCCCCCGTTGACACCGCTGCCCCGTTCCTGTGACCCACCGGATGCACTGACACGCCCGTACGTGGCGTACAGACTACGGGGCGGCAGTGGCGGCGACAGCAGGTGAGGGCGGCTGTGACAGGGCCGGTACGTGCCGTCCGGTACGTCGTACGGACGCCGTCAGGCGGAAGCCGTCAGGCGGAGGCCGTCAGGTCTCCCCGCCGGGGCACCGCGAAGCTCTCCAGGTCGGCGCGGGTCAGTCCGGTCAGCCGGGCGACCTCCCCGATGTCCAGGGCGCCGCAGTCCAGGCCGCGCAGCAGGTAGCCGCTGAGGGCCTTGGCGGTGGCGGGCTCGTCCATGACGTCGCCGCCGGTGCGGTTGGCGTAGCGGGCGAGGCGGGCGGCGGCCTGCTCGAAGCCCTCGCGGTAGAAGGCGAAGACAGCCGCGTAGCGGGTGGGGATGTGGCCGGGGTGCATGTCCCAGCCCTGGTAGTAGGCGCGGGCCAGAGCGCGGCGGGTGAGGCCGTAGTGCAGGCGCCAGGCGTCGTGGACCTTCGCGGTGGGGCCGACCGGCAGGACGTTCGTCGAGCCGTCCGAGACGCGGACACCGGTACCGGCCGCCGCGACCTGCATGACGGCCTTGGCGTGGTCCGCGGCGGGGTGGTCGCCGGCCTGGTGGGCGGCGGAGACGCCGAGGCAGGCGCTGTAGTCGAAGGTGCCGTAGTGCAGTCCGGTGGCGCGGCCCT
Organism: Streptomyces sp. NPDC057424; assembly: GCF_042803315.1. Taxonomy (NCBI): domain Bacteria; kingdom Bacillati; phylum Actinomycetota; class Actinomycetes; order Kitasatosporales; family Streptomycetaceae; genus Streptomyces; species Streptomyces sp. NPDC057424. The sequence goes on from NZ_JBHVCP010000064.1 coordinate 29,057, forward strand.
CGGCGGCCTGGATCATGCGGGCGACGGTGGCGGTGCCGTCGGCGGCCAGGATGGACTGGCTGGTCTCGATCTGGATCTCGAAGCCGATCCGGCCGGGTGCGAGACCGTGCGTCTTCTCGAAGGCGTCCAGCAGCCGCGCCATGGCGGTGACCTGCTCGGCGTACGTCACCTTGGGCAGGGTGAGCACCAGCCCGGCGGGCAGACCGCCGGACTCCATCAGGCCGGTGAGGAAGATGTCGAGGGTGCGGATGCCCCGGGCGCGTACGGGCACCTCCATGCACTTCATGCGGATGCCCATGTACGGGGCGGCCGTGCCGTCCGCGTAGGCCTCGGCGACGATCCGGGCGGCCCGGGCGGCGGCCTGGTCCTCCTCGGCGTCGGGGCGGTTGCCGTAGCCGTCCTCGAAGTCGACGCGCAGGTCCTCGATCGGTTCGCGCTCCAGCTTGGCGCGCACGCGCGCGTGGACGGGCTCGGCGAGCTCCTCGGAGAGACCGAGGACGGCGGCGAAGGACGCGGCGTCGGGAGCGTGCTCGTCGAGGGCGGCCAGCGCCCGCTCGCCCCAGGTGCGGATGGTGTCGGCAGCGAAGACGTCTCCGGGGACGTAGACGGTGTGCACGGGCTGACGGGTGCCGGGGTCTCCCGGGTAGCGGCGCTCCAGTTCCGCGTCGACGGGGGCGAGGGAGGCGCTGATCTCCTCGCTGATGGCACCCGCGAGACTCGTCGCCACGTTCTCCTGCCGGCCCTGCCCCATTCCACACCCTCCATTTTCCGTAAAGCGGAATCAAAAATCCGCAGAACGAAGCTAACTGCCGATCTTCACCCTGGTCAACACCGTCTTGAAGGGCGGTTCCCCATCCTTCACCCTTGGTCACCGCCGACCCGCCCTCATCTTCCGTATTCAGAAGGCAAGCTTCATCCTGACGTGCAAGGGGAGGGAGACCACGTGCCGAACGAGGTCGGAGTGACGCGCCGCCACGGGCTCAAGGCGGCGGCGGCCGTCGCCGTCGCAGGACCGCTGCTCACCACCGCGGGCCCCACACAGCCCGCGTCCGCCGGCGAGCACCCGGGCGCCCTGGACGTCATGACGTTCAACGTCCGCTTCGGGACCGTCGTCGACAGGACACCGCGCTGGGAGGTGCGCCGACCGGTGATGCGAGAACTGCTGCGCCGCGAGCGACCGCACGTCATCGGCACCCAGGAAGGGCTCTACCGGCAAGTGCGCGCGATCGAGAAGGATCTCGGCGAGCACTACGACTGGATCGGCACCGGACGCGGGGGCGGCAGCAAGGACGAGTTCATGGCGGTCTTCTACGACACGCGCAGACTTGAGCCGATCGAGTTCGACCACTTCTGGCTGTCCGACACCCCGTACGCGATCGCCTCGAACACCTGGGACGCGGACTGGCTGCGCATGGTGACCTGGGTCCGTTTCGCCGATCTCGCCGACGGGGGACGGGAGTTCTACGTCCTCAACACCCACCTGGACAGCGTCAGCCAGTACGCCCGGGAACGCGCGGCGGGGCTCATCGGCGAGACGATCGCCGCGTGGGACCGGTCGTCACCGGTCATCGTCACCGGCGACTTCAACGCGGCCGCCCACGACAACCGGGTGCACCACCTCATGCTGGACATCGGACTGGTGGACGCCTGGGACGCGGCGGCCTCGCGGGGTCCGGCGTACGGGACGCACCACGGCTACCGGGCGCCCAGGCCCGGCGGGCGGCGCATCGACTGGATCCTCACCACGCCCGGGGTGACCACGCACTGGGCCGGGATGAACACCTTCAGCGCGGACGGGACGTATCCGAGCGACCATCTGCCGGTGCAGGCCTCGATGACCCTGGGATGAGAAGAGCCCCCGTGACCGTTCGCGCGGTCACGGGGGCCTTCTGCGGCCCGGGTCGATCAGCCCTTGCGGGTCTTGATCTCCTCGGTCAGGGCCGGGACGACGTCGAAGAGGTCGCCGACGACGCCGTAGTCGACGAGGTCGAAGATCGGGGCCTCGGCGTCCTTGTTGACGGCCACGATCGTCTTCGAGGTCTGCATACCGGCGCGGTGCTGGATCGCGCCCGAGATGCCGTTGGCGATGTACAGCTGCGGCGAGACGGACTTGCCGGTCTGGCCGACCTGGTTGGTGTGCGGGTACCAGCCGGCGTCCACCGCGGCACGCGAGGCACCGACAGCGGCACCGAGGGAGTCGGCGAGCGCCTCGATGATCGCGAAGTTCTCCGCGCCGTTGACGCCACGGCCACCGGAGACCACGATCGCGGCCTCGGTCAGCTCCGGACGGCCCGTCGACTCACGCGGCGTACGGCCGGTGACCTTGGTGCCGGTGGCCTGCGCGGAGAAGGACACGGACAGCGCCTCGACCGCACCGGCGGCCGGGGCGGCCTCGACGGCGGCGCTGTTCGGCTTGACCGTGATGACCGGGGTGCCCTTGGAGACACGGGACTTGGTGGTGAAGGACGCGGCGAACACCGACTGCGTGGCCACCGGGCCCTCGTCGCCGGCCTCCAGGTCGACGGCGTCGGTGATGATGCCGGAGCCCAGGCGCAGCGCCAGACGGGCGGCGATCTCCTTGCCCTCGGCGGAGGACGGGACCAGCACGGCGGCCGGGGACACGGCCTCGTGGGCGGCCTGCAGCGCGTCGACCTTCGGTACGACCAGGTAGTCGGCGTACTCGGCGGCCTCGTGCGTGAGGACCTTGACCGCGCCGTGCTCGGCGAGCGTGGCGGCGGTGTCACCGGCGCCGTTGCCCAGCGCGACGGCGACCGGCTCGCCGATGCGGCGGGCCAGGGTCAGCAGCTCCAGGGTGGGCTTGCGGACGGCGCCGTCCACGTGGTCGACGTAGACGAGAACTTCAGCCATGGGACTTCTTCTCTCCTGCTTGCGAAAGATGAGGGGCGGTCAGCGAATGCCGGGCTCAGATGAACTTCTGGCCCGCGAGGAACTCAGCGAGCTGCTTGCCGCCCTCGCCCTCGTCCTTGACGATCGTGCCCGCGGTGCGGGCCGGGCGCTCGGCCGCGCCGTCGACCGCGGTCCAGGCGCCCTCCAGGCCGACCTCCTCCGCCTCGATGTCGAGGTCGGACAGGTCCCAGGACTCCACCGGCTTCTTCTTGGCCGCCATGATGCCCTTGAAGGACGGGTAACGGGCCTCGCCCGACTGGTCGGTCACGGACACGACCGCCGGGAGGGAGGCCTCCAGGCTCTCGGAGGCGGCGTCGCCGTCGCGACGGCCCTTGACCGTGCCGTCCTCGACGGAGACCTCGGAGAGCAGGGTGACCTGCGGGACGCCCAGGCGCTCGGCGAGCAGCGCGGGCACGACGCCCATGGTGCCGTCGGTGGAGGCCATACCGGAGACGACCAGGTCGTAGCCGGCCTTCTCGATCGCCTTGGCCAGGACCAGGGAGGTGCCGATGGCGTCGGTGCCGTGGATGTCGTCGTCCTCGACGTGGATCGCCTTGTCCGCGCCCATGGACAGCGCCTTGCGCAGGGCGTCCTTGGCATCCTCGGGGCCCACCGTCAGAACGGTGATCTCCACGTCGTCGTCGGAGTTCTCGGAGATCTGCAGCGCCTGCTCGACCGCGTACTCGTCGAGCTCGGAGAGCAGACCGTCCACGTCGTCCCGGTCGACGGTCAGGTCATCGGCGAAGTGCCGGTCGCCGGTGGCGTCGGGCACGTACTTCACAGTGACAACGATCCTCAAGCTCACGCCGGCTCTCCTACTGCATCGTCATTTCCATGCTGCCTACTTGCAGGCAGCATAGGCGCCTCTAGCGTCCGATCCCGGTCGGGGCGACCCACGCCCCGAGCGAAATATTACTCGTCAGTACACCCAGTTCGTTCCCGCTAAGCAAGCGCTTTGAACTGTGACCTTCGCAACGCAGCGTAACCGGAACTCGACGGTCACGCAGCCCGGGGGCACCTGGCTCAGTCACCCAGACGCTGGAATCGTCCCTGGTGGTAGAGGAGCGGACGGCCGGTGCCCGTGGGGTCCCCGTGCACGACCTCGGCGAGCACGATCCGGTGGTCCCCGGCGGGCACGCGCGCGACGATCCGGCCGACCAGCCAGGCCAGCACCCCGTCGAGGACGGGAACGCCCTCGGGCCCCTCCCCCCAGGCGGTGGGCGGACCGAAGCGGTCGGCGCCGCTGCGGGCGAAGGTGGCGGCCAGCTCCTGCTGGTGCTCACCGAGGATGTGGACGCCGACGTGGTCCGCCGCCGCGATCGCGGGCCAGCTGGAGGCGCCGGTGCCGACTCCGAAGGACAGCAGGGGCGGCTCGGCGGAGACGGACGTCAGGGACGTCGCGGTGAAGCCCACCGGACCCGCCTCGCCACGAGCGGTGATGACGGCGACCCCTGCCGCGTGCCGCCGGAAGACCGAGCGCAGGAGGTCGGGCGTGGCGAGAAGGTCCGCAGGCATGGGGTCAGGCTGACGATAACTGGTACGCGCGGTCAAGCTGGTTCCGTGATGTGGGAGATGGCTCACTGGCGGCGTCACACCCGTCACACCGCCTCCCCCAGCGCGGCGATCACGTCGGCCTTGCGCGGCTGCCCCGTGGCCCGCCGCACCACGCGGCCGTCGGCGTCCAGGACCAGCACGGTCGGGGTCTTCAGGACGTCCAGCCGCCGTACGAGATCCAGGTGGGCCTCGGCGTCGATCTCGACGTGGGTCACGCCCGGCACCAGGCCGGCGACCTCGGCGAGAACCCGCCGGGTCGCCCGGCAGGGCGCGCAGAACGCGCTGGAGAACTGCACGAGCGTGGCCCGCTCGCCGAGTTCCGCGCCCAGTCCCGCCGCATCGACCCGCTTGCCGTCGTCGCGCCCGCGCACCCGCACTCTCCCGCCCCGCCGCCGTTGCGGCACTCCGAAGGCGCTCGCCGCCGCGAGCACCACCACGCATACCACCAGTCCGGTCATCACCTGCTGCAAGCGTTCACGAGACCGCAAAGATTCCCGGCCCCTCCACCCGGCCGCCCTGCGGAACGCTTGGTTCCCATGGGGCATCGATGTGAGGGGGCCGCGTTTCGGCGCGGCCGTCACGACCGCAGTCCTGGCGGTCGTTCTGGTCACGGGGAACGCCTGGCTGCTGACCTGGCAGACGCTGGCGTTCCCGCTCGGCGCCGCGGGCGGGGTGAGCCGCCCCCTACGGCCTGCTGTTCGCCAAGGCCGTACGGCCGCGACTCGGGCCGCCGACGGAATTCGAGGCGCCCGAACCGCCGCGCTTCGCCCAAGTGGTGGGGCTGTTTCTCGCCGGACTCGGGCTCGTCGGCCCCGCCCTGGGGCCCGGCCGGCTGGGACTCGCGGCGACCGGTGCCGCGCTCGCCGCCGCCTTCCTCACTGCGGCGTTCGGGTACTGCCTGGGCTGCGAGTTGTACCTGCTCGTGCGGCGGGTGACGGTCCGCGCGGAGTAATGGGAGCGCAAAAGCACGAGGTGGGAACCGGCGGGCGACGTGACGAGAATCTCCCCGCCGACAGGCACGAGGACTGGCTACCCGGCCGTTCTTCGGGCACGATCTGCGGCAAGCCGTAAACCTACGGCTGCGTAACTTTTCCACTGGGAATCCCTTCCCAGGCAGAGCAGGAAGGGTCCGACCCGCCCATGGCAGAGCTCGTCTACCGTCCCGTCGTCGGTTTCGCCCGCACGCTGTTCAAGGTGTGGGACCTCAAGATCGACTGCCAGGGTTCGGAGAACATCCCGCGCTCGGGCGGCGCCGTGCTGGTGAGCAATCACATCAGCTACCTGGACTTCGTCTTCGACGGCCTGGCGGCGCTGCCGCAGAAACGTCTCGTGCGTTTCATGGCGAAGGAGTCCGTCTTCCGGCACAAGATCTCCGGCCCGCTGATGCGCGGGATGAAGCACATCCCCGTGGACCGCAAGCAGGGCGAGGCGGCCTACGCCCACGCCCTGGACTCGCTGCGGTCGGGCGAGATCGTCGGGGTCTTCCCGGAGGCGACGATCTCGCAGTCGTTCACGCTGAAGAGCTTCAAGTCGGGCGCCGCGCGCCTGGCGCAGGAGGCCGGCGTCCCGCTGATCCCGATGGCGGTGTGGGGCACACAGCGGCTGTGGACCAAGGGCCAGCCGCGCAACTTCAAGCGCAGCCACATCCCCATCACGATCCGGGTGGGCGAGGCGATCGAGGCCTCCCGCGACAAGTACGCGGGCGCCATCACACGCCAGCTGCGCGAGCGCGTCCAGGAGCTCCTGGAGGCCGCCCAGCGCGCCTACCCCGTCCGTCCGAAGGGCCCGGACGACACCTGGTGGATGCCGGCCCACCTCGGCGGCACGGCCCCGACGCCGGAGCAGGTGCGGGCGGCCGAGGCGCACTGACGCCGCCCCGGGCCGGGCTAGCTCAGGCGGAGGGCTCCGGAGCGCGGACGGCGATGTCCGCTCCCGGGCTGAACTTCGACAGCAGCTCGGCGAGTTCCGCCGCGGCCGCCGCCACCTCGGCGACCCGCATCGGTGTGAGGCCCTCCAGCAGGAAAATGCCCGATGTCGTCTGCTCGGTGAGCCGGGTGCGCGGGCCCTGGCGCCAGTTCCAGCGGCGGCAGGTCACGCCCGCGTCGTCGCGCCACACCACTTCGCCCACGTCGGGGTGCTCGACGGTCCCCTCGCCTCCGGCGACGGTCACGAAGTCCTCCTCCCCCGTGGCGCGGATCAGGCGCATGCCGCCCTGGATGCGGTCGGCGTCCTCGCCGCCGACGGGGATCAGGTGGGCGACGGAGATGGCGTTGTAGAGGTCGACGAGCAGGTTGATCCGGGGCAGCCCGGCCTCCGAGAGGGCCCGCTTGGCCAGCGCCTCCGCGGAGTTGCGGGTACGGGACGGCTTCGAGCCGAACGCCGTGTAGGTCTCGCGCCAGGCGGCCATGTGCGGGTCCTCGTGCGGAGCGCGGCCGTCCAGCCGTACGGCGAGCCGGCGCGCCGCGTCGTCCAGCAGCGCCGAGCTGGCGTCGCTGCTCGGCCCGTTGACCAGGCCGTGCGCCTCGATCGCGACGTGGGTGAAACCCGGCGCGAGAGCGCGTACGTCGTCGGACACGGTCAGCGTGAGCGTCATGGTCGCCTTGCCTCAGAGTGCGGTGGGGAGTGTCTGCCACAGGTGCGGCCGGTCGCGAGCTGCCGTGAGGGCGTCCAGGACGACCGGATGCGGTGCAGCATACAGGACTGGATAGTCCAGTTCATTGGACGCAAGGTCGGGCGTGAAGGCGAGCCGTTCACCGTCGAGGGAGAACCGGGCGTCGACACCGGGCCTGTTGCCCCGGGGGTCCTGCCGGTGCCACGCGCCGTCGAACCGCACGGCCACCAGGCCGTGCACCACCTCGAACTTCTGGTAGCACAGCGCGGCGGGGATGCCCTCGGCCCGGAGCAGCGCGGCCAGCGCGTGGGCCTTGGCGTAGCAGATGCCGGTGCGCTGCTCCAGGACATCGGAGGCGCGCCAGGTGACACGGAGATCGCCGGAGTCCTGCGAGTGCGGGATGGCGTCGCGCACGAACTCGAAGGCCGCTTGCGCATACTCATACACGTCGTCAGCCCCGACGGCGAGCTTCGCCGCCGTCTCGCGCACGAGCGGGTGATGGTGGTCGATCGCCTCGTCGGCTGCCACAAAGGCAGAAAGGTCCGGTGTTTGCTGGATCAGCTGCATGCGGGCAGAGCGTAGAGAGGGACCCACTCCACGGTCAATCTTTTTACGCCCTGCAGCATACGTATGCACCATCGGCGGTGCGCGGATCGTCGATGGCGACGGCCCTAGCGGGCCATCTCCTCCTTCAGCGCCGCCAGGAACGCGTCCACGTCCTCCTCGGTCGTGTCGAAGCCGCACATCCAGCGGACGTCGCCCGCGGCCTCGTCCCAGAAGTAGAAGCGGAACCGCTTCTGGAGGCGCTCGCTCACGTCATGGGGCAGCCGGGCGAAGACCGCGTTGGCCTGCACCGGGTAGAGGATCTCCACACCGTGCACGGCCCGCACGCCCTCGGCGAGGCGCTGAGCCATCTCGTTGGCGTGACCGGCGTTGCGCAGCCACAGGTCCCGGGCGAGCAGGGCCTCCAGCTGCACCGACACGAAGCGCATCTTGGAGGCGAGCTGCATGGACAGCTTGCGCAGATGCTTCATGTGGCTGACGGCGTCCTGGTTGAGGACCACGACGGCCTCGCCGAACAGGGCGCCGTTCTTCGTGCCGCCCAGGGAGAGGATGTCGACGCCGGCGGCGTTGGTGAGCGTCCGCATCGGGACGTTCAGGGTGGCGGCGGCATTGGCCAGCCGGGAGCCGTCCAGGTGCACCTTCATGCCGTGCGCGTGGGCGTGCTCGCACAGGGCGCGTATCTCCTCCGGCGTGTAGACCGTGCCCAGTTCGGTGGCCTGGGCGATGGAGACCACCTGCGGCATCGCCCGGTGCTCGTCGTCCCAGCCGAACGCCTGCCGGTCGATCAGTTCGGGCGTGAGCTTGCCGTCGGGCGCCGGAACGGTCAGCAGCTTCAGGCCGCCGACCCGCTCCGGGGCCCCGCACTCGTCGACGTTGATGTGCGCGCTCTCCGCGCAGATCACCGCGCCCCAGCGGTCGGTGACCGCCTGGAGCGCGACGACGTTCGCGCCGGTGCCGTTGAAGACCGGGAACGCCTCGGCCGTGGGCCCGAAGTGGCTGCGGATCACGTGCTGGAGGTTCTCGGTGTACGCGTCCTCGCCGTAGGCGACCTGGTGCCCGCCGTTGGCCAGGGCCAGGGCTGCGAGGACCTCCGGGTGGGCCCCGGCGTAGTTGTCGCTGGCAAACCCGCGGACCTCGGGGTCGTGATGACGGCGGGCGTCGGTCTTCGGCGGGTTCACGGCTTCTCGGTGAGCCACAGACGGTTTCCGTTCACTTCGGCGGCGGGCTTCTCCCAGACCTCGGTGATGGCCTCGGCCAGGTCCTTGACGTCGGTGAAGCCCGCGAACTTCGCGTTGGGGCGGTCGGCGCGCATCGCGTCGTGGACCAGCGCCTTCACCACCAGGATCGTAGCCGCCGAGGTCGGGCCCTCGGTGCCCCCGGCCTTGCGGAAGGCGTCGGCCAGGGCGAGCGTCCAGGCCTCGGCGGCGGCCTTGGCGGCGGCGTAGGAGGCGTTGCCCGCCGTCGGCTTCGAGGCACCGGCGGCGCTGATCAGCACGTACCGCCCGCGGTCGCTGCGCTGCAGGCCCTCGTAGAACGCCAGCGAGGTGTGCTGAACGGTGCGGATCAGCAGCAGCTCGAGGAAGTCCCAGTCGTCGAGACTCGTCTTGATGAAGGTCTCACTGCCGCGCCAGCCGCCCACGAGGTGGACGAGGCCGTCGACGCGGCCGAAGTCCTTCTCGATGTGGGCGGCCCAGTCGCGCGTGGACTGCAGGTCCAGCAGGTCGACCGGTTCGCCGGTGACCGTCGCGCCTCCGGAGGCGTACCGAGCCGCGTCCACGGCCTCCGCCAGCCGCTCCGGGTCGTTGTCCGCGGCGGCGACCGTCGCCCCCGCCTCGGCCAGCCTAAGGATCGCCGCCCGGCCGGCGGGACCGCCCGCTCCGGCCACCGCGATCACCGCACCGCTGAGAGCTCCGTTCCCCGCCATCTTCTTCGCCTCCTGAGCAGCGTTCCCGGTCTCGTGGAAGACTCCGCCGCTCACGCGGCGATCCGCTCGGCGCTGTCCGCCGTGATGCCCTTGGTGGAGGCGATCACGTGCTTCAGCTTCCTGGACAGTGCCTCATAGAACATGCTCAGCGGAAACTCGTCCGGAAGCACGTCATCGACGAGTCTGCGCGGCGGCTGCGTCGTGTCCAGGGCGTCGGGACCCTTGGCCCACTTCGATCCCGGGTGCGGGGAGAGGTAGGTGGAGACCAGCTCGTAGCCGGCGAACCAGTGGACGAGCTTCGGGCGGTCGATGCCGTCGCGGTACAGGTCCTCGATCTCGGCGCACAGCTGGTTGGTGACCTGCGGGGCGCGCTCCCAGTCGATGGTGAGCTTGTTGTCGGTCCAGCGGACGACATCGTGCTTGTGCAGGTAGGCGAAGAGGAGCTGGCCGCCGAGGCCGTCGTAGTTGCGCACGCGCTCACCGGTGACCGGGAAGCGGAACATCCGGTCGAAGAGGACCGCGACCTGCACGTCACCGGCCTGCGGGACGCCGTCGGCCGAGAGCTTCACGGCCTCCCTGAAGGCGGTGAGGTCGCAGCGCAGCTCTTCCAGGCCGTACATCCAGAACGGCTGGCGCTGCTTGATCATGAAGGGGTCGAAGGGCAGGTCGCCGTGGCTGTGGGTGCGGTCGTGGACCATGTCCCACAGGACGAACGCCTCCTCGCAGCGCTTCTGGTCGTGGACCATCGCCGCGACGTCCTCGGGCAGCTCCAGGCCCAGGATGTCGACGGCGGCGTCGGTCACGCGGCGGAAGCGGGCGGCCTCGCGGTCGCAAAAGATGCCGCCCCAGGTGAACCGCTCCGGGGCCTCGCGCACGGCGATGGTCTCGGGGAACAGGACGGCCGAGTTGGTGTCGTAGCCCGCCGTGAAGTCCTCGAAGGTGATGCCGCAGAAGAGCGGATTGTCGTAACGGGTGCGCTCCAGCTCGGCCAGCCAGTCCGGCCAGACCATGCGCAGCACGACCGCCTCGAGGTTGCGGTCCGGGTTGCCGTTCTGCGTGTACATCGGGAAGACGACCAAGTGCTGCAGGCCGTCCGCGCGGTTCGCGGCGGGCTGGAAGGCCAGCAGGGAGTCGAGGAAGTCGGGCACCTGGAAACCGCTGTCGGCCCACCGGGTCAGGTCCTTGACCAGGGCCTCGTGGTAGGCGGCGTCGTGCGGGAGCAGCGGGGAGAGCTCCAGGACGGCGTCGGTGACCTGGCGGACCGCGAGCTCGGCGTCGGCCGGGTCGGGCGCGCCCTCGGCGTCGAAGTCGATCGACCCGTCCTTGGACTGCCATGGCCGGATCCGCTCCACGGCATCCTTGAGCACGGGCCATGCCGGGTGCTCCACCACCCTGGCCACGGGAGGAAGACCTTCCTCCGAACCCACCTGCACAAGAATTTCCGTCATGTCCCACCTTCCACGGGAGAATCTCACGTATGCAGACCGTATACACACGAGGTTCCTCCCAGCAAGGGCGAACCCGGGAAAATATCCTGCCCGACCCTGTATCTCACCGCACTTTTTCCTGTCGGCCCTGCTCCTGCCCGGATGTGCGGCGACCATGCCCTCACTCTCTGCACAGGGCGGGTCCAGGCGATACGGTCAGGGGGGCCGTCAGGCCACCAGTGCCGCCTGTCGACGGAAGAGAGTCGCGTCTTGAACTTCCTCACCATCGGTCACCGCGGAGTCATGGGTGTGGAGCCCGAGAACACCCTCCGGTCCTTCGTCGCCGCCCAGGAGGCGGGCCTCGACGCCATCGAGCTCGATCTGCATCTGAGCAAGGACGGCGCGCTCGTCGTCATGCACGACACGGATGTGGACCGCACGACCGACGGCACCGGGCCGATCGCCGAGAAGACCCTCGCCGAGCTGCGCGCCCTGGACGCGGGCCGGGGCGAGCGGGTCCCGGTCTTCGAGGAGGTCCTGGAGGCCGTTCAGTCGCCGCTCCAGGCGGAGATCAAGGACGCGCAGGCGGCGCGGGCGCTGGCCGAGGTGATGAACCAGCGCGGGCTGGCCGGCCGGGTGGAGGTGTCCTCCTTCCACGACGAGGCGATCGCCGAGATCAAGCCCCTGGTGCCGGGCGTGCGCACCGCGCTGATCGCCAGCCGCTACGGCACCGACATCGTGGACCGTGCCGTCGAGGCCGGTGCCGAGACCGTCTGCCTGAATATCCGCCGGCTCACCCTGGAGATCGTGGAGCGGGCCCGCAAGGCCGATCTGAAGATCATCGGCTGGGTGGTGAACACGCAGGACCAGCTGCGACTCGTCCGCGCCTTCGGCCTGGACGGCGCGACCACCGACCACCCGGACATCAAGCGCACGGGCCGTTTCACAGCCTAGTGTCGTTTGGATCAGACCGCGGACGCGGGGTCTGGCACGCGCCTCTGCCGCGTTG
>NZ_JBHVCP010000065.1:0-40882 GCF_042803315.1 Streptomyces sp. NPDC057424
GGGGCCTCGCTCGTTGCGCTTCACGGACCGTCACCCGATCGGTGGCCCGCTCGAAGAAGCTCACTGTTCTCGTCGGCTGCGGTGAAGGCGCAGACGAAGACTCGCCCCTCAGTGCGCAGGAAGCAACCTCGGTGCTGCCAGGGGGTAAGGCCGTTTCAGGATGGGATGTTGCGGCCGCCCCTTCGGCCTACGTGCAAAAGAAGGCCCTTGAATTCGGTCTAACCTCTTGCTACACGAAGGCATCCTGCGAGAATGTCCGCTTCGCGGGACGGTCTGTGTTCATGAAGGCACAAAAGCCCGGGATCACATTTTCGATCCTGACCTACCAGGACGCAGAGACTGCGCAGTTGGCCTACACCTCAGTATGGGAGGCTTGGAATGGCCGCGTCCCTAAGGCCAAGAGAGTGAACCTCGGAAAGATTGGGGACCGCAACAACGCCGTGACCGGGCTGGATGTCTCAGGTGTCCCCGGGTCGAAGTCTGTGCTCTCACAAGTGCGAGTTGGCAGCGTCATCTTGCTGACGCATGGTGCGGCAGCGCCGAAGGTCGAGTTGTCGGATTCCCTGATAGGTAGATGCGCCACAGCCTTCGCCGAACGTGCTCAGCAGGCACAAGACGGCGAGACGCCGTCGGCTGGCCTTGAGAGCGGCTGACACGGCAGCTGTAGTTCTTGATCGTCTGCCTGTCCATGCCGGTCAGTGCGGCTGCCAGGGCATGCACCTGATCGAGTAGCCGTGCAAACGAATTCTTTCGTCGGTACCCTGAGTGAAGCCGTGTGGCCACTGCCGCTGCACCACGCGGCGAGACGCCACCATGAAGAGAGGCGCAGGGGTCAGTTCGGAGCCGGGGAAGCCGTGTTGTCGGCCTAAAAGTCGAAGTTGATCTGGTCCCCCTCTACGGAGGACACCTTGACCGTTACACCCAAGGTGCTGCCGTCGTCCGCTGTGAGCTTGCACCTGGTGGTGGTCCCGACCTTGCCGGCGAGGTCCTCGGGACAGGTAATGTGCGGCTTTGGCTGGCCCGTTGTGGCGGCGGGCTTTTCGGCGAGTATGGTGGCCAGCTTGTCCGAAGACATTTTCGCCGTCGACCCGATGTTGACCGAAGCCGAGCAGCCGACAAGCAGCACGCTGGCGGCTACGGCCGGAAGGATCCAGATCGCTGCTGACGACCGCGTCGTAGCCGTGAAGAACTCCGATCTTGAGGTCATGACAGGAAGACGCAGGAAGCAGACAGCGCAGGGTGGGCACCTCCCGTGCGTGCCCACCCTGCGTCCGCAGACTACGAACTCCTACTGGAAGTAGCTGGCGCCCTTCAGGTCGCCGCCTCGGTAGTCACCGCCGGCGGTGTGGACTCGCTGCGAGATGTTGACCAGCGCCTGGTGGATGCCCCGCGCGTGCGAGTCCCACTGCTTGGACTTCTTCTGGAACTCCTCGTACGCTTCGCCGCCCCAGCCCGCGGACACGTTGAGCACGGCCTGCTTCAGGGCCTCGAGGTCCTCCTCGAGCTTCTTTGCCTGATTGCCGAGCTCGGTGGCGAGCGCATCCATGGTGCCGTATGTGACGGCGAGTTCGTCGTAGTGGACTCCGGACATGTTTCCCTCGTTTCTGTGCAGATTTCAGCCGGACTGCGCAGCCCGGACCGCGGTGCGGCTCGCTGCCGCCGATAGCTCGTCAGTAGCCTCAGTAGCTGTTGAGCGCCGAAGTCTTTCCACCGAGATCGTCCACCGAGATCTGCTTGAGGTCGGCTTCGATCTGGTCTTCGAGGTTGCGCTTGTCGGTCTTGTTCAGGTTGATGCCCTCGAGGAAGTCGTCGAGCATCTTGCCGATCGCGACCATGTGCTGGTTGATTTCCGTCTGCTTCGTGTTGAACGCCTGGGCGCCCTGTCCCCTCCAGGCCTTCTCGATCATGTCGATCGTGCCCTGCAGCTTCGCGAGCGATCCCCTGATGTTGTCGTATCGATCGACGACCTCGGTCTGAAGCCTCTGTACGTCGCCTTCATTAAGCTTGCGGTCGACCATTTCGGCACTCCCCTTCGTAAGAGCTGTGGTTCGATTCCGAGCGCGTCACCGCGCCGGAGAGGTCGTGTGTGACCGGTTGACGTGTGTGAGTCGTCATACTTTTCGCCGCGAGCGGATCACCGCGAAGGCACCGCCCCCGATTACCACGGCCGCCCCTGCGGCTCCGAGAGCGACCCACATCGTGGTGTTGTCGGACGACTCCGAGGTCGATCCTGCCGCCGAAGTCTGGCCGCCAGAAGTGTTCTTGGGGGCCTGTGACGAGGTTGATGCGGGAGCGGAAGGTGAGGCGGTGACGCCCGTGACGCCGGTTCCGTTTTCGAAGCTGAGGGGGTCGGTGGAGGCCGAACCCGAGTTGATGTCGCTGTTCTCCAGCACCTTGCGGGGGCGGACGGCGCCGTAGCCGAGGTAGTTACTCCGCTCGCCCTTCGCCCAGGTGCGGCCAGCTGTATCGATCATGGTGCGCAGGACCTGATTCGCCGTCCAGTCGGGGTGGGCGGCCCAGATGAGGGCGGCTGAGGCGGAGGCGATGGCAGTGGCCATACTCGTGCCTCGTCCATCGCAGTAAGAGCGAAATGTGGCGTCGCACCACGTGGGCACATTGAGACCAGGAGCTGACAGATCGACATAGTTGCCGTACTCCGAGAATTCACCCACTTTCCCCTTGTCGTCTGCGGCAGCCACCCCGACCACGTAGGGGTAGGCCGCAGGGTAGTCGATGCGGTTCTTGGATTCGGCATCGTTGCCGGTGCTGGCAAACATCAACTTGCCCTTGGAGTGGGCGTACTTAATTGCCTTCTCCTCGTCCGGGTCGATGAAGCGACCGCCGTAGGACATGTTGATGATCTGAGCGTCGCTGTCCGCAGCCGCCTTGATCGCATCCGCCGCGGAGGGGGTCTTCTTCTTGTCTGTCTCGTTCTTCACACCGTTGACGAGCATCCGAATGGGGATGATCTTCGCCCCGGGGGCCAAGCCCTGCATACCCTCTCCGGCACCAGTCCCGGCAATCAATTCCGCCATGCTGGTGCCGTGGCCGTCATAGTCCTCGCTAGCGTTGTACGAGACTGCATCCGGTAGCTCGTCCCCGAGCACTTGACCCTTCAGGGAAGGTGTATCGGGATTCACGCCGGTGTCCAGCACGGCAACTTTGACGCCTTTGCCGGTGCTGATCTTCCACATGTCTTCGGCGTGCATCGCGTTCAAGTACCACTGCTTCGACGGGACGTCTGCGGCGGCCGCACTCGGAGCCAGCCCCGAAGACATGACTGCGAAAGCACCGAGTGCCGCGCACGCGGTAGACACCCGTCTTCCGGCACGTCCTGCGAAGAACGCCGTCAATCCGCCACGTGGGCTGGTCCCTGTCATGCCTCTGTAGATCCTCGCTCTGATCAGTCAGTCACTGGTGGCGTGTCGCGTCGCGGGGTCTCCGGTGGAGACTCACCCTCACGATCCCTGCGGTTCGTGTTTCGTCGACTTCCCGTGCGGCCGTGCGGCGCGCCTGCGCCGCTGCCGGCCGGTCCACCGCTTCTCCCGCCTGGGGCTCGCCCCTTGGGCGTACCGACGACGCCGTCAGCATTGCCCGCGGCTGGACGCGCAGTCTGGCCCGGACGAGCGCCAGGGGCAGAGTTCGGCGCCCCGATCACTCCGCGCTGCCCGATTTGGCCGGCGGGCGCACGGGAACTGGTGTTGCCGCCGGTGCCGACGACCGTACCGCGCGGGACCTTGGAACCGGTCGCCCCTTGAGGACCTGTGGCGGGTCTTCCTCCGACAATTCCATTACCGCGCGCCGCACCTGTGGAACTCGCACCGCCCGCGCGGTCGCTCGCCGGTCCCCCGACGGTGCGTGGCATTCCGCCGGAGACACCTCGGCCCATGGGGGAAGCGCTGCCACCTCGAGCACCTGACTGCCCCGTGTTGGTGGCGTGCCCCATCGGGCCGGTCGTACCGCGACCGCCGACGGTGCCGCTCGAAGCGCCTGTACGACCCTGAGCCGAGATCGGGGCCCTGTTGCCGTTCGCTCCGCCGAAGCCCGAGGTGCGGCCGGCCAACCCGCTCTGGGCAGGTGGAACCGTGCCGGAGGGAAAGGGTGGGGTGATCCCACCATTGCTGCTCGGACCCGTCACCGTATGTGGCGCATTGGTAAGCGGCCTTGTGGTTTCCTGGGGCGGCAGGGTGCCTACGCTGTCGATCCTCGTGCCAACGTTCCCATCCTGCGCAATGGCCAAGTCGTCCACTTTCCTCAGCGGCGGCGTGGTGTCTCCCGAACGCGGGTGTTCTGATCCCCTGTTCGGAGTGTCATGTCCGGCAACCGTGGACTCACGGACGGCCGCAAGTCCACCGGAGCTTTGCGCTTCCCCAGCCTCGTGGGGGGCCCTGTAGTTCGGATCCGGCTTAGGCACCCCCACATCCGGCATAGGCTCGAACGTCGGCGGCTCCTGGGCCGCCATGATCTCTTCCGACACCGCGTAGAAGGACGCCAGCCGGTTCATCTGGTTGATCGCCTCTTGGCGGTCCTTCTCGGCCTTGACCGCAGCTGCGTACTCCGCGTTGCTCTCGATTTGCTTGGGCGTCGGAATGTCCGCGACCGCCTTGGGGTCCTCTCGGGTGTCGCGGGGCGGCATGGCGCTGCGGACGGAGGCGAGGCCCGTGGCCGCTGCCGTGACCTGGGTGCCGGCGGCGTCGGCGAAGGCGGCGAGTTTGCGGGCATGGATGACGAGATTGGCGCCCCATTTGCGGAAGGCCTCGCCCGACTCGCCTTCCCAGTCGACCCGGGTGATGTGGCCTTCGAGTTCCTCGGCGGCCTCTTCGATGGCGGTCTGGGCGTTCAGCAGGGCGGTGCCCGCAAGTTCCAAGTCCTCTGGTTTTGCGGACTCGACCATGTCGATCATGGCGTTCAGGGCGTGGCCCTCGAAGTTCGTCTTGCCGAAGACACGGGGGACCTTCCAGCCGAAGGGGAGGAGCTGGGCCACCCCCGTCGCACCGTTCACCGTGTCGATGAAGTCGACCTGCGCCGCGGCCTGCTCCCGCTCCGCCTGGTGTGATTCCTGGGGCTTCTGCTTGTCGCTCACTAGTAGGTGACCGTCCGCTCGTCGTTGCTCTTCGGCGCGGACGCGCCCTGCTTCGCAGCCTCCGCCGCTTCCCTCTCCTGCTTCGCTTCCAGCTGCTGACGGCCGATATCAGTCGTGATCTCCCAGAACCGCCGCCGCTCTTCCTCGTCGATGTTGCTGAAGTTTCCGCCCGCGCCCATGACGGCGATCTGCATCGCCTCGATCTGAAGACCCAGGTTCTTGGAGAGTGCGGTGAGGCGTTCATGGACGCGCTCGTACTGGCTGTGGAGGCCCTTGGCCTCGGCGAAGCCGCCCGCGCCGCTGAAGGAGGCCTCGGAGAGGGCGTGCGCTGCGATCTTCTGCGGGCTGCCGGGTGAGCCCTCGAATGTGGAGAGCACGGCATCGACACGCTTCTTGAAGGTTCCCAGCGCCTCCAAGCCGACTTTGAAACCCTCCGCAGGCAGCATGCCTTCCCTCCCCGTTCCCCGTTTGTCAAGTCGTTGAGCGGTGCACAGGTGATCACCCGCTCGGCACACTCGATCACCACTCTAGTCAACGTGTGTGGCGCAACCAACTGAACTTCGTGGTATGTGAGTTACCAGGGGGACCAGACCGGCCGAGCCACGAAGTCAGCAACCCCCCTCATGCGTCGTCACGGCGAAGTCGTACGAAGGGACCGTCACCGTCCCCTGACCTCCCGCGATTCCCGGCGGCTCATAGTCCCCGTCCTTCGACCGGGTGCGTGTGACCTGCATACAGAAGGCCGAGTCACCGCCGGTGACCGTGTAACGCGCCTCGGAGGGCGTATTCGAGTCGGCGGGTGTCGCATTCACGCCGTACTGCGGGGCGTCGCCGCCGCCGTGCTCGACGACCTCCTGCTCGATCTTTGTCGCGTATTCGTCGATCCAGCCGGTGTCGTTGTCCTCGGCATAGATGTCGCCGAAACCGGAACTGCCGTCCAAGGCATCCGTGGCGCCCTGCACCGCAGTCGTCAACTCGGCGTCGTCCCACGTCGTGTCATCGGAGACATTGAAGCCCTGCACGCACAGGTAGATGCCGATGCCGGCCAGGGCGACGAACACGACGCGAGCGGCGATGAAGGAGGCGTCGGACAGTTCTTCGGCCGACGGGTTGATGCCGGCGCGCCACGCCCGGACGCGGTCCGCCTTGACGCAGGCCATGGCCAGCAGCACGGCGGACAGGATGAGGCCGAGGACATTCAGTTCGGTCAGCGCGTCCATGGTCCGCCGCCCTCCACCCGTCGCTTCTGCCTGCGTCGCGCGTCCCGGAGCGCCACCGCCGTGCCGCCCATCCCCGCGACGAGGACCACCGCGCCCACGGCCACGTAGGTGGCGAGGCGGGCGTTGCGTTCCTCGGCGGTTTCGCCGATCTGGAACTTGGCCGGGGTGGGGGCTTCCGGTCTGCCCAGGCCTGCTTGGGGGTTGGGGGACTCAATGGGGTGTTCGTCCTGCGTCAGGGCTCGTACGGGGTCGACCACTCCCCAGCCGACCAGACGGTCGTGGCCCGCGGTGGTGCGCTCCGCGGTCTGCTCGATCTGGGCGACGATCTGCCGGGCCGTCCAGTCGGGGTGTTTCGCCTTGATCAGCGCCGCGAGGCCGGCGACGTACGGCGCCGAGAAGCTCGTACCGTTGTCGGAGCAGTGGCCGCCCTTGGGGACGGTGGAGATCATGTCGACACCGGGGGCGGCGACGCCGACGAACTCGCCGGACTGGGAGAAGGCGGCGCGCTCGTTGTTGCGGTCCGAGGCGGCGACGGCGAGGACGCCCTCGTAGGAAGCCGGGTAGGTCTCCTTGACGTTGCCGCCGAGGCCGTCGTTGCCCGCTGAGGCCACGACCACGATCTTCCGGGCCAGGGCCTCGTTGATCGCCAGCGCCAGATCGGACGTCGACTCCATCGGCTTCGTGGTGTCCTGGGAGATGTTGATGACGTCGGCCCCGGCCTGGACGGCGTAGCGGATCGCTTTGGTCAGGGTGCCGACGTCGCCGTTGCCCTCCGCGTCGTTCTGCTGGATCGGGATGATCGTCGCGTCGGGGGCGAGACCCACGAAGCCGGTGCCCTTGACGGGCCGGGCCGCGATGATGCCGGCGACCTTGGTGCCGTGGCCGACCGTGTCCGTGGTGCCGTTCTCCTTGCCCCGCTCGATCGGGTTGCCGTCGTCGTCCCTGAGGTTCTCGGGCAGGAAGTTGCGGCCGCTCTTCACGTCGACCGCGTCGGTGAGCTGGGGATTCGTCACGTCGACGCCGGTGTCGATCACCGCCACCCGCATGCCCTTGCCCGTGGACTGGCTCCACAGTTCGTCCAGGAGGACGCGCTGCAGGGACCAGGGGCGGCCCGGGTACTTGCCGTTGGGGAACGCGCACTGGTCCGAGTACGGCAGGTCGGCCGCCGCCGCCGGGGGTGCGAGGACGACGGGGGCGGTCGTGAGCAGGGTCGCCGCCGTCACCGCGGTCGCCCTGTGGAGGAAGGAGGGCAGGTGTGGCATGTCCGGACCCCTCAGGAACCCTGCGGCTGGCGTGCCGCCGTCGTCGACAGGCGTGGGCCGGTGGGCAGGAACTCCGACCAGGCGGCGGGGATCGGCGCGGGGTCCACGTCCTTGTAGCCGAGCCGGGTCTGGGCCTGCTGGGCCTCCTGCCGGGCCTGCCGGCGGTCCTTGGCCGTCGTACCGATGCCGGCGTCGTCCGTGCCGCTGTCGGCGTTGGACTGCAGGACGTAGCGCAGGCCGGTGTCGGTGACGAGGAAGACGGGGCCGGCCTTGGTCTCCCTGCCCTGGAACTGGCGGTAGAGCTGGCCGGAGCCGGGCGTGACGTAGGCGCTGGAGGAGCCGGTGGGGAGCTTGGCCGGGAAATCCGTGCCGGCCCAGGTGCTCAGGGTCGTGGCTCCCGAGCCGGCGTTGACGCCGCGCAGGACGTTGCAGACGGTGCCGCGGCTTCCTGCGGTGCCGGAGGCATCGTTGACGGGCTGGGGGTCCTCGGTGGGCCAGCGGTGTTCGGTGCCGAACGGCTTGCCGGGGACGATCGCACCGGGGCTCATGTCCTTGGCTCCACCGGCCTGGCCGAGGGAGGCCAGGTCCTCGCTGAACAACAGAAGCTGGGCGACGAAGGCCGAGACGGGGGCGACCCT
Organism: Streptomyces sp. NPDC057424; assembly: GCF_042803315.1. NCBI lineage: Bacteria > Bacillati > Actinomycetota > Actinomycetes > Kitasatosporales > Streptomycetaceae > Streptomyces > Streptomyces sp. NPDC057424. The sequence goes on from NZ_JBHVCP010000065.1 coordinate 8,204, forward strand.
GCCGGGCAACACCACGTAGTACTGGTCGCTGTTGAGGTCGGATGCCTTGAGGACCATGCCGACCTTGTTGGTCTTGTCGTCCAGTTGGCCTGGGGCGTCGGCCGCGACACCGATCTGGTCGGGGATCTTCGGGAAGGAGATCGGGTCGCCGGTGTGCAGGGTCTCCAGCCACTCGTGGGAGACCTTCTGCGGCTTGCGTCCGGAGCCGACGACGGCGCGCAGCAGCAGTTCGTTGCTCTTGTCGACGGGGTACGAGCGTCCGCTCGCGTCCACCACGTAGTGCTTCCCGTCGGGGGCCACGACGTAGAGCAGTTGCCCGCCTGTCAGTTTCTCGCCCTTGCCCTCGGTCGCCTTCACGTCGCGGGAGGCGAGGACCAGGGCCGCCTTCTGGATGGACTCCCCGCCCGCGCTGGGGCGTTCGCAGACCGCCCAGCGCTTCTCGCCGCCCGCCTCGGCCGCCGAGGGGAGACGGTCGGGCGCGTAGGGGATGCCGATGGTGGCTCCGTGGGGGATCTTGCCGTTGTCGAGGACGGACTCGGCGACGGTCACCACATCGCCCTGGCCTTCGTTGAGGAGCAGCTTCGCGGAGGCCATGTTGAGGACCGGGTGCAGCTGGACCTGTTTGCCGGTCTTCAGGACGACGTAGCGCGTGGTCGAGTCGCTGGCGACGATCACCTTGGCGTTGGGCTCGTCCCAGCCCTTGGGTGCGGTGGGCTTGAACATGCCCCAGGCCCCGAAGACGGCCATGACGACCACACCCACGATGGCGCCGGGGATGACCGCGCGCAGTGGACGAGGCGCTCCCTCCTCCGAACCGTCGGGCGACGACTGCAGGAAGGCCGCGAGCATGCGGCGCTTCGCGAAGGTGTAGGCATTGAGCTGGTCGCGCCGAGATGCCATCTCTGCTTGTCTCTCCCCGTGTTCAGATGTGCCGCGCTCGCCCGGTGTGTCATGGCCGACCGCCCCGGTGTCAGAGCGGCCCTCTACTATGCCTGGTGTCCGCGGGGACTTGTGGAGCGGGTAGGGTGCCCGGGCCTTCAGGGCACGGTGCGGTGCTGAAACACCAGTGAGTGCTCAGCAGAACGGGGGGATGGAGTGATGGCTTCCGGAACGCGCGCCCGGTCCCGTGACCGATCGCGGACACGGGGTGCTTCGGCGTCCGGGCAGGGACCGGCACAGCGGCCGGCCTCGCCGGGCGCGCTCCACTCAAGGGTGCGTTCGGGTCAGGTCGGGGCATTCCGGTTGCAACGCCTTGTCCTGTTCGAGGTCGCGGCGGCCATCGTGCTCGTCGGGTGGGTGATCGATCCTGTGGCCGTGGTGCCTGCGGCTGTCCTCGCCGGCTGTCTGGTGCTGCTCTCCTTCCTCCGTCGCCGCGGGCGTTCCCTGCCCGAATGGCTGGCCACGGCTCAGGCGTTGCGTGCACGGCAGCGGCGGGCCGCGAGTACGCCGATACCGGAGGGCACGGAGCCGGGGCTGGCGCCGGCCGTGGAGTGCGACCCGAGTCTGCGGACGTACACGTACAGCGGCCGCGACCGCCGACCCGTCGGAATCGTCGGGGACGGTACGTTCGTCACCGCGGTCCTGCATGTCGAGGCCGACGCCACCGCGCTGCGGGCCGAGCGGAACAAACAGCCGTTGCCGCTCTCTCTGGTGCACGACGCCTTGGAGGTGGACGGTATCCGGCTGGAGTCGGCGCAGGTCGTGCTCCACACCCAGCCCGCGCCCGCGATCCATCTGCCCCGGCAGTCCGTGGCAGTCGCCAACTACGCGCCCCTGCAGGAGCAGACGGGTGCGCCGGCCGTGCGCATCACGTGGATCGCGTTGAAGCTCGATCCGGAGCTGTGCGCGGATGCGGTGGCCGCGCGCGGGGGCGGCCTGGTCGGAGCGCAGAAGTGCGTCGTGCGTGCCGCCGATCATCTCGCGAGCCGACTCACCGGATCCGGATTCCGGGCGACCCTTCTCGACGAGGAGCAGCTGACCTCCGCCATCGCCACGTCGGCCTGCGCCAACCCGCTGGTGACGGCGGAGGCCGGGCGGGCGGACACGCGGGAGCGGCGGACCGAGGAGTCGGGCCGGAACTGGCGCTGCGACAACCGCAGACACACCACGTACTGGATCCGTCGGTGGCCCGCCCTGGGTGGGGAGAGGGCTCCGTCGCTGCCGCAGCTCGTCGCGCTGGTGACGGCCGTCCCCACCCTCGCCACCACCTTCAGCCTCACGCTCAGGCGGGGGGAGCGGAAGGAGGTGTCCGTCTGCGGGCACCTGCGGGTGACCGGGCGCAGCGACGACGAACTCGTCGCCGCCCGGCGCGCGGTGCAGGCTGCGGCCCGGCACACGGGCATGGGGCTCGCCCGACTCGACCGGGAACAGGTACCCGGCATGCTCGCCACTCTGCCCCTCGGAGGTGTCCGGTGACGGCGGCTGCCCCGCGCGTAGGACAGGCGGCGGCCACCGGACGGGGCGAGCCGCAGACCTCAGCCCCGGAGCGGGCGCGCGAACTGCTGCGCCGCGGCTTCGGCTTGATCGGCCCGAGGCACCCGCGGCACTCCGTGACCGTCGACCAACTGGACACCCTCGCCCTGCCCGTGGCCGACGACGGCGTCGTCATCGGTGTGGACGCGGAGAACCGGCCCGCGGTACTCGGGCTCAATCGGCCGCTGCCGTACGACGTCGTGCTCATCGGCGGGCTGTGGACCGTGCAGGTCATCGCGCTCAGGGCGGCGGCTACGGGGACGCGGGTCGCCGTGGAGACGGCGCGGGCGCAGGTCTGGATGCCGATGGTGCACGCCATGGGGGGCGGTCAGAACGGGATGGCCGTGTACGACGTCGGGCGGGTGCCGCCGCTGGGTGCCTCGGCCGGTACGCCGGTGCTGGTGGTGCGGGACTGCGGGATGCGGCCGCCTCGCGGTCGCGTGGTCTCCGGGCCCTGGCAGTCGGTGCTGACCCTGTTGCCGTACGTCAGTCCTGTCGCTCCGCGGCTCGTGCGGCAGGCGCGGCTGGTCGGGATTCAGCGGGTGTCGCCCGACGAGGCCGCGGAACTGGGCCGCACGATGGCGCTCACCCGGGCCGAAACGGACTCCCTGCCGGGGCTCTCCGACGGCCTCACCCTGTGGTGTACCGACCGCGATCGGCAGTACGCGATGACACAGCCCACGGACGCGGAGACCGGGTTGTTGGGTACGCCACGTCGGATGGACTGACGGGCCTGGCAGGGAAACCGTTCGCAGCACCCGGTTTGTCAATGGTTGCGCCAGCAATTACGTCGCATTTGCCTGGATTTCGAGGCCCGGCGTTGCCGTGGAGGGGCAGACGGGCCTGCCGGGGCGGGGCTTGTGGTGATTAGGCTGGGACGGGGCTCGACGTCCAGACCCCGTGGAGTAGGCGTCGGCGTCCCCGGGGGAAGGCGGGGAGCCTGTGGAGCGGACGACCCCGGACGACCTCGATACGCCGCAAACGACTTCGCACCGACTTCGCACGACGTCGGACGACAAGCAAGGGTCGCCCCAGCACGGCATGAGCGTGCTCGACCACACCAGGAGGAACACTGTGAGCAGCGATCGGGACGGGATCCGCGGGGGCTGGGCGACACCCGGCGATGACCAGCCCGACGCGGAGTCCGCAGCAGAGGTGACGGGCGAGTTCACCATCGACTACGCGCCGCCCGCCTGGTACACGCAGAACGCCTCGGGGAGTTCGTCCTCGGGGCAGGGGGCGGGGGCGGCCGAGGACTCCGGTGCTTCCGGTGCTCCTGCGGGGGCCGGCGGGACCGGGGCACCCAAGGGGCCGGTGCCGCCGTTGCCGGGACTGACTCCGCCGCCGCACGCGATTCCTTCCGGTGGGCAGCCGTCCGTCCCAGGGCCGGGCTCCGCCCCTGCTCCGGCTCCGGCTCCGGCTCCGGCTCCGGCTCCCGCTCCGGCTCCGGCTCCGGCTCCGGCTCCGGGGGCGCCTTTCACGCCGCCGGCGCCGCCGCCCGGTCCTGGCGCTCCGTTCACGCCTCCCGCGCCTGCGCCTTCGTCATCGCCGGGTGCGCCGTTCACGCCGCCGGCATCCGCTTCCGGTGCCGGGGGGCCGGCCGGCGTGCCCAGGCTTCCCATGGGGTTCGAGCCTCAGGGGGCGCAGCAGCACAGCGCGGAGCAGGAGGCGCCTGCGGCGGACCCCTCCTCGCCTACGGCTGTGCCCGACATCCCCGTAGGTGGCTACCAGGCGCCGTGGACGCCGCCGGCTCCGCCGGTAGCCCCGGCCGTTCCCGAAGCTCCGGCGACTCCCCCTGCCACCCCTGAGGCTCCGGCCACTCCCGAAGCTCCGGCTGCTCCGGCTGTCGGCGACGCCGAGGAGCCGGGGACAGGTGACGTGGAGAGCGGCGCCACCATGCGCTTCTCCGCCGTCGCCCTGAAGCGGGAGATCGAGGAGCGTGCCGCCGCGGAGGCGGATTCCACGCCCGGCGCCGCCGACGTCCCGGAGGCGGAGGGCGCCGAGAGGGCCGGTGACGGTGACGGTGCCCTCACCGATGACGTGGAGGAAGACGGCCCCGGTGCGGAGGTCGACGACGGCTCGGACGCGGTCTCGGAGTACGCGCTGGACGCGGACGCCTTCGCCGACGTGCCGGAGGCCGAGGAGCCCGAGGCGGAGGTCACGCGGCCGGTAGCCGAGGACGTGGCACCGGAGGTCACCGAGCCGCAGGTTGCCACGCCCGAGGACACCCCGTCCGAAGAAACCGATGTCAGGGCCCCCGAGCCCGGCCACGCCGGGGCCGGGGACACCGGGGCCGGGGACGTGAAGGCAGAGGACTCCGAGTCCGGGCATGCCGAGTCCGGGGATGCCAAGGAAGAGGACGTCCAGCCCGAAGACGCCCAGCCGGCGGCCGACCAGCCTGTGGACGCCGTACCGGCCGGGGCTGAGGGCCGGCATGAGGACGCGGAGGCCGGTGCTGCCGAGCCGAATGACGCGCTCCCCGCCGACCGCGCGCTCGCGCAGAGTGAGCAGGAGGGCGCCGTACCGGCCGCCCCGGCCGCCCTCGATGCCTCGCAGAGCCCACCCTCGGACTCGACTCCCCCGCCTCCGCAGGGCGTGCCGCCGCTGCCGCCGTCGTACCAGCCGGCCGCCCCGGCGCCCGCGAGCCAGTGGCCCGCACAGCAGCAGCCTCAGCCGCAGGCGCAGCCCGCGGACCCTAACGCGGCCGCGCAGCCCACGGCAGCGCAGGGGCAGCCGCCGGTCCCGCCGCAGCCCTCGGTTCCGGCCCAGCAGCCGCCGTTCCGGCCGCAGGCGCCGCAGCCCGCGCCTGCCGCATGGAACCAGCAGGCCGCACCGACGCCGCCGAACCAGCCGCCCGCCCAGCCCGTACCGCAGCCCGGCGGCTACGGCTTCCCGCACCCGGGCGCTCAGCCTCCGGCCGCGCCGACCGCCCAGGGCGGCTACGGCTTCCCGCACCCCGGTGCCCCGGCCCCGGCCGCACAGCCCCCGGCACAGCAGCCGGACGGCCCGCAGGCACCCCCCGCCCAAGGCGGCTACGGCTTCCCGCGGCAGAGTGCCCCCGCCCCGGCAGCCCAGCAGCCTCCGGCCCAGCACCCCGGCCCTCTGCCCTCCTCCGCGCCGACCCCGCAGGACGGCTACGGCTTCCCACAGCCGGGCGTCCCCGCTCCTGCCGCACCCGCCCCCCAGGGCGCGTACGGCTTCCCGCACGCCGGCGCTCCCAACGCCCAAGGCGGCTACGGATTCCCCCAGCCCCCCGCCCAGCAGCCCCACCAGCCCCAGCCCGGCGTCCCCGCGCAAGCACAGCCGCAGCCCGAGGCCCAGCCTCCGCACGCCGGGCAGCACGAGCAGCAGCCGGGTCAGCCGGCCCATCCGGGGCAGCCCCCGCACCCCGGGCAGCCCCAGCAGCCCGTCGACCCCCGTACCGGTGCCGCCTGGCCGCAGCCCATGCAGCACGACCAGCGGCAGCCGACCAACCCGGGGGCCGCGCCGCTCGGTTACACCGCTGCCGTGGAGCTGTCGTCCGACCGGCTGCTCAACAGCAAGAAGCAGAAGGCGAAGAGCAGCCGTCCGGCGGCCGGTGGCGGTCGGTTCAAGATCGGTGGCAAGAAGGAGGAGGCCGAGCGGCAGCGGAAGCTGGACCTGATCCGCACGCCGGTACTGTCCTGCTACCGCATCGCGGTGATCAGCCTCAAGGGTGGTGTCGGCAAGACGACCACGACCACCGCGCTCGGCTCCACGCTCGCCACCGAGCGGCAGGACAAGATCCTCGCGATCGACGCCAACCCGGACGCGGGCACCCTCGGGCGCCGGGTGCGGCGGGAGACCGGGGCCACCATCCGTGACCTCGTGCAGGCGATCCCGTACCTCAACTCGTACATGGACATCCGGCGGTTCACGTCCCAGGCACCTTCCGGCCTGGAGATCATCGCCAACGACGTCGACCCGGCCGTGTCCACGACCTTCAACGACGAGGACTACCGGCGCGCGATCGACGTGCTGGGCAAGCAGTACCCGGTGATCCTCACCGACTCCGGTACCGGCCTGCTCTACAGCGCCATGCGCGGTGTGCTGGACCTCGCCGACCAGCTCATCATCATCTCGACGCCGTCCGTGGACGGGGCGAGCAGTGCGAGCACGACGCTGGACTGGCTGTCCGCGCACGGGTACGCCGACCTCGTCTCGCGGTCCCTCACCGTCATCTCCGGGGTGCGCGAGACCGGCAAGATGATCAAGGTCGAGGACATCGTGTCGCACTTCGAGACGCGCTGCCGGGGCGTCATCGTCGTGCCCTTCGACGAGCATCTCGCCGCCGGTGCCGAGGTCGACCTCGACATGATGCGGCCGAAGGTGCGGGAGGCGTACTTCAACCTCGCGACGATGGTCGCCGAGGACTTCGTCCGTCATCAGCAGTCGCACGGCCTGTGGACCTCCGACGGCAACCCGCCGCCGGTCGCGGCCCCGCCGCTGCCCGGTCAGGCCATGCCGGGTCAGGCCATGCCCGGTCAGGCCATGCCGGGTCAGCCCGCGCCCGGCCAGCCCTACGCCCAGCCGGGGCAGCCCCCGCACCCCGGGCAGCAGCAGCCGGCACCCGGCCAGCCGGGTCCGTACCCGCAGCAGCCACAGCAGCCGCTGCCCGGCCAGCCGTACGCCCAGCCCGGGCAGCCGTATCCGCAGCCGGGCCAGCCGTACGCCCAGCCGGCCCCGCCCGGTCAGCCGTACCCGCAGGCCGCGGGTCAGCCGCCCTACCCGCAGCCGGGACAACCGGGTCAGCCGGGACAACAGCCCGCCCAGCCTCCGGCCGCTCCCCCGCAGCCGGGCTACGGCTACCCCCAGCCCGGTCAGCCCGGCTACCCGGCTCAGCCCGACGGGCAGGCCCCGCCGCCCCCGCCTCCGCCTCAGCCTCAGCCTCCGACGCAGTAATCCCCTCACCCGATCGGCCCCTTTCGAGGGGCCGATCCCCTTCGGGCCCGCGCCGTTCCGACTCGGCGCGGGCCTCGGCGCGTTCAGGGGTGAATTCCGTTGCCAGGCCCTGGCCAGGGGCGCGTCAGTGGTCTCGACCAATGGGTGCGGAAAGCTCGCCAATTCGTTATTTCCGCAGGCCACAAGGGGTGAACACGCCGTTGACGGGTGGAGACGGCCGCTGGTACACACACATCACGCATCTGACAGCTGATCAACCCGTCCTTCCCGTCCGAGCGATGACGCGAGGTCCGACCATGGGCACGATCGATCAGAAACGCAGCCTCCTGCACGGCCTCCGGCTCGCCGCCCTGGCCGGGGCGGCCGCGCTCACCCTCACCGCCGGTCTCGCGACCCCGCTCGACCCGGCGCCCCAGCAGGCCCGGGCGGCCGACGACGGCAAGAAGGTGCTGACCGTCGCCGTGGCGCAGAGCGTGGACTCGCTCAGCCCGTTCCTGGCGGTCCGGCTGCTCAGCACGAGCATCCACCGGCTCATGTACGAGTACCTGACCAACTACGACCCCAAGGACAACCACGCCATCGCGGGCCTGGCCACCAAGTGGGAGCCGTCGCCGGACAAGCTGACCTGGACGTACACGATCCGCGACAACTCCACGTGGTCGGACGGGCAGCAGGCCACCGCCGAGGACGCGGCGTGGACGTTCAACAAGATGATGACCGACACCGGCGCGGCCACGGCGAACGGCAGCTACGTCGGGAACTTCCGCAAGGTGACGGCCCCGAGCCCCACCGAGCTGGTCATCGAGTTGAAGAAGCCGCAGGCCACGATGGCCGCGCTGGACGTGCCGATCGTGCCGAAGCACGTGTGGGAAAAGGTCTCGGACTTCTCCGAGTTCAACAACGACAAGAGCTTCCCCGTCGTGGGGAACGGACCGTTCGTGCTGAGCGGCTACAAGGCCGACAGCTACGTCCGGCTCAAGGCCAACAAGAGCTTCTGGCGCGGGTCACCGAAGTTCGACGAGCTGGTCTTCCGCTACTACAAGGACCAGGACGCGGCCGTCTCGGCGCTGCGCAAGGGCGAGGTGTCGTTCGTCGCCGGGTCCCCGTCCCTGACGCCCGCTCAGGCGGAGTCCCTGGAGGGCGCGGACAACATCCAGGTCAACGACGCCCCCGGCCGCCGTTTCTACGCGCTCGCCACCAACCCCGGCGCGAAGGCGAAGAACGGCGAGAAGTTCGGTGACGGCCATCCCTCCCTGCTGGACCAGCGGGTGCGCAACGCTCTGTTCCGCGCCGTCGACCGCGAGGCGATCATCGACAAGGTGTTCCGGGGCCACGCCGTCGAGGGCGAGGGCTACATCCCGCCGCGCTTCCAGGACTACTTCTGGAAGCCGTCCGCACGCCAGAAGCTGGCGTACGACCCGGCCGAGGCGGCCCGGCTGCTCGACCAGGCGGGGTACGAGAAGAACGGCGACGGCAAGCGCGTCGGCAAGGACGGCAAGCCGATCACCTACCGCGTGCTGTGCCACGCCACCGACCCGAACGACAAGGCGGTCGGCAAGTACCTCCAGGAGTGGTGGGGCAAGCTCGGCATCGGCGTCCGGCTCAACTGCCTGGACAACGTGACCGACCCGTGGCTGGCCGGCACGTACGACCTGGCGTTCGACGGCTGGTCGGTCAACCCCGACCCGGACTTCGTGCTGTCCATCCACACCTGCGGGGCCCTTCCGGCGACCCCCGAGGAGACCGGCGCGACGGACAACTTCATCTGCGACAAGAAGTACGACGAGCTCTACGCCCGTCAGCTCACCGAGTACGACCCCGCCAAACGGGCGGACATCGTCAAGCAGATGGAGTCGCGGCTGTACGACCTCGGGTACATGAACGTCATGGCGTATCCGAACGCGGTCGAGGCCTTCCGGACGGACCAGATCAAGTCGATCACGACCATGCCGGCGAAGGCGGGCAACATCTACGGCCAGGACGGCTACTGGAGCTGGTGGTCGGCCGTCCCGGCGGACTCCGGCGGGACGTCGGACAGCGCGTCGTCGACCGGGGTCGTGGTCGCGATCGTCGCCGGTGTCGTCGTCCTCGCCGGGCTCGGCGGTTTCGCCGCCATGCGGCGGCGGGCCACCGCCGAGGAACGCGAGTAGGGCGGCGAGCGGGTACTCATGACCGCTGACGCGACCCCCGCGCTGGTCGAGGACAAGCAGAGGGCGCCCGGGCCGCGGGTACGCAAGAGCTCCGCGTACCCGCGGTACCTGGCGGGCAAGGTGGCCGGTGCCGCGGTATCGCTGCTGGCCGTGCTCGTGACCAGCTTCTTCCTCTTCCGGCTGATCCCGGGCGACCCGGTGAAGACCATGACGGGCGGCCGTCAGGTCTCGGCGGAGCAGCTGGCCGCCTACCGCGAGGAGTTCGGGCTCGATCTGCCGCTGTGGCGGCAGTTCACGGACTACTGCGGCAAGGCCCTCTCGGGCGACTTCGGGACGTCGTACCAGTTCCGCGCCCCCGTCGTCGACAAGATCATCGAGGCGCTGCCGAACACCCTGCTCCTCACCGGCACCGCGTTCGTGCTCTACACGCTGCTGGGCGTCTTCCTGGGCACCCGGTCGGCGTGGCGGCACGGCAAGCTCGGCGACCGCTTCAACACGGGTCTCGCGCTGACGCTGTACTCCATCCCGTCCTTCTGGCTGGGACTGCTGCTGATCGTCGTGCTGTCGGTGGGCATCGGCCCGCTGCCCGGCGTGTTCCCGACCGGCGGCATGGAGTCGGGCGGCGAGGAGGGCTTCGCGTACGTCCTCGACGTGGCGCACCACCTGGTGCTGCCGGTGGTGACGCTGGTGGCCGTGGAATACGGGCAGACGCTGCTGGTCACACGGTCGGCGCTGCTGGACGAGATGGGCAGCGACTATCTGACGACCGCGCGGGCCAAGGGGCTGCGCGACGACCTCGTACGCCGCCGGCACGCCGTGCCGAACGCGCTGCTGCCGACCGTGACGCTGATCTTCATCAACCTCGGCCGGACGGTGGCGGGCGTGATTCTCGTGGAGACGGTGTTCTCCTGGCCGGGGCTCGGCGGGCTGTTCTACCAGGCGCTGAGTGTGCCCGATCTGCCGCTCGTGCAGGGGCTGTTCTTCGTGTTCGCCGCCGCGGTGATCCTGATGAACACCCTCGCCGACCTGGTCTATCCGCTGCTGGACCCCCGGGTGGCCCGATGACGACGACCGAGACGGCCCCGAGCCCGCGCACCCTCGCCCGGCAGCGGCGCAGGGCGTCCGTCGCGCGCTTCTGGCGGCAGTACCGCTCCGAACGGGCGGGGCTGTACGGCCTGACCGCGCTCTCGCTGTGCGCGCTGCTGGCGCTGTTCGCACCGCTGTTCGTCGGTTCCGACGTGAGCAGCGTGACGGACGCGCCGGGGCGCCCGATGCAGAGCCCGAGCGCCGAGTTCCCGCTCGGCACCGACCAGTTCGGCCGGGACCTGCTGGGCCTGGTGATCTGGGGTGCGCGGGTGTCACTGCTGGTCGGGCTGCTCGCCGCCGTGCTGTCGGTGGCGATCGGCACCCTGATCGGGGTGACGGCGGGGCACTTCAAGGGCTGGTGCGCGACGGTGATGATGCGGATCACCGACTGGTTCCTGGTCATGCCGACGCTGGTGCTCGCGATCGCCCTGGCGACCGTGATGTCCCGCTCGCTGACCACGACCGTCGTAGCCATCGGCGTGACCACCTGGCCCACCACCGCCCGGCTGGTGCGCGCGCAGACTCTCGCCGTGGAGACCCGGCCGTACATCGAGCGGGCCGAGGCGCTCGGCGGCGGCCACTGGCACATCATGTCCCGGCACGTCCTGCCCAACGTGATGCCGCTGGTGCTGGCCCAGACGACGCTGATCATCTCCTCGGCCATCCTCGCCGAGGCGACGCTCGCCTTCCTGGGCCTCGGCGACCCCACGGTCGTGTCGTGGGGCGGGCTGCTCCAGGACGCTCGCGAGGCGGGCGCGGTCAGTGCCGGGGACTGGTGGTACCTGGTGCCGCCGGGCATCGCCATCGCCGTGGTGGCGCTGGCGTTCACACTGTGCGGGCGGGCCGTGGAGTCCGTCCTCAACCCCAGGCTGGGGGTGTCGCGTTGAGTCTGCTCGACGTCAGGAACCTGACGGTGACGTACGCGGGCGGGGCCGCCGCCGTGCGCGGGGTGGACCTGCGTCTGGAGGCGGGCCGGAAGCTCGGCCTCGCCGGGGAGTCCGGCTGCGGCAAGTCCACGCTGGCGCTGGCCCTGCTGCGGCTGCTGCCGGCGGGCACCCGGATCACCGGGGAGGTGCTCCTCGACGGCGAGGACGTACTGACCATGAAGTGGGGCCGGGTCCGGGCGGTCCGCTGGGCCGGGGCCTCCGTCGTCTTCCAGGGGGCGATGCACTCCCTCAACGCCGTGCACCGGATCGGCGACCAGATCGCCGAGCCGATCCTGCTGCACAGGAAGGCCACCGCCGCCGGGGCGAAGCGGAAGACCGGCGAACTGCTGGAGCAGGTCGGCCTCCCCGCGGCCCGCGCGCAGGCCTACCCGCACGAGCTGTCCGGCGGCCAGCGCCAGCGCGTCATGATCGCCATGGCACTGGCCTGCGACCCGCGGCTGGTCATCGCCGACGAGCCGACCACCGCGCTCGACGTGATGATCCAGGCCCAGATCCTCCGGCTCATCGAGCAGCTGGTCGCGGACCAGGACCTCGGCCTGATCATGATCAGCCACGACCTGGCGGTCCTCGCCGACACCTGCGACCGGCTCGCGGTGATGTACGCGGGCCGGGTGGTCGAGGAGGGCCCCGCTCAGCAGGTGTACGAGGACGCCCGGCACCCGTACGCCCGGGCCCTGTCGGCCGCGTTCCCGCGCGTCGGCGACCCGTCGTCCCGGTTCGCTCCGCGGGGACTGGCGGGCGATCCGCCGGACCCGGCCGCGCTGCCGTCCGGCTGCACGTTCCATCCGCGCTGTCCGGTGGCGCTCGAGTCGTGCGCCGAGGAGGACCCGGCACTGCGGGCGGCGGGGCCGGAGCGCCGGGCGGCGTGTGTGCTGGTGGGCCCGCCGGGAGCCGAGCCCCGCGAGGAACGGACCGGGCGGGAACCGGAGGCCCGCGAGGAACGTACGGCACGGGAGCCGGAGGCCCGTGAGGAGCGGCCGGCCGGGGAACCGGAGGCCCTGGAGGAAGCGAGGCCCGGCACGCCATGACCACGTCCCCCACGGCCCCCGAGGTCACCACGGCCCCGCTGCTGAGCGCCCAGGGGCTCCACGTCACCTTCCCCGGACGGCACGGCGGGCCCCGGGCCCGCGCGGTGGACGGCGTGGACCTCGGCATCCGGCCCGGCGAGATCGTCGCGCTGGTCGGCGAGTCCGGCTGCGGCAAGACGACCCTGGCGCGCGCTCTGCTGGGCCTGGTCGAGCCGACCGCGGGCCGGGTCACCTTCGACGGCCGCCCCCTGAACTACTCCGGCCGGTCCCTCAAGGCGTACCGCAAGCGCGTCCAGCTGGTCCTCCAGGACCCGAGCGGCTCGCTCAACCCCCGGCACACGGTGTACGACGCGGTCGCCGAGGGCCTGCGCATCCACGGCCACGGCGGCGACGAACGGACAGCGGTCGCCGAGGCGCTGTCCCGGGCGGGCCTGCGCCCCCCGGAGCGCTTCTTCCTGCGCTACCCGCACGAGCTGTCCGGCGGACAGCGCCAGCGGGTCGTCATCGCGGGCGCGCTCGTCCTGGAACCCGAACTCCTCGTCGCCGACGAGCCGGTTGCGTCCCTGGACGCCTCCGTACGCGGCGAGATCCTCGCCCTGCTGCTGCGGCTGCGCGCCGAGCTCGGCCTGTCCGCCCTGGTCGTCACGCACGACCTGGGCCTCGCCTGGAACATCGCCGACCGGGTCGCCGTGATGTACCTGGGCCGGATCGTCGAGACGGGCGCGGTGGAACAGGTGCTGACGGCTCCTCGGCACCCCTACACCCAGGCCCTGTTGTCCGTGCTCCCGGAGGCCCCGGGAGACCCGGTGATCCTCACGGGCGAGCCCCCGGACCCGTCGCGTGTGCCGCCGGGGTGCCGCTTCCACGCCCGCTGCCAGGTGCTGGCGAGCGGTGAGGCGGACCGGGCGGGCGTCGCGGGCGCGTGCCGTGGTCAGGATCCGGAGATCCTAGACGGCGGCGGCACGGCACAGGTGGCATGCCACTGGGCGACGCGCTGAAGCGAGGCCGAGCGGGGTGCGGGTGCCCCGGGCGTGGCGTCGCCCGGCTAGGCGTGAGGCTTCCCGGCGTGGGCGAGGGCGCCGGGGGTCCGGCAGCCGACGATCGCCGGGGCCTCCTGGACGAGCGTGTCGTCGGTGAGCGCTTCCACCATGAACAGCGCGAAGTCCACCCGGCGCGTCAGGTTGCCGGCCAGGACCGGGTCGCCGACATGCCGGCTCCACACGGGCAGGCCCTGGCTCTCGCCCTCCTCCAGGCTGCTGCCGCGCACCACGGTCCACCGGGTGTCGCTGGCGAACACCCGCCGGCACGCCTCGACCTGGTCGTCGATCTCGACGGCGCGGACGAGCTTGCCCAGTACGGCGGCGACCCGGACGCCCAGGGTGAACATCCGTGAGTACGAGTCCTTGCCGTCGCGTGTGATGTGCCAGCCGCAGGAGAAGACCAGGCGCGCGCCCGGCCGTGCGTGGTCGAGCACCGCCTGCGCGGTGCCCGACGCGTACTGCCGCACCCCCCACGGCACCAGCACCGTCAGCACCCCGTCGCACCCGGCGACCGCCTGCCGGATCACCTCCGGGTCGTCGGTGGGCCCGGGGACGATGGTCATCCGGCCCTCGAACGCGGCCAGCTTCGGCACGCTGCGTTCCCGGCACACTCCGACCACCTCGTAGCCGCGCTCCAGCGCGTGCCTGACCATGTACTGCCCGAGCTTCCCCGAAGCCCCGATGATGCAGACCTTCTTCACGCGATCCGTGTCCATGGCGCAGCCCCTTCGCCGGAATGTCTACCTTATGTTGTAAGGCAAGCTAGCCTTATGCCGTAAGGCGGTCAAGGGGAGCGCACGGGGGAAGCGAGAAGGAGGGGCTGGATGCCCGAGGGAAACAAGGGCCGACGGGGGGCGTCGGCGCGCACTCCGCTCAGTCGTGAGCGCGTGATCCGCACGGCGGTGGCGGTGGCGGACGAGAAGGGGGCGACGGCGCTCACCATGCGGGCCATCGCCGAACCGCTGGGCGTCGAGGCGATGTCGCTCTACCACCACGTCGCGGGCCGGGAGGACATCCTGGACGGCATGGTGGACGCGGTGTTCGCCGAGATCGACCTGCCACCGCGCGACACGGACTGGAAGAGTGCCCTGCGCCACCGCGCGGACTCCGCCCGTGCCGTCCTCCGGCGCCATCCCTGGGCCATCGGCCTCATGGACTCCCGTTCCCAGCCCGGCCCCGCGACCCTGCGCCATCACGACGCCGTCATCGGCACGCTGCGCGCCGGAGGATTCTCCGTCCCCCTGGCCGCGCACGCCGTCTCACTGATCGACAGCTACCTGTACGGGTTCGTGCTCCAGGAGCTGAGCCTGCCGTTCAGAGGCGCCGCCGAGCTGGACGAGGTCGCGGGCGCCATCCTGCGCGACATGCCCGCCGACGCCTACCCCCACCTCGCCGAACTGGCCACCGAGCACGTCCTCAAGCCCGGCTACGACTACGCCGACGAGTTCGTCTTCGGCCTCACCCTCATCCTCGACGCCCTCCACCCGGACGAGACCGCGGGCGCACAGCGCGCGGGCGGGCCTGCCGGGGACCGCTAGGCGGACCGCTCGGCCGCCGCCACCAGCTCGCGGCAGCGCTTGACGTCCTCGGCCATCTGCTCCAGCAGAGCGTCCAGCGTGTCGAACCTGGCCTGCCCCCGCACGAACGCCAGGAAGTCGACGGCGACATGGAGGCCGTACAGGTCGAGGCCCACCCGGTCGATGGCGTAGGCCTCCACCGTCCGCTCGGTCCCCTCGAACTGCGGATTCGTGCCGACGGAGATCGCGGCCGGCATCGCTTCGCCCTGGGCGTGCAGCCAGCCGGCGTACACACCGTCGGCCGGGACGGCCGTGTGCGGCAGCGTCTCGACGTTTGCCGTGGGGAAGCCCAGTTCCCGTCCGCGCTGGGCGCCCCGGACGACGACGCCCTCGACCCGGTGCGGACGGCCCAGGATCTCCGCAGCGCCCTCGACGTCGCCCTCGGCGACCAGCCGCCGCGTCAGCGTGGAGGAGAACGGTTCGCCGCCGCCCGCCTCGCCGGTCACGTACAGGTCGACGACCTCGACCTCGAAGTCATAGGTCTTGCCCTGCGTGGACAGGAACTCCACGTTCCCGGCGGCCTTGTGGCCGAAGCGGAAGTTGGGGCCCTCGACGACCGCCTTGGCGTGCAGCTTGTCGACCAGGACCTTGACGACGAAGTCGGCCGGGGACAGCTTCGAGAACTCGGTCGTGAAGGGGAGGATGAGCACCGCGTCCACGCCCAGGCCGGCCATGAGTTCGGCGCGGCGGTGGTGCGGGGCGAGCAGCGGCGGGTGGCTGCCGGGGCGGACGACCTCGCTGGGGTGCGGGTCGAAGGTGACGACGACGGCGGGCACGCCCAGCTCCCGGGCGCGGTCCACGGCGTGCCGGATGATCAGCTGGTGTCCGCGGTGCACTCCGTCGTAGGAGCCGATGGTGACGACGCTGCGCCCCCAGTCCTGGGGGATGTCCTCCAAGCCACGCCAGCGCTGCACTGTGCCTGCTCCTTGTCGAAAGCTCGTCGAACCCGTGTCCGGTCGGTTGTCCGTGGTTGCCTCGTGCGCAGGTCTAAGGGTGCCATGCCGGGTGCCTCCCGCCCGCATCGGCATGGGGGCTGTGACAGGGCGCACGACACCGTACTGCGGACCGGCGCCCGGGAGGCCGGTCACACGGGGACGCCCGCGTCCGCCAGGTTCTCGATCATCCGGTGGGAACTCGGGCCGACCAGCGCCGCCCATTCCTCGGGCGCCTCGGCCAGCCAGGCGGCCGCGCGGGCGGCGAAGCCCGGCACGTGCCGGCCCAGGTCGACCAGAGCCCGGTCGAAGCGGGTGGCGCCCTCCGGAGTGCGCACGAGGAGCAGGCCGATGCGGTGGACGAGGTCGCGCAGGTCGTCACCACCGTTGCGGGCGGCGGCCTGCAGCAGCGCGTCCAGGACGTCGGTGTCGTGCTCGCGCGCGAGGAGCGCGTCGCGCAGTTCGCGGCGCAGCGGACGCGAGGCGGGGATGCCGGGCGGGGTCAGGACGGCGGCGAGGGCGCAGCGCAGCCGCACCGGACCGTCCTCCAGCAGGCCGGTGACCAGCGGCAGGAGCACCGGCCGGGCGGCGTGGCCCCGGTCGAGCCGCTGGTCCGCGTACGCGGCCAGCTGCCCGGAGAGTTCCGGCCGGAGCTGAGCCGCCCGGCACAGCAGCGCGGCGACCCGCCGGGCCAGGCCCGGCGGGGTGGCGTCGGCGAGTGCCCGCAGCGCCTCCTCCGCGGCCGGCCGCTCCAGCCGGGCCGCGAAGGCCCCCAACACCGGCTCGGGGTCGGACAGGAGGGCTCCGGCCAGTGCGTCCGGCGAGAACCGCGGGTCGCCCGCCGCGAAGTACTCCAGCGCCCGCGGGAGGTAGCGGGCCCTGGTGTGCGGGTCCTGGACGAGGAGGGCGAGTGCGCCGCCGTGCAGGGCGCGGTCGGCGGGGCGGGCGAGCAGGGTGAGGGCCGCGTAGCGCAGGAGGGCGCGATCGCCTCCGGTGCTCACGTGCGGCGCGACGCGCAGTCCGTGCGCCACCGCGGCGCTCCGCCGCGCGGGTCGCTCGTCGCGCGCCCACCGGTCGACGGCCCGGCACACCGCCGACGGCTCCTCCTCGGCCAGCACGGCCAGAAGTTCGTCGGCCCGCCGGTGGCCCCGGTCGACGAGCACGTCCGTCAGATCGTCCAGGGCACCGTGGCGGTGGGTGTGCAGCAGCGCCTGCGCGGCCGTGGCGACGGTCGCGTGCGGGGTGGCGGGCAGCGGCTGCTCGTCGTCGAACCAGCCGGCGAGCTGTGGTTGTACGGCGGTGGGGTTGGCGGCGAGGAGTCCGGCGACGGCGTCCAGGAAGCGGGGCCCGGTCTCGCACGGCGGGCCGTCGGCGTGGATCAGCCGCCGCAGCAGCGCGCAGCGCGCCTCCTCCGGGAGCCGTACGCCGGTCCAGAAGGGGGGCCCGACCTCCTCCGGTACGGGCCGCTGCTGCCGCCGCCAGGCCACGATCCGGTCGGCGAGCAGCCGCAGCACCTCCGAGTACGGCGTCGCGTCGGGGAGTGCCGAGAGCGTCCCGGCGAGCAGCCGGGCGGCCCACCAGGACCGTGGATCGGCGTCCAGGGCGTGCACCAGGTCCGCCAGCCGGGAGGCCAGTTGACCGGCGCCGTGCTGGCGGGCGAGGTACAGCAAGGCCTGGACGACCGGCCCGATGCGGTGATGCGGCACGGGGTCGGACTGCGCGTCCTCGCCCCGGTGGACGAGGACGCGCAGAGCCTCGTCGAGGTCGAGGTGGGTGCCCTGAAGCCAGTCGGCGAGCCCCTCGTGCGCGAAGCGGTAGCCGGGTCCGGCGGGCACGAGCAGCCCCTCGGCGAGCACGGCCGACGCCCAGCCCGAGCAGCCGCCGAGTCGCGCCGGGGCGGGCCCCCACGGGAACACCGCCTCGAACGCCTCCCGGTCCAGGTCTCCCGGCCCCGGGCCGAGGCTGCGCCGGGCGGCCTCGTGCACCTGCCCGGCGACCCGGGCGGCCAGCCGGCGTACGGCAGTGCCGTGCAGGCCGTTGCCGGCGGCCAGCCGGTCGGCGATGCGCAGGGACATCAGGTCCAGGTGGGCGGAGAAGACCTCGTGCCGGTCGAGGGTGCCCATGGGGAGGTCCGGGGTGCCGGTGAGCGCGGACCGGATCTCGGCGAGGAGACGGAGGGTGAGGGGGTGCCGGGCGTCGGCGTCGGC
The DNA here is from genome assembly GCF_042803315.1 of Streptomyces sp. NPDC057424. Taxonomy (NCBI): domain Bacteria; kingdom Bacillati; phylum Actinomycetota; class Actinomycetes; order Kitasatosporales; family Streptomycetaceae; genus Streptomyces; species Streptomyces sp. NPDC057424. The sequence continues at coordinate 26,563 of NZ_JBHVCP010000065.1, forward strand.
CAGGGCGCTCTCCGGGACACCGTGCCGCAGGCGTGCTTCCCGGGCCTCGTCCTCGGTGAGGTCGCCGAGACGCACCCGCGCGGGCCGCCGCAGCAGCTCCGCCACCTCCTCCCAGTACTCCGTCCGGCACGCCACGGCCAGCCGTGCTCCCGCCGCCTCCAGCCACCGCACGGTCCCGTCCGTCCAGTCGGGCAGGCGGCGGGTCAGGACGGCCGGCATCTCCTCGGGGCCGTCGAGGAGGAGCAGCAGGGGACGGCCGAGGTCACGGGCCAGGCCGGCGAGGCGCTCGGGCGTGGTGTCGCCCGGGCCGTCGGGGAAGGGGGCGCGGGCGGCGACCGGCACGGCGACGGCCCGGGCCAGCGCCCGGTGTACCGCGTCCGCCAGCGAGATGTCGTCCTCCCGCAGGTCGCAGCCGCGCAGCCACAGCGTGGGATGCCCGCTGCGGGCGCGGCGCGCGGCGAGCGCGGCGAGTTCCGTCGTGCGACCGCTGCCGGGCGCCCCGGTGAGGCCGAGGACGGTTGCCCGGCCTGCCGCGAACGCGTCGAACTCGGCGGCCGCACCGGCGCGTTCGACCGGCTCCGGGACACCGGTCCCGCCGGGTGGGCCGTCCAGCCCCACCGACGTGCCGGTCAGCTCCAGCACCCCGGCGAGGTTCAGATCGGCCCCGTAGGCGGGAACCGTCGCCGCGTTCTCGGCGAGCAGTTCGGCCAGCGGCCCCGCCGCTCCGGGGATCCGGGCACACAGCGGTACGGCGAATCCGACGTCGCGGTGACCGGAGCTGAGGGCGGTGCCGAGCACTCCGACGACGGCGCCGGTCGCGGCGTCGAGCACGGGGCCGCCGGCCGCTCCGCCGCCCAGCCGCAGCGCGTCCCGCCCCGCCGTGCCGACGGCCAGCTCCAGCGCGTCGAGGCGGTGGGAGCGGTCCGTGGCCGCGTAGGTCACGGAGGCCGGGCCCAGCACCCGCGCCTCGCGCCAGCCGCCGGCGGCGATCCGCACATAGGCGCCGGCCCCGGCCCCGGCCCGGACGGTGACGGGCAGCGGCGGCACGCCGAGTCCCCCGGTCCGTACGAGGGCCAGGTCCAGGGCGGGCAGCGGGGTGACCGCGTCGGCGCCCACGACCCGGCGGCGGTCCCCGGCGCCGTACAGGACGATCCGGGGCAGGCCGTCGACGGCCTCGTGGCTGGTGATCAGCGTGCCGTGGTGGTCGGCGAGGAAGCCGGTGCCGCGGGGGCGGCCGGCCGGATCGTGGATACGGACGAGGGCGTCGCCGGAGACCGCCCCGTCCTCGTGTCCTGCTGTTCCGGGGCGGTCCGGGGAGCCTTGTGGGCTGTCCTCCGTCTCCCGGGACCGGTTCCGCGACGCCATCGTCGAGCCTCCCCGCCGTACACCCGTGCCCTCGTGTTCGACAGTAGGGGCGGGATGATCAGCGGGACAGATCGCTCTGCGAAAGCGCCCCCTTCCGCTCCCCCGGTTCACTCCGAGCGCCCGCACGGACGGGTGAAGGAACGGGGACGGCTGGATACACCCTAGGGGTGGGGGAACCGAGGGGGGACCGTGGAGCGGCGGCAGTGGGGGTGCCCCGTGGCCGCCGCTCCACGGGCGGGCACCGGCCCCCGGTTCCACCGTCAGGCGAAGACGGCGAGGCTCTTGGCCTTGCCCCGCTGCTCCTCGACGAGGGCGAGGAAGCGGCCCTCCGGGTCGAAGACGGCGACGGGGCCGGAGCCCGCGTACGTCTCGGGCATCTCCAGCCGTACGCCGTTGGTGAGCAGCCCGGCCCGCCGGGTGTCGACGTCCCAGCGGGGGAACGCGGCCGCGGCGGCGTCCGCGATCGGCATCACGGTCAGCTCCTGCTGGAGCTGGTCGAGGGTGCGGGCCGTGTCCAGTTTGTAGGGGCCGACGCGGGTGCGGCGCAGCGCGGTGAGGTGACCGCCGACGCCGAGGCCGGCGCCCAGGTCGCGGGCCAGGGCCCTGATGTACGTACCGGAGGAGCAGACGACCGAGACGACCAGGTCGAGTACGGCCGTGCCGTCGTCGGCGACGGCGTCCCGGACGTCGTAGACCCCGAAGGAGGAGACCGTGACGGGCCGGGCCGGGATCTCGAACTCCTCGCCCTCCCGGGCCCGCTTGTAGGACCGCACGCCGTTGATCTTGATGGCGCTGACCTTGGACGGCACCTGCATGATGTCGCCGGTCAGCTCGGCGATCCCGGCGTCGATGGCGTCACGGGTGACCTTGGAGGCGTCCGTGGAGGAGGTGGTCTCTCCCTCGGCGTCGTCGGTGAGGGTGTTCTGCCCGAGCCGGATGGTGCCCAGGTACTCCTTCTCCGTCAGCGCGAGGTGGCCGAGGAGCTTGGTGGCCTTCTCGACACCGAGGACGAGGACGCCCGTGGCCATCGGGTCGAGGGTGCCGGCGTGCCCGACGCGTCGCGTCCTGGCGATGCCGCGCATCTTGGCGACGACGTCGTGCGAAGTGAAGCCCGACGGCTTGTCGACGATGACAAGGCCGTCGGGCGTGGTGTGCTTCTGGGTCATTCGGCGCTGTCGTCCGTCTCGTCGTCCTCGTCGGGCTTGCGGTACGGGTCGGCGTCGCCGGCGTACTTCGCGCCCGCGGACGCCTCGCGCACCTTCTCGTCGGACATGCGCGCCTTGTCGAGGAGGTCCTCGATGGCGCGGGCGTTGTCCGGGAGGGCGTCCATGACGAAGGCCAGGGTCGGCGTGAACTTCACACCGGCGGCCCGGCCCACCTCGGAGCGCAGGATGCCCTTGGCGCTCTCCAGGCCGGCGGCGGCCGCCGCGCGCTCCTCGTCGTCCCCGTACACCGTGTAGAAGACGGTCGCCTCCCGGAGGTCACCCGTGACCCGGGTGTCCGTGATGGTGACGTGCGAGCCGAGCCGCGGGTCCTTGATCCCGCGCTGCAGCTTCTGGGCCACCACTTCCCGGATGAGGTCCGCCAGCCTCTTGGCCCGCGCGTTGTCGGCCACTGGTCCGTCTCCCGTTCTTTCCTGTCCGGTTCGTTCTCGGTTCGTCAGTCGTCTTCGCCGTGGAAGCGCCGCCTGACGGACAGCAACTCCACCTCTGGGCGGCCGGCGACCAGCCGTTCGCACCGGTCGAGCACGTCGCTCAGGTGCCCCGCATCGCCGGACACCAACGCGAGGCCGATGGCAGCCCTGCGATGGAGGTCCGTGTGGTCCACCTCGGCCGCGCTCACCGCGTACTTGCGCTGGAGCTCGGCGACGATGGGGCGGACGACGGAGCGCTTCTCCTTCAGCGACCGTACGTCGCCGAGGAGCAGGTCGAAGGACAGAGTCCCCACGTACATGTGTGTCCGGATGACCCGCCGGTACGGGATCGATGGCCCTGCCATCCGCGTGGCAGGGACATCAGAACCGTACAACGAACGGCCGGGGCCGATCGACGGAAATTACTCTCCGTCGACCGGCCCCGGACCGGACCGTCTCGGAAGCCCGAGCGCTCAGACGCGCGGCTTCTCGCGCATCTCGTACGTCGCGATGACGTCGTCGACCTTGATGTCGTTGAAGTTGCCGAGGTTGATACCGCCCTCGAACCCTTCGCGGATCTCGGTGACGTCGTCCTTGAAGCGACGCAGCCCCTCGATGTTGAGGCTCTCCGCGACCACCTTGCCGTCGCGGATGAGGCGCGCCTTGGTGTTGCGCTTGACCTCGCCGGAGCGGATGAGAACACCCGCGATGTTGCCCAGCTTGGACGACTTGAAGACCTCGCGGATCTCCGCCGTACCGAGCTCGACCTCTTCGTACTCCGGCTTGAGCATGCCCTTGAGGGCCGCCTCGATCTCCTCGATCGCCTGGTAGATGACCGAGTAGTACCGGACGTCGACACCCTCGCGCTCGGCCATCTGCTGCGCACGCCCGGCGGCGCGCACGTTGAAGCCGATGACGATGGCGTCGGAGCCCATGGCCAGGTCGATGTCGGACTCCGTGACCGCACCGACACCGCGGTGCAGGACGCGGATGTCGACCTCTTCGCCGACGTCCAGCTGGAGCAGCGAGGACTCGAGCGCCTCGACGGATCCGGAAGCGTCACCCTTGATGATCAGGTTCAGCTGCTGGACCTCGCCGGCCTTGAGCACCTTGTCCAGGTCCTCGAGGGAGACACGACGCGTGCGCTTGGCGAACGCGGCGTTGCGCTCGCGGGCGGCGCGCTTCTCGGCGATCTGACGGGCCGTACGGTCCTCGTCGACCACCAGGAAGTTGTCGCCCGCACCCGGGACGTTGGTCAGGCCCAGGACCTGAACCGGCGTCGACGGACCGGCCTCGGCAACGCTGTTGCCGTTGTCGTCGTGCATCGCCCGGACTCGGCCGTACGCGTCGCCGACCACCATGGTGTCGCCGACCCGCAGCGTGCCGCGCTGGACGAGGACCGTCGACACGGCACCACGGCCGCGGTCGAGACGGGACTCGATCGAGATGCCCTGCGCGTCCTGGTTCGGGTTGGCCCGCAGGTCGAGCGAGGCGTCGGCGGTGAGGACGACGGCCTCCAGCAGGGAGTCGATGTGCAGACCCTGCTTGGCGGAGATGTCGACGAACATCGTCTCGCCGCCGTACTCCTCGGCCACCAGACCGTACTCGGTCAGCTGACCGCGCACCTTGGTCGGGTCCGCACCCTCGACGTCGATCTTGTTGACCGCGACGACGATCGGGACCTCGGCCGCCTTGGCGTGGTTGAGCGCCTCGACCGTCTGCGGCATGACGCCGTCGTTGGCCGCGACGACCAGGATCGCGATGTCGGTCGACCTCGCACCACGGGCACGCATGGCGGTGAACGCCTCGTGACCGGGGGTGTCGATGAAGGTGATCTTGCGCTCTTCTTCGTTGACCTCGGTCGCGACCTGGTAGGCACCGATGTGCTGGGTGATGCCGCCGGCCTCGCCCGCGATGACGTTCGTCTTGCGGATGGCGTCGAGGAGCCGGGTCTTACCGTGGTCGACGTGACCCATGACGGTGACGACCGGCGGGCGGACCATCAGGTCCTCCTCGTCGCCCTCGTCCTCGCCGAACTCGATGTCGAAGGACTCGAGCAGCTCGCGGTCCTCCTCCTCGGGGCTGACGATCTGAACCGTGTAGTTCATCTCGTCGGCGAGGAGCTGCAGCGTCTCGTCGGAGACGGACTGCGTGGCCGTGACCATCTCGCCGAGGTTCATCATGACCGCGACGAGCGACGCCGGGTTGGCGTTGATCTTCTCCGCGAAGTCGGTGAGCGAGGCACCGCGCGACAGGCGAACGGTCTCGCCGTTGCCGCGAGGCAGCATCACACCGCCGACCGACGGGGCCTGCATGGCCTCGTACTCCTGGCGCCTCTGCCGCTTCGACTTGCGGCCACGACGCGCCGGGCCGCCGGGACGGCCGAAGGCACCCTGCGTGCCACCACGGCCACCGGGACCGCCGGGACGACCACCGAAGCCGGGACGGCCACCGCCACCGGGACCACCGGGACGACCGGCGAAACCGCCGCCACCGCCGCCGGGACCACCGGGACGACCGGCGAAACCGCCGCCACCGCCGCCGGGACGGCCGGCGAAACCGCCGCCACCCGGGCGACCGCCGCCGCCACCGGGACGACCGCCGCCACCGGGACCGCGGCCGCCGGGGCCACCGCCACCGGGACGCGGACCGGCAGCGGGACGCTGCGGCATCATGCCGGGGTTGGGACGCGGACCGCCGGGACCGCCGCCGGGACGCGGACCGCCGCCCTGCGGGCGGGGCATGCCGCCCGGGGTCGGACGCGCGCCGCCCGGAGCCTGCGGACGAGGACCGCCGCCGGCACCCTGCGGACGGGGACCGCCCTGGCCCTGACCCTGCTGCGGACGCGGGGCGCCGCCGGGAGCACCGGGGCCGCCCGGACGCGGGGCACCGCCCGGACGGGGCGCCTGCGGGCGCGCCATGCCGGTGGAGCCACCGGAGGTGAACGGGTTGTTGCCCGGACGGGGACCCGCCGGACGGGCACCGGGACGCGGGGCGCCGCCACCGGGACGCTGAGCGCCCGAACGGTCACCGCGGTCACCGCGGCCCTGGCCTCCCTGGCCGGGACCACCCTGGCGCGGAGCACCCGGACGCGGCGCCTGGCCGGCCGGACGCGGGGCGCCCGGACGCGGGCCGGAGCCCTGGGGCGAGGACGGCGCGGCGGGAGCCGCCGGAGGTGCCGTGAACTCGGGCGTGGTCGGAGCCGGGGACGCCGGGGCGGGCCGCGGCGCGGGCTTCGGGCCCGGGGTGGGACGGGGGCCGGGAGTGGCCGGCGCGGCGGGAGCCGCGGGCTTCTCGGCGGCGGCCGGCTTGGGGGCCGGCGGGCGCGGGGCGGCCGGACGGGCAGCCTGCGCCGGGGAGGGGGCTCCCGGCTTCGCCGGGGCAGCCTTGCGGGCAGGGGCGGACTTGCCGCCTCCGTTGCCCTGTTGGAGGGCGTCCGTCAGCTTGCGTACAACAGGCGCTTCGATCGTCGAAGACGCCGAACGGACGAATTCACCGAGTTCTTGGAGCTTGGCCATGACGACCTTGCTCTCGACGCCGAACTCCTTGGCGAGTTCGTAGACCCGGACCTTAGCCACTTCGCTCCTTTGAGGTCCGGGTTGCGTCCGGACCGTCGCTAGTTCATGGGCGTACTCATCGCGTACTCATCGAGTGCTCATCGCAATCTCGACCTGCTTTCGACTCGCGAGGTACCTAGCCGCACGGGGTTCCGTACGGCACGTCTTACCGTGTTGCCTGCTCGGCAACTGTTGTCTGCTCGACGTATCGGCGCAACGTCTTTGTGTCGAGCGGTCCCGGGACGCGCAGTGCCCGCGGGAACGCCCGGCGGCGTACCGCCTGGTCGAGACAGACCGGTGCGGGGTGAACGTACGCACCCCGGCCGGGCAGCGTACCGCGTGGATCAGGGACGCATGCGTCCTCGATCGCCACGATCCGCAACAGTTCGGCCTTGGCCGCTCGCTCCCGACACCCCACACAAGTGCGTTCAGGGCATGCGCGGGCTCGCGTCCGGCCAGACACTGTTAAGTCTACCTCCCCGTACGCTCCTCACCCCTTTGGGGCAGGATTCGAACAGATACCGCGCAGGAACCTGTCGTGATTTGAACGACGCGCGGCTTGGATCTATTCCCCGGAGCCGTTCCCGGCTGGTTCCGTGTCCGGGCGGATGTCGATCCGCCAGCCGGTCAGCCGGGCGGCGAGGCGAGCGTTCTGCCCCTCCTTGCCGATGGCCAGGGACAGCTGGTAGTCGGGCACGGTCACCCGGGCCGACCGGGTCGCCATGTCCACGATCTCCACTTTGGAGACCCGGGCCGGGGACAGCGCGTTCGCGACCATCTCGCCGGGGTCCTCCGACCAGTCGACGATGTCGATCTTCTCACCGTTCAGCTCGCCCATGACGTTGCGCACGCGGCCACCCATCGGGCCGATGCAGGCGCCCTTGGCGTTCAGGCCGGAGCGTGTGGACCGTACGGCGATCTTGGTGCGGTGACCGGCCTCACGGGCGATCGCGGCGATCTCCACCGACCCGTCGGCGATCTCCGGCACCTCCAGGGCGAAGAGCTTCTTCACCAGGTTGGGGTGCGTGCGCGACAGCGTCACGGACGGGCCGCGGACGCCCTTGGCGACCCGGACGACGTAGCTGCGCAGCCGCAGGCCGTGCGGGTAGGTCTCCCCCGGCACCTGCTCCTGCACGGGCAGGATGGCCTCGAGCCTGCCGATGTCGACGAGCACGTTCTTCGGGTCGCGGCCCTGCTGGACCACGCCGGTGACGATGTCGCCCTCGCGGCCGGCGTACTCGCCGAGCGTCGCGTCGTCCTCGGCGTCGCGCAGGCGCTGCAGGATGACCTGCTTGGCCGTGGTGGCGGCGATACGGCCGAAACCGGACGGGGTGTCGTCGAACTCGCGGGCCTCCTGGCCCTCCTCGAGGTCGTCGGGGTCCTCCTTCGCCCACACGGTCACATGGCCGGTCTCCCGGTTGAGCTCCACGCGCGCGTGGCGGCGGCTTCCCTCGGTGCGGTGGTAGGCGATGAGGAGGGCCGACTCGATCGCCTCGACCAGCAGGTCGAAGGAGATCTCCTTCTCCCGAACCAAGCCCCGCAGGGCACTCATGTCGATGTCCACGGCTACGCCTCCTCTTCCTTCATGTTGTCCTTGCGGCTGAACTCGACCTGGACACGCGCCCGGACGATGTCGTCGAAGGCGAGTCTGCGTGCGGTGGCCTTGCGGCCCTTCACCCCGGGCACCTCGGTGTCGACACCCTCGTCGTCGACCTTCAGGATCCTGGCGACCAGTTCGCCGCCCTCGGCCAGCTGGAACTTCACCAGCCGGTTCGTGGCGCGGACGTAGTGCCGGTGCTCGGTGAGGGGGCGCTCCGCGCCCGGGGTGCCGACCTCGAGGGTGTACTCGCCCTCGCCCATCGCGTCCGTCTCGTCCAGCTTCGCCGAGAGCGCGCGGCTCACATCGGCGATCCGGTCCAGGTCCGCACCGGTGTCCGAGTCGACGACGACGCGCAGCACACGCTTGCGGCCGACGGAGTCCACTTCGATCTCTTCGAGATCCAGGCCCTGGGAGCTGACGAGCGGTTCCAGTAGCTCTCGCAGCCTCTCGCTCTGGGTGGTGCTCATCCGGGTGACTCCTCGGCCGCGTGTGCTGTTGTGGGATGGGTCGCGTGTCTGATCAAAGGGTATCCGGTCGCGGGGAGTGTTGCCGTCCACCCGGTCACGAACGGTGCCGCTGAGTGATGCCGGGCGGGGGCCCGGGTACCGTGATCACGGGCGTGCAGCCCGTACAGTCCCTTCTTTCTCGTATGTTTCTCGAAACGAGCCCCCGAGGACGTCTGACGTGCCGTTCCCCCCATCGCCGCGTGCCCGCTCGGGGCCGCGCAGACGGAGTCTGCTCGCCGCCGCCCCGGCGGCCCTCGCCCTGACGGGCTGCACCGGCGGGGATTCCGGCGGCCCGGCCGGCGACGGCCCGTCGGCCGCCGACCGGGCCGCACGTGCGCGTGCGTCCCGGGACAGCGAGGCGCTGGTGGAGCACTACGACGCGGTGATCGCCGCCCGGCCGGGACTCGCGGGGCGGCTGCGGCCGCTGCGCGAGGAGGTCGTACGGCACGCGCAGGCCTTCGGCGGCGACCGGAAGGCGTCGCCTTCGGTCTCTCCTTCCGTATCAGCTTCCGTATCTCCTTCGGCAGCCTCTTCGGCCTCGCCCTCCCCGTCCGCGACTGTGCCGGGCAACGACAAGGACGCCCTCGCCGGACTCGCCGCCGCGGAGAAGGAGCTCGCCGACCGGCGGGCCAAGGCGCTGGGCGGGGCGCCGGGCGAGCTGGCGCGGCTGCTGGCGTCGGTGGCGGCGGCCGGGGCCGCGCACGTGTATCTGCTGACGAAGGGGAACGCGTGAGCGAGGAGAAGGACCGGGAGCTGCGTGCCCTGCAGGCCGCGCTGGCGGCCGAGCACGCGGCGGTGTACGGGTACGGCGTCGTCGGCGGGAGGATCGGCGACGGGCAGCGCACCGAGGCGATCACGGCGTACGACGCGCACCGGGCGCGCAGGGATGCACTGGTGCGCGAGGTGAAGGACCTGGGGGGCCGACCGGTGGCCGCGTCCGCCGGTTACGCGCTGCCCTTCCAGGTGCCGGACTCGGCGGCGGCCGTACGGCTCGCCACCGAGCTGGAGGACCGGGTGGCCGGGGTGTACGCCGACCTGGTGCGGGCGGCGGGCGGCGGGCGGCGGGCTCTGGCCGCCGACGCGCTGCGGGAGGCGGCGGTGCGGGCGGTGCGCTGGCGCGGCGAGAGCGTAGCCTTCCCTGGGCTCACCGAGCGGGCCGGCACGGCCCCGCCCTCGGCGGCGCCGACGGCGTGACCCGCGCAGGGCACGCACCGCGGACAGCAGGAAGGGAACGACTCGCGCATGGTTTTCGAACCGCCGAAGCGTCTGGTCAGGGCGCTCGGTGAGACGGCGCCGGACGGTGACGACTGGCTGGAGAAGCTGCCCGAGGCGGCGCAGCAGGCCGTCGCGCTACGCGAGTTGACCGTGGAGCGGGTGCAGGTTCCGGGCGGGCGCAGCAGCCTGGTCGTGCTGGTGCGGACGGCCGACGGGACGCCCGCCGTGCTCAAGCTGGCGCCGGGCCGGGCCCGCCCGGAGGCGGAGCGGGCCGCGCTCGCGCACTGGGCCGGGCGGGGTGCCGTGCAGCTGCTCGAGCCCTTCACCGCGGACGGCGTCCTGCTGCTGGAGCGGCTGCATCCGGACGTGTCGGTGCGGTCGCTGCCGGAGGCGAAGGCGCTGCTGGAGGCGGCGGGGACGCTGCGGCGGCTGTGGGTGGAGCCACCCGCCGACTTTCCCTTCGAGACCGTGGCCGAGCGGACCGGGCGGCAGGCCGAGGCGATGCGGGCGCGGGCCGATCCCGAGGTGGCCCCGCTGGTCGACCTGGCGCTCGCGGCGCGCGGGGAGCTGCTGGACGCGCCGCCCGAGCACCGGCTGCTGCACGGCACGTTCCGGCAGAGCAAGGTGCTCGGCGGGGAGCGGATGCCATGGCTGGCCGTGGGGCCAGACCCGGTGGTCGGCGAGTGCGCCTTCGATCTGGCCCGGCTGGTCAGGGACCGAGTGGAGGACCTGATCGCCCAGCCGTCCGGCGCGGCCACGACCCGCCGCCGGGTGAAGCGGCTCGCCGAGTCCCTGGACGTGGACCAGGAGCGGCTGCGGGGCTGGACGCTGTTCCGGGCCGTGGAGTCGGGCGTGCGGGCGGGGCGGGTCGGGCGGCCTCGGGACGCGGAGCTGCTGCTGGAGTTCGCGGGCTGGCTGTGAGCGCTCCGGGCGACCGGAGCGCTCGCGGCAGCGCCGTGGACGGTCCTACGCCGTGAGGCGGGCGACGGCCTCCTCGACCGTCAGTTCCTCGCGCTCGCCGGTGCGGCGGTCCTTCAGTTCCACCACGCCGTCGGCCGCACGCCTGCCGGCCACCAGGATCTGCGGTACGCCGATCAGCTCGGAGTCCGTGAACTTGACGCCCGGGGAGACGCCGGCGCGGTCGTCGACCAGGACGCGGACACCGGCCGCGGCCAGCTTCGCGGAGATGTCGAGGGCCAGCTCGGTCTGGAGGGCCTTGCCGGCGGCGACGACGTGGACGTCGGCCGGGGCGACCTCGGCGGGCCAGCACAGGCCCTTGTCGTCGGCGCTCTGCTCGGCAAGGGCGGCCACCGCGCGGGAGACACCGATGCCGTAGGAGCCCATCGTGACGCGGACGGGCTTGCCGTTCTGGCCGAGGACGTCGAGCTTGAGGGCGTCGGCGTACTTGCGGCCCAGCTGGAAGATGTGGCCGATCTCGATGGCGCGGTCGAGGACGAGGCCCGTGCCGCACTTCGGGCAGGGGTCGCCCTCCTGCACGACGACGACGTCGACGTACCTGTCGACCTCGAAGTCACGGCCCGCGACGACGTTCCTGGTGTGCGTGCCGGCCTTGTTGGCGCCGGTGATCCAGGCCGTGCCCGGGGCGATCCGCGGGTCGGCGATGTACGTGACCTTGTCCAGGCCCTGGGGTCCGACGTAGCCGCGGACCAGGTCGGGGCGGGCCGTGAAGTCCGTCTCGGTGACCAGTTCGACGGAGGCCGGGGCGAAGTGCGCCTCGACCTTGCCCATGTCGACCTCGCGGTCCCCGGGGACGCCGACGGCGACGATCTCGCCGTCGACCTTCACGAGGAGGTTCTTCAGCGTGGCCGAGGCCGGGACGCCGAGGGAGGCGGCGAGGGTCTCGATGGTCGGGGTGTCGGGGGTCGGGATGTCCTCGGCGGCCGGCACGTCCGAGCCGTCGACGGGCTTCAACTCGTACGTGATCGCCTCGGTGTTGGCGGCGAAGTCGCAGTTCGGGCAGTCGGCGAAGGTGTCCTCGCCGGCCTCGGCCGGGGCCAGGAACTCCTCGGACTTGGAGCCGCCCATCGCGCCCGCTGTCGCGGCGCAGATGCGGTAGTCGAGGCCGAGTCGCGCGAAGATCTTCTGGTAGGCCTCGCGGTGCAGGGCGTAGGACCGCGCGAGGCCCTCGTCCTCGGTGTCGAAGGAGTAGGAGTCCTTCATCAGGAACTCGCGGCCGCGCAGGATGCCCGCGCGGGGCCGGGCCTCGTCGCGGTACTTGTTCTGGATCTGGTAGAGGATGACCGGAAGGTCCTTGTAGGAGGACGCCTGGTCCTTCACCAGGAGGGTGAAGATCTCCTCGTGGGTGGGGCCGAGGAGGTAGTCGCCGCCCTTGCGGTCCTGCAGGCGGAACAGCTCGGGGCCGTACTCCTCCCAGCGGCCGGTGGCCTCGTAGGGCTCACGGGGCAGGATGGCGGGGAGCAGGACCTCCTGGGCGCCGACGGCGTCCATCTCCTCACGGACGATGCGCTCGACGTTGGCCAGCACCTTCTTGCCGAGGGGCAGCCAGCTCCAGATGCCGGCGGCGGTGCGGCGTACGTAGCCGGCACGGACGAGGAGTTTGTGGCTGAGGACCTCGGCGTCGGCCGGGTCGTCGCGCAACGTCTTCGCCAACAACTGGGACATGCGCTGGACCGGTACGTTCGCCATGGTTCCTCTGCTCCTGCTGCTGGGGGTCCCCCCGCTCGAGCGGAGCCGAGAGTGGGGGAAGGTGATGGCAGGAGGTTATCCGGGGGGTGCGGGGCGGTGGAAATCGGTTATCCGCGGCGCAGGGGCAGGGGGGCGCCCATCACGGCGTACGGCTTGGGCGCGCTGGGGAAGAGGACCTGGCGGGCCAGGTCCTGGTAGCCGAGGGAGCGGTAGAGGGCTCGGGCCGGGCTGTCGGTGTCGATCGCGGAGAGGATCGAGCGGGGTTCCGCGGCGCCGTCGGTGATCGTGGTGATCAGGGAGCGTCCGAGGCCGCGGTTCTGGTACGCGGGGTGGACGTGCAGTTCGGTGATCACGAAGGAGTCGTCGAGCCAGTGGTCGTGGCCGTTCGCCCTGAGGTACGGCTCCACGACGGTGGACCACCAGTGGGTGCGGTCGTTGGGCATGCCGTAGACGAACCCGACCAGGTCGCCGCCGACTGTGGCGCCGAGGGCGCGGGCGCCGGGGTAGGTCATGTGGCGGAGGACGATCTGGCGGCGGACGGCGACTTCGTCGGGGCCGAGACCGAAAGCCACGGCTTGGACGGCCAGGGCCTCGTCTACGTGGGCGGGGAGGTCGAGGGGGCCGATCACCAGGTCCATGCCGGGAGCCTACAGGGACGTTTGGGTGGTCGTCGGGGTGCGGGATTTTGTGCGATCGCTCGCGCGGTTCCCCCCACCGGTTCGAGCCCGCCCGCCCACTGCCCCCTCAGAAGAGCACGCTCATGAAAGCGCCGACCTCCTGGAAGCCGACCCTCGTATACGTCCTCCTGGCCGCCGTGTTGAAGTCGTTGACGTACAGGCTGACGACCGGGGCGACGTCGGCCAGGGCGTAGCGCAGGACGGCCGCCATGCCGGGGGCGGCCAGGCCGGTGCCCCGGTACTCGGGGGCCACCCACACGCCCTGGATCTGGCAGGCGCGGTTCGTCGCGGCGCCGATCTCGGCCTTGAAGACGACCTTGCCGTCCGAGTCGAAGCGGGCGAAAGCGCGGCCGGAGCCGACGAGTTCGGCGACGCGGGCCTGGTAGAGCAGGCCGCCGTCGCCGGCCAGCGGGGAGACGCCGACCTCCTCGGTGAACATCGCGACACACGCCGGCATGATCGCCTCCATCTCGTCCTTGCGGACGCGACGGACGTAGGGGTCCGGGGTGATGCCGGCCGGGAGGTGGTCGGTCACCATGAGCGGCTGGTGGCGGCGGACGTCGCGGGCCGGACCCCAGTGAGGTTCCAGCAGCCGCCACAGGTCGGAGGTGGCGCCGGAGGGGCCGACGATGGAGGAGCAGCGACGGCCGGCCCGGCGTGCACGGTCGGCGAAGGCGCGGACGGCGCGCGGGCCGGCGCAGATCGGGACCAGGTTGGCGCCGGCGTAGCAGAGGGACGTGAGGATCCCGTCCTCGTACCAGCCCCACATCTCGCCGCCGAGCCGCCACGGGTCGAGTCCGGCGATCTGCACGCGGGACGTCACGAAGGCGTTCGCGACCGGCTCGCGGTCGAGGACGGCGAGCGCGGCGTCCAGGTCGCTCGGTTCGAGGACCCGTGAGGTCGTCTGGGTCAACACGTCCGGGGGCCTCACACACTGGGGGCGGCTGGTCCCCGCACTATAGCTGCGCTGCTGGGGCAGGGTGCCTCGGAGCCCGTGGCTGCTCTGTGGGCGGGTGTGGGGGTTCCGTGGCTGCTCTGTGGGCGGCTGCGGGGGTTCCGTGTCCGGGCGCGCGGTCGCCCCGCGCCCTGATGGGCAGGGC
>NZ_JBHVCP010000066.1:0-38612 GCF_042803315.1 Streptomyces sp. NPDC057424
CCCCTCTCCCGGGTCCGAGGGCTCAGCCCTCGCCGACGCCCAGTTTCTGAAGGATCAGCTCCTTGACGCGGGCCGCGTCGGCCTGACCGCGCGTGGCCTTCATGACCGCGCCGACCAGGGCGCCGGCCGCGGCCACCTTGCCGCCGCGGATCTTGTCCGCGACGCCCGGGTTGCCGGCGATGGCCTCGTCGACGGCGGCCGTCAGCGCGCCCTCGTCGGAGACGACCTTCAGGCCACGCTTGTCGACGACCTCGTCCGGGGTGCCTTCGCCCGCGAGGACGCCCTCGATGACCTGCCGGGCCAGCTTGTCGTTCAGGTCGCCCTTCGCGACGAGCTCGGTGACCCGGGCGACCTGCGCCGGGGTGATCGCCAGTTCGTCGAGCGCCTTGCCCGACTCGTTGGCGCTGCGGGCCAGCTCACCCATCCACCACTTGCGGGCCGAGGCGGCGTCGGCCCCGGCCTCGATGGTGGCGACGATCGGCTCCAGCGCACCGGCGTTGAGGATCGCCTGCATGTCGGTGGCCGAGACGCCCCACTCCTCACGGAGCCGGTTGCGGCGGACCAGCGGCAGCTCCGGCAGTCCGGCCCGGATCTCCTCGACCCACTCACGGGACGGGGCCACCGGGACGAGGTCGGGCTCCGGGAAGTACCGGTAGTCCTCGGCCTCCTCCTTCACACGACCCGAGGTCGTCGACCCCGTGTCCTCGTGGAAGTGCCGGGTCTCCTGGATGATCGTGCCACCGGACGACAGCACGGCCGCGTGCCGCTGGATCTCGAAGCGGGCCGCGCGCTCCACGGACCGCAGCGAGTTGACGTTCTTCGTCTCCGAACGCGTGCCGAACTTCTCGGTGCCGTTCGGGCGCAGCGACAGGTTCACGTCGCAGCGCATCTGGCCCATCTCCATCCGGGCCTCGGAGACGCCGAGCGCCTTGATGAGCTCGCGCAGCTCACGGACGTAGGCCCGCGCGACCTCGGGGGCACGCTCGCCCGCGCCCTCGATCGGCTTGGTGACGATCTCGATGAGCGGGATGCCGGCGCGGTTGTAGTCCAGGAGCGAGTGCGAGGCGCCGTGGATCCGGCCCGTCGCGCCGCCGACGTGCGTCGACTTGCCGGTGTCCTCCTCCATGTGGGCGCGCTCGATCTCCACGCGGAAGGTCTCGCCGTCCTCCAGCTGCACGTCGAGGTAGCCGTTGAAGGCGATCGGCTCGTCGTACTGGGACGTCTGGAAGTTCTTCGGCATGTCCGGATAGAAGTAGTTCTTCCGGGCGAAGCGGCACCACTCGGCGATCTCGCAGTTCAGCGCGAGGCCGATCTTGATGGCGGACTCGACGCCGGTCGCGTTGACGACCGGCAGCGCGCCGGGCATGCCGAGGCAGACCGGGCAGGTCTGCGTGTTGGCGTCCTGGCCGAGGGCGGTCGAGCAGCCGCAGAACATCTTGGTCTTGGTGCCGAGTTCGACATGGACCTCGAGGCCCATGACGGGGTCGTACGACGCGAGTGCGTCCTCGTACGACACCAGGTCGGTCGTGGTGGTCACGGTGAACTTCCCTCTCAGCCCAACAGGACGTCTTCGTCGCCCAGCTGCTTCAGCTCGCGGTAGAGAATGGCCAGGTTGGTGACGACCGCCGCTCCGGTCACGACGGCGTCGAGCAGCCGCAGCGTGTCGTTGTCTCCGCGGGCCTTCTTGATCTGCTTGTAGACCCCGACGGCGCCGAACGCCGACGTGGCCATCGAGATGTACAGACCGGACTTGGACTTCTTGAAGCCCTTGGCCTTGGACAGTGCGCTCACAGCGACGGAGCCTCCTCGATCAGCGGGTGGCCCCACTTTTCCACGAAGGCGGCCTCGACGGCGGCACCCACCTTGTAGAGGCGGTCGTCCTTCATGACGGGGGCGATGATCTGCAGGCCGACCGGGAGGTTGTCCTCCGGGGCGAGACCGCACGGCAGCGACATGGCCGCGTTGCCCGCCAGGTTGGTCGGGATGGTGCACAGGTCGGCGAGGTACATCGCCATCGGGTCGTCGGCGCGCTCGCCGATCGCGAAGGCGGTGGTCGGGGTCGTCGGGGAGACGATCACGTCGACCTGCTCGAACGCCGTGTCGAAGTCCTGCTTGATGAGCGTGCGGACCTTCTGGGCGCTGCCGTAGTAGGCGTCGTAGTAGCCACTGGACAGGGCGTACGTGCCGAGCATGATGCGGCGCTTTACCTCGGGGCCGAAGCCGGCCTCGCGGGTGAGGGAGGTGACCTCCTCGGCGGAGTGCGTGCCGTCGTCGCCGGTCCGCAGGCCGTAGCGCAGGCCGTCGAAGCGGGCGAGGTTGGAGGAGCACTCGCTCGGCGCGATCAGGTAGTAGGCCGACAGCGCCAGGTCGAAGGACGGGCAGTCCAGCTCGACGATCTCGGCGCCCAGCTCCTTGAGCAGCGCGACGGACTCGTCGAAGCGCTGGATGACGCCGGCCTGGTAGCCCTCGCCGCGGAACTGCTTGACGACGCCGACGCGCATGCCCTCGACCGAGCCGTTACGGGCGGCCTCGACGACCGCCGGGACGGGCTCGTCGATGGAGGTCGAGTCGAGCGGGTCGTGCCCGGCGATGACCTCGTGCAGCAGGGCCGCGTCCAGGACCGTGCGGGCACAGGGACCGCCCTGGTCGAGGGAGGAGGAGAAGGCGACCATGCCGTACCGGGAGACCGCGCCGTACGTCGGCTTCACCCCGACCGTGCCGGTGACGGCGGCGGGCTGGCGGATGGAGCCGCCGGTGTCGGTGCCGATGGCGAGCGGGGCCTGGAAGGAGGCCAGCGCGGCGGACGAACCGCCACCGGAGCCGCCGGGGATCTTGGTGAGGTCCCAGGGGTTGCCGGTCGGGCCGTAGGCGCTGTTCTCGGTGGAGGACCCCATGGCGAACTCGTCCATGTTGGTCTTGCCGAGGATGACCACGTCGGCGGCCTTCAGTCGCTGGGTGACCGTCGCGTCGTACGGCGGGATCCAGCCCTCGAGGATCTTCGAGCCGACGGTCGTGGGCATGCCCTCGGTGGTGAAGATGTCCTTCAGCGCGAGGGGCACACCGGCCAGGGGCCCGAGCTTCTCCCCCTTGGCACGCTTCTCGTCGACGGCACGGGCCTGGGCGAGGGCGCCCTCGCGGTCGACGTGCAGGAAGGCGTGCACCTTCTCGTCGACGGCCTCGATGCGGGCGAGGTGGGCCTCGGTGACCTCGACGGCCGTGAGCTCGCCGGAGGCGATCTTCGCGGCGGTCTCGGCGGCCGTGAGCCTGATGCAGTGTTCGATGTTCTTGGCCGTCATGGCGGTTAGTCCTCCCCCAGGATCTGCGGCACCTTGAAACGCTGCTGCTCCTGGGCCGGGGCGCCGGAGAGCGCCTGCTCGGGGGTGAGCGACGGACGGACCTCGTCCGCCCGCATGACGTTCGTCAGCGGGAGGGGGTGCGAGGTCGGCGGTACGTCTTGGTCGGCGACCTCGCTGACGCGGGCGACCGCGCCGATGATGTCGTCCAGCTGTCCCGCGAAGTGGTCGAGCTCTTCGGGCTTCAGCTCCAGACGCGCCAGCCGGGCGAGGTGGGCGACCTCCTCGCGCGTGATGCCAGGCATGCAGCGATCCTCTGGGGTGAGTGAATGGGTTTGGCCTAATCCTATGGGGCGGGGGACCGTGCCCGTGAAACGGTTTGCCGCGCCCCTCCGTGACGGCGGTTCCACCGGGCCTCGTTGTCCAGTCGGCCCACTCGGACAGGCCTCGTTCGTCGGGCGGCGCGCTCAGACCGCGAAGAGCAGTCCGGCAGTGATCAGGACGACGACCGCTGTGGCGAAGTGGACCCCGAAGGCCACCGCCTTGGCACCGCCGTGGCGCAGCACGATCAGTGTGTCGCCGAGCGGCACGAGTGCCACGCCGAGCATGAACCAGGCCTCGGCACGGATGCCCGCGAACGCGAGCAGCGCCAGGCCGACCAGCCCGAAGGTGCCGTCCCGCAGGCCCTTGATCGTCAGGTAGGCGCCGGCATCGCCGCCGGGGTCGGCCGGGACGCCGTACCCCGCGGCGGCGGGGGCGGGCCGGAACAGGAACCGGTAGCCGAGGAACAGGCAGAACAGGTTGAGCACGACGGCCAGGGTGCAGGCGGCGACGGTCACGTCTCTTCTCCTCGCTAGCAGCGCTAGGGACTAGAGCGAAGCTAGCAGAGCGTCGACAGGAACACTAGCAGTGCTAGCATCTCGCTCATGACGATCCAGACGCGCCGGGAGCGCGAGCGAGCCGAACGTGAGCGGCTGATCGTGGCGGCCGCACGTAATCTGGCGGAGGCGGAGGGCTGGGACGCGGTGACCACGCGTCGGCTCGCCGAGGAGATCGAGTACAGCCAGCCGGTCCTCTACAGCCACTTCAAGGGCAAGGACGCGATCATGGCGGCGGTGGCGGTGCAGGGCTGCGCGGACCTGGCCGGCGAGCTTCGGGCCGCGCGCACGGCGGCCGGGAGCGCCCGCGAGGCGCTGGCAGGGGTGGGCGGGGCGTACACCGCCTTCGCCCGGCGGCGGCCCGCGCTCTACGACGCGATGTTCACGCACCTCGTGGACCTGCCGTTCGCCACACCCGAGGCGCCGGCACCCCTGCAGGACGCCTTCGGCGAACTGCTGCGGGCCGTCCAGCCGATGGCGGCCGAGGGCGAGGACACGGGGTTGCTGACGGAGACGTACTGGGCCGGACTGCACGGGCTGGTGACCCTGATGCGCAGCGGCCGGCTGCCAGAGGAGGCGCACGAGCGACGGCTGGCCCTGCTGATCAGCCACTTCGCGCCTCAGGGCACGGACTGAGCACTCCTCCAGAACGACCGGGCGGAGCGGACCGGGCGGAGCGGACCGGCCGAACAGACCGGACGGACCGGACGGACCGGAGCCGCGGGGACGCACCGCGCGGCACGAACCGCTGCCGCCGTACCGCCTCGCACGGCCGGGAGGCCCAACCGCTGGGCAGCCGCGGGCGGGAGAGGCTCACCCCCCGGCCGGACCGCACAGCCGGATGAGCGGAACGGCGGCCGGGAGGGTCACTCGTCGGCTGTCGCCGCGGGCAGCGCGGCGCGCGGTCGCTGCCACCCCCGGGGCCCCCGCGCCCGCAGCCACGCCGTGGTCTCCTCCGGGGGCATCGCCGCCGCGACCAGCCAGCCCTGGACGGCGTCGCAGCCGAGGTCGCGCAGGCGTTCCCAGGTCTCGTCGTCCTCGACGCCCTCGGCGACGACGAGCAGGCCGAGGGAGTGGGCGAGGTCGACCGTGCAGCGCACGATCTCGGCGTCCTCGGTGTCGACCGCGAGCCGGGCCACGAACGAACGGTCGATCTTCAGCTCGCTGACCGGGAGCCGGCGCAGGTGCACGAGCGAGGAGTAGCCCGTGCCGAAGTCGTCGAGGGACATCTTCACGCCGTGCGCGGTCAGTTGGTTGAGGGTGTCGGCGGCGCGCTGCGGATCCTCCAGCAGGACGTGTTCCGTGATCTCCAGTTGGAGCGCTCCCGCCGGGACGCCGTGCCGGGCCAGCCGGGCGGCGACGGAACCGGCGAAGCCGGGGGTGTGCACATCGCGCGGGGAGACGTTCACCGCGACCGGGACGAACAGGCCCTGCTCCCGCCAGCGCGCGACCTGGCCGAGCGCGGTCTCCAGGACGTACTCGGTGAGGTGGGGCATCAGGCCCGAGGACTCGGCGATCGCTATGAACTCGTCCGGCGGCACCTTGCCCCGCTCGGGATGCACCCAGCGGACCAGGGCCTCCAGGCCGGCGACCTGGCCGTCGAAGCGGACCTTGGGCTGGTAGTGCAGATGCACCTCGTGCGCGTCGAGGGCGCGGCGCAGATCGCCCAGCAGGCCGAGGCGGTCGGGGGTGTTGGAGTCGCGCTTGGACTCGTAGACCTCGACGCCGGTGCGGTCCCGCTTCGCCTGGTACATCGCCACGTCCGCCCGCCGCAGCAGTCCCTCGGCGTCCAGGGCGTGGTCGGGGAAGACGGCGACCCCGGCGCTGGCCTCCAGGACGAGAGTGAGGCCGTCGAGGTCGAGGGGGGAGCTGAGGGCGGCGACGAGGTTGCGGGCGACCCGGGTCGCGGACGTCGTGGAGTCGGCGACCGGCAGTAAAACGGCGAACTCGTCCCCGCCGAGCCGGGCGGCCTCCGCCCCGCGCGGCAGCGCCACCCGCAGCCGGTCGGCGATCTGCAGCAGCAGCCGGTCACCGGCCAGATGACCGAGCGTGTCGTTGACCGACCGGAACCGGTCGAGGTCGATCAGCATGAGGGCGGCGCGTGCGTTGATCCGCTCCGCGTCGTCGAGCGCCGTCCAGATGCGCTCCAGCAGCCACTGGCGGTTGGGCAGCCCGGTCAGCGGGTCGCGCAGTTGCTCCTCCGCCCGGGCCCGGGCTATCCACAGGGTGGAGTCCAGGGCGATCAGGGGGATGGAGAACAGCGGCAGCAGGATCGGCTTGGCTACGGCGACCACGCAGACCAGCGGCGCGATCCCCAGCAGCGCGACCGCGACCAGGCCTTGTCTGACCAGTGCGGTGCGGGCGACGGTGGGCAGCCCGGGGCGCGGGGCGTGCAGGTACCAGAGCAGGACCCGGGTGACCATCAGGTAGGCGACGGCGACCAGGGCCACCTGGGGTGCGGTGGCGAGGGTCCAGGCGGCGGGCTCCGCCGGGGACTCGACGGACGGCACGGTTCCGAAGGCGGCCAGCACGAGCGCGCCGGCGCCGATGCCGAGGAGGTCGACCGCGCCGTGCAGCACGCCCTGGCGCCAGCGGTTGCGACGGGCTACGCCGACCAGCACGACGACCGTGAGGCTGACCATGCCGGCCGGAACCCAGCCGTAGAGCAGCAGCACGGCGAGGGTGAGGGCGGCGCCCGAGCCGGTGCCGCCCCACCAGCGGGAGCGGCCCAGCATGACGAGGTGGCCGACGATGACGCCGGTCAGCACGGCCAGCGCCCAGCCGGCCGTGCCCGCCGGGAAGAGCGGGTGGCCGCCGGTGAAGGCGCGGTAGAAGCCGGCGCCCAGGACGAATCCGGCCGCCGCGACGACCGCCGCGGGCAGCGCGGGCCAGGACTGGTGCCGTTCGCCGTCCGCGTCGTCCGCGCCGGTCAGTCCGGGCGGGTGTTCGGTGATCGCCTGCGCGCCGGGGCCGTCCGCGGCGCGCCCCCCGCCGCCACGCCCGTCCGGGGTGTACTGTCCGACGGCGCGCACCTCCGCACCCGGACGCCCCGCCCCGCGGACTGCACGCCATGCGGCCGCCACGCGGCGCAGGAGCAGGCGGGAGCCCGGCACGGCGCTCTCGGTCGGTTCCATTCCCGTCCCTCTCACAGCCGGCGGTGCCCACGCCCCGCGGCCCGGTGCCCGACAACCCTTGGGCGGCCCGCGCTGGAAAACCCTTCCCCGCGCTCTGTGCGAGCACGAAGATGCCCCGACCGCAGCTGGGCACGGCAGGCGCACATCTCAACAGTAGGCCGCAGAAGGCTTCCACGGGCAGCGGTCGCCGACGGTTGCCCGAATGCGCCCCGGCCACCCGTATGCATCTGGTATGCGCCGAACGGGTGGCCTTCAACCGCTACTCCTCGGCCGAAAGAGCGACTTCGGCCGCCGCTTCCGGTCCCTGCTCCAGCAGGACGCCGAAACCCTCCTCGTTCAGGACCGGAACCTTCAGCTGCATCGCCTTGTCGTACTTCGATCCGGGGCTGTCCCCCACCACGACGAACGACGTCTTCTTCGAAACAGAGCCGGTCACCTTCGCCCCGCGGCTCTGCAGCGCCTCCTTGGCGCCGTCCCGGGTGAAGTGTTCGAGGGTGCCGGTGACGACGACGGTGAGCCCTTCCAGGGGGCGCGGCCCCTCGTCCTCGCCGGTGCTCTCCTCCTCCATGCGGACGCCGGCGGCCTTCCACTTACGGATGATGTCGCGGTGCCAGTCCTCGGCGAACCACTGCTTGAGGGAAGCCGCGATGGTCGAGCCGACGCCCTCGGTGACCGCCAGTTCCTCCTCCGTGGCCTGGTCGATGCGCTCGATCGAGCGGAACTCGCGGGCCAGCGCCTCGGCCGCGACGGGCCCGACGTGACGGATCGACAGGCTGGTGATGACGCGGGCGAGGGGACGCTCCTTGGCCGCCGCGATGTTCTCCAGCATGGCGATCGCGTTCTTGCGGGGCTCGCCCTGCTGGTTCGCGAAGATCGTGGCGACCTTCTCCTCGCCGGTCTTCGGGTCGCGCTTGGGCAGCCCGCTGTCCGGGTCGAGGACGTACGCCTTGATGGGCAGGAGCTGCTCGATGGTGAGGTCGAACAGGTCCCCCTCGTCCACCAGCGGCGGGGTCTTCGGCTCCAGCGGGGCGGTGAGGGCGGCGGCGGCGACGTAACCGAAGTGCTCGATGTCCAGGGCCTTGCGGCCCGCGAGGTAGAACAGGCGCTCGCGCAACTGGGCCGGGCAGGTGCGGGCGTTCGGGCAGCGCAGGTCGACGTCGCCCTCCTTCATCGGCCGCAGCGCCGTACCGCACTCGGGGCACTCGCTCGGCATCACGAACTCGCGCTCGCTGCCGTCGCGCAGGTCGGCGACCGGCCCGAGGATCTCGGGGATGACGTCACCGGCCTTGCGCAGTACGACCGTGTCCCCGATGAGGACGCCCTTGGCCTTGACCACGTCCTGGTTGTGGAGCGTGGCGAACTCGACCTCGGAGCCCGCGACCGTGACCGGCTCGACCTGGGCGTACGGGGTGACCCGGCCCGTGCGGCCCACGCCCACACGGATGTTGACGAGCTTGGTGTTGACCTCCTCCGGCGCGTACTTGTAGGCGATGGCCCAGCGCGGCGCGCGCGAGGTGGAGCCGAGGCGGCCCTGGAGCGGGATCTGGTCGAGCTTGACGACCACGCCGTCGATCTCGTGCGCCACGGAGTGGCGGTTCTCGCCGAAGTGGGCGATGAACTCCCGGATACCGTCGAGGCCGTCGACCACCCGGTTGTGTCCGGAAGTGGGCAGACCCCAGGTCTTCAGCAGGTCATAGGCCTGGGAGAGGCGGGTCAGGCCGGTGAAGCCCTCCAGGGCACCGATGCCGTGGACCACCATGTGCAGGGGGCGGGTGGCGGTGACGCGCGGGTCCTTCTGGCGCAGTGAACCGGCCGCCGCGTTGCGCGGGTTGGCGAAGGGCTTGTCACCGGCCTCGACGAGACGGGCGTTGAGCTCCTGGAACTTCTCCATCGGAAAGTAGACCTCGCCGCGGATCTCCACGAGGTCGGGGACGGAGTCGCCCTTGAGGCGGTCGGGGATCTCCGCGATGGTCCGGACGTTCGGCGTGATGTCCTCGCCCGTGCGGCCGTCGCCGCGGGTGGCCGCACGGGTGAGGCGGCCGTGCTCGTAGGTGAGGTTCACGGCGAGGCCGTCGACCTTCAGCTCGCACAGGAAGTGGTACTCCTGCTCGCCCAGTTCCCTGGCGATGCGCTCCGTCCAGGCGGCCATCTCCTCGTCGTTGAACGTGTTGTCGAGGGAGAGCATGCGCTGGCGGTGCTCGACGGCCGTGAACTCCGTCTCGTAGGACCCGGAGACCTTCTGGGTCGGCGAGTCCGGCGTACGCAGCTCCGGATGCTCCTCCTCCAGCGCCTCCAGGGAAAGCAGCAACCGGTCGAACTCCGCGTCGCTGACGACGGGAGCGTCCTTCACGTAGTACCGGAAGCGGTGCTCCTCGATCTGCTCAGCGAGGCGCGCGTGGTTCTCCCGTGCCTCGGCGGGCACCGTCGTCGTCTCCGCCTGCTTGTCCCCGGCCACCGTGTCGTCCTCCCGTTACTCTGGGTTGTCCGCGAGGGATCTCGCCGCCCGGGCGCAGTGCGCGAGAGCCGTGCGCGCGTACCCCGGGGAGGCCCCCGCGAGTCCGCACGCCGGGGTGACCGTGACCGCCTCCGCGAGAAGCCCCGGTGACAGCCCCAGCCTGCGCCACAGCGTCCTGACACCCATGACGCTACCGGCAGGGTCTGACAATGGGCCCTCCGCGGACGGGACGACACCGGCGAAGAGGCGGGTGCCGCCCTCCACGGCCTCCCCGATCGCCTCGTCGTCACGCTCGGTGAGGAGAGAGAAGTCGAAGGAGACGGCGGCCGCACCGGCCCGGCGGAGCAGGGCGAACGGCACGTCCGGGGCACAGGAGTGGACCACGAGCGGGCCGGTCGTGTGCACCCCGGCGAGGTCGCGCAGCGTCTGCTCGACGACCTGCCGGTCGACGGCCCGGTGGGTGCGGTAGCCGCTGGCGCTCTTCACCTGGCCGCGCAGGACGGCGGTGAGGGACGGCTCGTCGAGCTGGAGGACGAGCTGCGCGCCGGGGATCCGCCGCTGCACCTCGGCGAGATGCAGCCGCAGGCCCTCGGCGAGGGAGGCGGCGAGGTCACGGCAGGCCCCCGGGTCGGAGAGGGCCACCTCGCCGCCTCGCAGCTCCAGGTGGGCGGCGAGAGTCCAGGGGCCGACGGCCTGGACCTTCAGCGGCCCTTCGTACTCCTGCGTGAACTCCTCCAGGGCGTCGAGGTCCTCGCCGAGCCAGGAGCGGGCCCGCTTGGTGTCGCGCCCCGGCCGGTCCCCCAGCCGCCATCCGCTGGGCTCCACGCGCGCGTACAGCTCCACGAGCAGGCCGGCGGTCCGCCCGATCATGTCCGCGCCGGGGCCCCGGGAGGGCAGTTCGGGCAGGAAGGGGAAGTCCTCGAAGGTGCCGGTGACGGTCTTGGCGGCCTCACGGGCGTCGCCGCCCGGCATGGACCCCACGCCGGTGGCCGTGCCGAACCTGAACTGGCTGTTTTCGCTCACCGGAGAAGCCTACGCAGGGCTGGGCCGGGGTCAGCTCCCCGGGCGCACGGTCAGGTCGTTGACCTCCGCGTCCCGCGGCAGGTCCAGGGCCATGACGATCGTCGTGGCGACCGACTCCGGGTCGATCCACCGCGCTGCGTCGTACTCCTTGCCCTCCTGCTGGTGGACCTTGGCCTGCATGGGGCTGGCCGTGCGGCCGGGGTAGACCGAGGTGACACGGACTCCGTTGCCGCGCTCCTCGTGGCGCAGGGAGTCGGCGAGGGCCTTCAGGCCGTGCTTGGAGGCGGCGTACGCGGACCAGTCGGCGTGGGCGTTGAGGCCGGCGCCGGAGTTGACGAAGAGCACGTGGCCGCGGGCGGCGCGCAGTTGGGGCAGGAAGTGGCGGGTCAGCTCGGCGGGGGCGACCAGGTTGACGTTGAGCTGGTGGCGCCAGGTCTTCGGGGTGAGCTCGCCGACCGGGCCGAGGTCGACGACGCCGGCGATGTGCAGCAGGGAGTCCACGCGGTCCGGCAGCGACTGGTGGGAGAAGGCCCAGGAGAGCTTGTCGGGGTCGGCGAGGTCGCCGACCAGGGTCCTCGCCCCGGGGAACTCGGCCGCCAGTTCCTTCGCGCGGCCCGCGTCACGCGCGTGCAGCACGAGGTCGTCCCCGCGCGCGTGCAGGCGGCGGGCCACGGCCGCGCCGATGCCGGAGCCGGCTCCGGTGATCACATGAGTAGCCATGCCCGCCATGCTCGCATCACATCCGGGCCACGCCGCGTACCGGTCCGGGCCCTGGCCACGTCCCGGCTCACCCTCGCAGCAGGGGCCACCCGGCGGCCCGGCTCCCCCGCGCGGCCGGGGTCACGCGATGCCCCGGCTCTCCTCCAGGTACGCCAGCGCGCCCACCGGCTCCTCGGCGAAGAACACCAGGTCGGTGAGCGGCCGGGGCAGGAAGCCCTCGGCGTCCATGCGGCGGAACTGCTCCTTCAGGCCGTCGTAGAAGCCGGCGGTGTTGAGCAGGACCACCGGCTTGTCGGTGTGCCCGTGCTTCTTCAGCTCCAGGATCTCGGTCGCCTCGTCGAGCGTGCCCGTGCCGCCGACCATGACGACCACGGCGTCGGCCTTCTCCAGGAGGAGCCTCTTGCGCTCGGCGAGGTCCTTGGCGACTACCATCTCGTCGACGCCCGAGCGGGCCCTGGCCGCGAGGAACTGCACGGAGACGCCGGTCAGCCGGCCGCCCGCCTCCTGCACTCCGTCGGCGACGACCTTCATGAGGCCGACGTCGGAGCCTCCCCAGACGAGCGTGTGACCGCCCTTGCCCAGCAGGGTGGCGAACTCCCGCGCGGGGCGGGTGTAGCGCTCGTCGAGGTCTGCGGCGGACAGGAAGACACATATGTTCATGAGCCCACCGTACGGGCCCGGTCCGCGGTGGCGGTGACCCGCATTTTGGACTGCCGGTGGGGCAGGCGCTCCCAGTCGTCCATGAACCGGGCGGTCAGGCCGTGCCGCGCGGCGAGGCCGGTGAGGGTCCGCGTCCGGTAGTAGAAGTCCTCGTGCAGGACCTGGTGCTCCTCGCCCTCGGTGCGGTCGAAGGTGAAGTCGAAGAACCCGCCGGGCGCGAGGATCCGGCCGACGTGGGCGAAGCACTCCTCGATGACGTGCAGCGGCGAGTGCGAGAAGACGCTGTGCGCGTGCACGACGTCGAAGTGCGCGTCCGGCAGGAAGGCGAAGGTGAGGTCGTCGGCGAGCGCCAGGTAGGGCAGTTTGGGCTGGAGCTTCTCGGCCACGAGGGTGTCCTGGGCGGCGAGCAGGATGTGCGGCGAGATGTCGATGCCGTAGTAGTGCCCGGTGTCGAGGTGGTCGATGAACAGCCGCCCGGCGCGCAGGTTGCCGCAGCCGATCTCCAGCATCCGGTGGTGCGGCCGGAGGCCGTGGCCCACCAGGTAGTCGAACTGCATGCGGCCGATCCGCGCCCACTGCTCGCGCGAGGGGTTGTGCCCCACCGCCGCCTCGGTGCTGCGGGCCGCGTCCGAGGCCATGACGGCCCGGTAGTAGGCGATGTGGTCGGGGTGGCGCAGCCGCAGCCAGGCGTCCCGCACCGTGCGCCGGGCGTGCGCGGGCACACGCTCCGGGTGGCGCAGGGCGTACCGGACCTGGTGGAGCAGGCGGGAGCGGTTTCCGGCCGTTTCCGTGGCGCGCATGGGGGCCTCCTGCGGCGAGGGAAGAACTCCGCTTCAGCCTGCGCTGTACCTCAGGAGTCGGCTACCCGAGGAGGGGCGATCGTGACCAGAGGGCATCGCATCACCATCGAGCGGAGCGGCGGGCACGTGCGCGTGGTGCGCGGCGGGCAGGTGCTGGCGGAGAGCGACCGGTCGCTGGTGCTGCGCGAGACGGGCTGTCCCGAGCGGTACTACATCCCGCCCGAGGACGTGCGCCTGGATCTGCTGACGCCGTCCGACGCCCAGACGTACTGCCCGTTCAAGGGCACCGCCTCCTACTGGTCTCTGCCGGACGCGCCGGACCTCGTCTGGGCGTATCCGGACCCCAAGCCGGACGTCGCCGAGATCAAGGACCACCTGTGCTTCTACGAGGTGGAAGTGTTCTGATCGGCTGACGCGCCGCCCGCCTCATCGATGAACACGGCGCCGTGCGGCAGTCTGCATGAGCATGGACAAGAAGATCCTTTCGCGCGACGGCACCCGCATCGCCTACGAGAGCACCGGACGCGGCCCCGCGGTCGTCCTGGTGAGCGGCGCGATGTCGACGGGCGGCACCCTGGCGCCGCTTGCCGTGTCGCTCTCGGAGCGTTTCCAGGCCGTGGTGTACGACCGCCGGGGCCGCGGCGCCAGCGCGGACACCGCGCCGTACGCCGTGGAGCGTGAGGTCGAGGACCTGGCCGCGGTGATCGAGGCGGTGGGCGGCGAGGCGTACCTGTACGGCATCTCCTCGGGCGGGGCACTGGCACTGGAGGCGGCGGCGAGCGGACTGCCGGTGCGGCGCGTGGCCGTCTACGAGACGCCGTTCGCGATGTCCGAGGAGGGCGCCAAGGAGCGTGCGGAGTACACCGAGCGGCTGACGGAGGCACTCGGCGAGGGGCGGCGCGGGGATGCGGTCGAACTGTTCCTGCGGCTGGCCGGCCTCGCCGAGGGGATGATCCAGGGCGCCCGCCAGTCCCCCATGTGGGCCGGCATGGAGGCGATGGCATCGAGCCTCGCCTACGACGACGCGGTGATGCGCGACGGCCGGGTCCCCCGCTCCCGGCTGGGCTCGGTCGGCGTGCCCGTCCTGGCGGTCGCGGGCGACGCGAGCCCGGCCTGGCTGCGCGAGGCGGCCCGGGCGATCGCGGACTCGGTCCCCGAGGGCACGTACCGCACGCTCCAGGGGCAGACGCACATGGTCGAGCCGAATGTGCTCGCGCCGGTGCTGACGGAGTTCTTCAGCCGGAGCTGAGGGGGCGGCACGGGGGCACGCGTGCGTGGAGCCCGGCCCCGGTCCGTGCGGCGGGATCAGGCGACGCCCGCGGTCGCCCGTTTCGTCGACGCGATCGTCGCCGAGCCCACCACGCGCGTGCCGTCGTACAGCACGATCGCCTGGCCGGGGGCGACGCCGCGGACGGGCTCGGTGAAGGTGACCTCCAGGGAGCCGTCGACGACCTCGGCGGTCACCTCGGTCTCGCCGCCGTGGGCGCGCAGCTGGGCCGTGTAGGTGCCGGGGCCGGTGGGGGCGGCGCCGCACCAGCGGGGCTTGACGGCGGTGAGGGCGCCGACGTCCAGGGCGGACGCCGGGCCGACGGTCACCGTGTTGTCCACCGGCGAGATGTCGAGGACGTAGCGCGGCTTGCCGTCGGGGGCCGGGGTGCCGATGCGCAGGCCCTTGCGCTGGCCGATGGTGAAGCCGTACGCGCCCTCGTGCGTGCCGAGCTTCGCGCCGGTCTCGTCGACGATGTCGCCCTCGGACCTGCCGAGCCTGTCCGCCAGGAAGCCCTGGGTGTCGCCGTCGGCGATGAAGCAGATGTCGTGCGAGTCGGGCTTCTTGGCCACGGCCAGGCCCCTGCGCTCGGCCTCCGCGCGGATCTCGTCCTTGGTGGTGACGGTGTCGCCGAGCGGGAACATGGCGTGGGCGAGCTGCCGGTCGTCCAGTACGCCGAGGACGTATGACTGGTCCTTGGCCATGTCGGAGGCGCGGTGCAGCTCGCGGGTGCCGTCCTCGCGGACGATCACCTGGGCGTAGTGGCCCGTGCAGACCGCGTCGAAGCCCAGCGCGAGCGCCTTGTCGAGGAGGGCGGCGAACTTGATCTTCTCGTTGCAGCGCAGGCAGGGGTTGGGGGTGCGGCCGGCCTCGTACTCGGCGACGAAGTCCTCGACGACGTCCTCGCGGAAACGGTCGGCGAGGTCCCACACGTAGAACGGGATGCCGATGACGTCCGCGGCGCGGCGGGCGTCGCGTGAGTCCTCGATGGTGCAGCAGCCCCGCGCGCCGGTCCGGAAGGACTGGGGGTTGGCGGAGAGCGCGAGGTGGACTCCGGTCACGTCGTGGCCCGCTTCGGCCGCGCGGGCGGCGGCGACGGCGGAGTCGACTCCGCCGGACATGGCGGCCAGGACGCGGAGGGGGCGGGGGCGCTGCGGGGTTTCAGTCATAACCCTTCCAGGGTACGGGGGCGCGGGAACCAGGGCCGCCGGGTATCCGTTGACGATCACATGGGAGAGCGGAAGGCTTCGAGGGACGGCGACCGGAAGGTCGGCCGCCGCGCGCTGCTGATCGGGGGCACGGTGGCCGCGGCGGGTTCCGCCGTGCTGGCCCGTGACGAGTTGGCGCGGCTGTGGTGGCGCGCTCCGGGCGTCGAGAAGCCGCGCAAGGAGGGCGAGGTCGACTACACGGGGGCCCGCTGGGTGGCGGCGTCGGAGGCGAACTGGCGCCGCGCGGACCGCCCCGACGACTTCGGCATAGACATGGTGATCGTCCATGTCACGCAGGGGAGCTTCGACAGCGCGGTGAAGGCCTTCCAGGACCCGGGGCACAAGGCGGCCACGCACTACATCGTCCGCCAGGACGGGCACGTCACGCAGATGATCCGCGAGCTGGACGTGGCGTACCACGCGGGCAACCGCGACTACAACGAGCGCAGTGTCGGCATCGAGCACGAGGGCTTCGTGGACCGCCCGCAGGACCTCACGGACGAGATGCACGAGGCCTCGGCCCGTCTCACGGCCCGGATCTGCGCCCGCTACGACATACCCGTCGACCGCGAGCACATCATCGGCCATGTGGAGGTCCCGGGCACGGACCACACGGACCCGGGGCGGCACTGGGACTGGGAGAAGTACATGCGCCTGGTACGGCGGGCGCGTACGGCACCGGCCTGACCGTGCGGGCCCGTTCCCAACTGCCGCCGCGAGGGCCCCGGTCGGGCCTGTTGCTGGCCGCGCGGCAGGCACCGCTCTCGCGACAGGCGCTTACGTCAGCCCCGCCGCCCTCGCCCGTTCCACCGCCGGGCCGATGGCCTTGGCCAGGGCCTCGATGTCGGCCTCCGTGGAGGTGTGGCCGAGGGAGAAGCGCAGGGTGCCGCGGGCCAGGTCGGGATCGGTGCCGGTGGCGAGGAGGACATGGCTGGGCTGGGCGACGCCGGCGGTGCAGGCGGAGCCGGTGGAGCACTCGATGCCCTGGGCGTCGAGCAGGAGCAGCAGGGAGTCGCCCTCGCAGCCGGGGAAGGTGAAGTGCGCGTTGGCCGGAAGGCGCCCCTCCGGGGCCGGGTCGCCGCCGAGGATCGCGTCCGGCACGGCCGACCGGACCGCGGTGACGAGGGCGTCGCGCAGGGCGCCGATCTCGCGGGCGAACCACTCCTGCTGCTCGGCGGCCAGCCGTGCGGCGACGGCGAAGGAGGCGATGGCGGGGACGTCGAGGGTGCCGGAGCGCACATGGCGCTCCTGGCCGCCGCCGTGCAGGACCGGTACGGGAGCGTACTCACGGCCGAGGATCAGCGCGCCGATGCCGTAAGGGCCACCGATCTTGTGGCCCGAGACCGTCATCGCGGCGAGGCCGGAGGCGGCGAAGTCCACGGGGATCTGGCCGAAGGCCTGGACGGCGTCCGAGTGCAGTGGCACTCCGAACTCGGCTGCCGCGTCGGCGAGTTCACGGACGGGCAGGATCGTCCCGATCTCGTTGTTCGCCCACATGACGGTGGCGAGGGCCACGTCGTCGGGGTTGCGGGCGATCGCCTCGCGCAGGGCGTCGGCGTGGACGCGGCCGTGGGAGTCGACCGGCAGGTACTCGATGGTGGCGCCCTCGTGTTCGCCGAGCCAGTGCACGGCGTCGAGGACCGCGTGGTGCTCGACGGGGCTGGCGAGGACGCGGGTGCGGGCCGGGTCGGCGTCGCGGCGTGACCAGTAGAGGCCCTTGACGGCGAGGTTGTCGGCCTCTGTGCCGCCCGAGGTGAAGACGACCTCGCTGGGGCGGGCACCGAGGGCTTCGGCGAGGGTCTCGCGGGCCTCCTCGACGGTGCGGCGGGCCTGCCTGCCGGATGCGTGGAGGGAGGACGCGTTGCCGGTGGCACCCAGCTGGGCGGTGAGCGCCTCTGCCGCCTCCGGGAGCATCGGGGTGGTCGCGGCGTGGTCGAGGTAAGCCATGGTGAGCCCGATTCTACGGCTCCTCGTCGACCGGTCTCGGATCAAGGCCGGCGGAACGTGAACGCCTTCCGGCGCGGCGACGGCCCGTCGCCCCCGGGCCCGGCCGCGGCGTACCGGCGGACGGCTGTCCGACGGCGGCTCAGAAGCTCCACGAGATCGTGCTGTCGAACTCCATGAAGGCCGCGAGGACCAGCAGGTCGGCGACGCCCAGGCCCAGGCCGAGCCAGGCACGGCCGCGACGCTCCGTGCCGCGCCACAGGGCGACGCTCGCCAGCACGATGGCGGCCGGGCCGAGGAAGAGGTTCAGCACGAGCAGGCCGAGCAGGCCGAGGATGAAGGACGCGACGGCCATGCCGTCGGTGTCCCGGATACCGGTGCGGCGCGAGGCCGGAGCGGTGAGCTGCATGGTGATCGGCTCCCGAGGTCGGATCGAAGGGGTGGTGGTCGGTGTCAGTGGGCCTGCGTGTGGCGCCGACGACCGCGCTCGCGGAGCGCGAAGATGCCGAGCCAGACGGCGATGACGGCGCCGGCGGCGACGGAGAAGGTGAGCGGCGCGTGGGCCACGGTGCCGAGGACGACACCCAGCAGCAGGAGTGCGGCGACGATGAACAGCACGGGAAACAGCCCCCAGGGTTTCGGTGAACGGTTGTAGTTACAGTTGTTCACTGACTTCCCAGTCTAGCGTCTCTCATGACTTTTCAATTCCAGAGAACAGTTGTTAACTGCATGGTATGAGTCACACCCTCGGCATCCGGCAGGCCCAGAAGCAGAAGACCCGGCAGGCACTCCTGGACGCGGCCCTCGGGCTGCTGGAGGAACAGAGCCTGAGCAGCCTGGGACTGCGCGAGGTCACCCGCGCCGTCGGCGTCGCCCCGACCGCCTTCTACCGCCACTTCCGCTCCACGGCGGATCTGGGCGTGGCCCTGGTCGAGGAGGCGCTGGGCAGCCTGCACCCGATGATCCGGACGACGGTGTCCGCGACGGGTGATCACGAGGAACGCGTCACGCGCGCCATCGGCCTGATCGCCCGTCACGTCGACGGGTACCCCGCCCACGTGCGGTTCATCGCCCGTGAACGACATGGCGGAGTTCAGCCGGTCCGGGAGGCGATACGGGATCAACTGGCCCGGTTCGCCCAGGAGGTCAAGGACGAACTGGCCAAGGACCCGGTGTCCGGCGGCTGGAGCGAGGGCGACCTGCTGATGCTCGCGCATCTCTACGTCGACCAGATGCTGATCACGGCGTCGCAGTTCCTGGAGGCCCTGGAGGGGCCGGAGGAGGAGCGCGCGGACCGGGCCCGGCACGTCACCCGGCTGGCGACCCGCCAGATGCGGCTGATCGGCCTCGGCCGACAGCACTGGCTGGATTGACGGATTGACACCCCCGGACCACACACAGGGGCGGCGCGCCCGTTTCGCCGGACGCGCCGCCCCTGCCGTGCGCCGGGGAGCCTGATCGGTCTTCCCGCGCCTACTGCTGCTTCTGCGACTGCTGGGACTGCTGGCCCTGCCCCTGCCCGCCCGCGGCCTGACCGCCGCAGTCACCGCCCGGACCGCCCTGGCCGCCCTGCCCGCCTCCCGGCGCACCGCTGGGCATTCCCGAAGAGGCCCCGGACGGCGTGCCCGTCGGCTTGGCTCCTACGGAGGGGGCACCCGACGGGGCTCCCGACGGCGCACCGGAAGGGGCACCGGACGGAGCGCCCGAAGCCGCCCCCGAGGGCGCCTGACAGGCCTGTTGCCGCCCGGAGCCGCCGCCGCTGTTCGAGGAGGACGAGGAGTCGCCCGATCCGCAGGCCGCCAGGGCGAGCGGCGAGAGCGCCAGCAGGGCCGCGGCGGGGAGGAGACGCACACGCTTCATGGGAGACAGCTCCAGGGAAGATGAGGGAGTCCTGAGGCGAGTACTCAACCAACGCCCCTTGGGCCTCCCTTGGGACTGCCCTGTGACCTGCCTGTCAGCGAGGCAGAGTTCAGCCCAGCCGGACCCGTGCCAGCTGCCGGGACTGCGCGACCAGCCGGTCCGCGCTGTCCCACACCTCGGCGTCCTCCTCCAGGAAACCGCCGGAGAGGTTGCGCGTGGTGATCGACACCCGCAGCGGCCCCGGCGCCGGGCGGCAGCGGACGTGCACGGTCAGCTCGACGGTCGGCACCCAGCCCTTCAGCCCGATCTCGAAGGCGGTGGGCGGCAGCGCGTCGACCGCGAGCAGCAGGGAGAACGGGTCGGGGTCGCGCCCGTCCTTGAGTCCGAACCAGGCGCGCATCTCGCCCTTGCCGGAGGGTTGCCCGAGGGCCCAGCCCAGGGTCGACGGGTCGAGCTTGAGCATCAGCCGGTCGGCGATCGCCGAGCTGCCGTCGACGGGGGCGGGCCCGTCCTCCGGACCGAAGCAGTGCTCCAGCGGCGGGATCGCGGGCGGCCGGGCCGTCGTGCGGACGTCGTCGGGCAGGGTGTCCAGGTCGCCGTAGGAGGCGAGGACGCGGATGCGTTCCACCTCGCGGCCCTCGTCGTCGTACTGGAAGAGGGAGGCCTGGCCGGTCGACAGGGTGCGGCCGGTGCGGACTACGTCGGTGCGCACGACCGCCGGGCCGGGCTGGGACGCGGTCAGGTAGTGCGCCGAGATCGTGAAGGGGTCGGCGTGCGGCAGGGCGTCCGCGAGGGCGCGGCCCAGGACGGCCAGCAGGTAGCCGCCGTTGACGGCGCTGATGATCGTCCAGCCGGCGGAGAGGTCGATGTCGTAGACGCCGGGCGCGCGGAGGGTGAGCGCGGTGTCACGGTCGAACTCACTGTCGCCGATCGCGGCCCGATGGGCCGGGGCGGTGGCTGCTTCTGGCATGGGTGAACAATACAAGAACTAGCTACTAAGCGGTAGCTTTGTGTTCGCGACCCGGGTAACGCCCGGGTGAGACACGGGCAGACGGCTACGCGGCCACCGTGGCCCTGGAACAGGCCGCCGAGGCCCCGACGCCGTGCACGTCGCGAACATCCCGCAGAGCGCGGGCGGCCGCAGCAGGGCACTGTGGCGGCCACGGGTGGTCCCGGTGTTCCGCCGGCCGGCCCAGGGCCGGCTGACCCAGGAGAGGGGCGTCCGCCCCACCCTCGGGCCGGCACCTCGCGGCACGGACACCGCGGGGGGGGGGGCGGCCGGGGTGCGGCCGGTGGTGACCGGGGCGGCCGTGGTGGGCCGGAGTGGTGCGGACCCGCGTGCGGCGGGAGCGGGCCGTCACGGCAGGACGGGCTGCTCCTCCTCGCTCACCGTCGACCGCCGGTGCCAAGCCCGCGGAGCGCGCCAGTGGTACCGCATCGCGAGCAGGCGCAGCGCGAAGGCGGTGATCACCGCGAGGGCGCTGGTGAACGGGTTCAGGGCGTCGTAGCGGATGCACAGGGCGACGAGGGTGGCGCCGACGATCGCCGGGACCGCGTACAGGTCACGGTCCCAGCGCAGCAGGGAGGGGACCTCGTTGGCGAGGACGTCCCGCAGCACACCGCCGCCCACCGCGGTGGTCAGGCCCAGGCCGGCGGAGGCGGTCAGGCCGAGCCCGTACTCGTACGCCTTGATCGTGCCGGCGGCGCAGAAGAGGCCGAGGCCCGCCGCGTCGAAGACGTTCACGGCGACTTGGATGCGCTCCACCTGGGGGTGCAGGAAGAAGACGAGGAGGGTGGCGAGCAGCGGGGTGAGGAAGTATCCCAGGTCCGTGAAGGCGGCGGGCGGCACGGCTCCGATGACCAGGTCACGGAACAGCCCGCCGCCCAGCGCGGTGACCTCGGCGAGGACGGCCATGCCGAACACGTCGAAGTTCTTGCGCACGGCCAGCAGGGCGCCGGAGATCGCGAAGACGAAGATGCCGATCAGGTCGAGCGTGTGCAGGACGGACGGACTGAAGAGTTGCTGGAGCACCCGAGCATTTTCACCTACGGGTGAGCCCCCGCCCCCTTGTGCGGCGATGCACGGAGGCGAGGGCGGGGGCGGGGATCGGGGAGGACTACTTCCCGGGGGACTCCACGGTGACGTCCTTCGCCGAGGACAGCAGCTTGGTGTCCTGCGGCTGCTGGTCCTCGAAGTTCTCCGGGTGGTGGCAGGCGACCTGCTGCCCGGCCCGCAGTTCCTTGAGCGGCGGCTCGGTCGTCTTGCAGATCTCCGTCGCCTTCCAGCACCGGGTGTGGAAGCGGCAGCCGCTCGGCGGGGCGATCGGCGAGGGCACGTCGCCCTTGAGCAGGATGCGCTCGCTCTTGGCCGACTTGCGCCTCGGGTCGGGGATCGGCACCGCCGACATCAGAGCCTTGGTGTACGGGTGCATCGGCGTCCTGTAGAGCAGGTCGCGCTCGGCGAGCTCCACGATCTTGCCGAGGTACATCACCGCGATCCGGTCCGAGACGTGCCGGACGACCGACAGGTCATGGGCGATGATCACGTACGTCAGGCCGAGCTCCTGCTGGAGGTCGTCCAGCAGGTTCACCACCTGAGCCTGGATCGACACGTCCAGGGCCGACACCGGCTCGTCGGCCACCACCAGCTTCGGGTTGAGCGCGAGCGCGCGGGCGATGCCGATGCGCTGACGCTGACCGCCGGAGAACTCGTGCGGATAGCGGTTGTAGTGCTCGGGGTTGAGGCCCACGACCTCCAGCAGCCGCTGCACTTCCTTCTTGATGCCGCCCTCGGGCGTGACGCCCTGGAGCCGGAAGGGAGCGCCGATGATGGTGCCGATGGTGTGGCGCGGGTTCAGCGACGAGTACGGGTCCTGGAAGATCATCTGCACGTCGCGGCGCAGCGGGCGCATGCCGCCGACGCCGAGGTGCGTGATGTCCTTGCCCTCGAACTCGACCGTCCCGGCGCTCGGTTCCAGCAGCCGGGTGATGAGCCGCCCCATCGTCGACTTGCCACAGCCCGACTCGCCCACGACGCCCAGGGTCTCGCCGGCCCTGACCTCGAAGTCGATGCCGTCGACCGCCCGCACCGCGCCGACCTGCCTCTGGAGCATGCCCTTGCGGATCGGGAAGTGCTTCTGGAGCCCGGTCACCTTCAGCAGGATGTCGCCGGCGGCGGCGTCCTTGGTGGGGGCGGCCCTGTCTGCGGCCTGCGCCTCGGTGCCGTCGCTCTTCGCGGGCGTGGTCACGACCGTGTCCTTGGACTTCTCGCTCACAGTTTCGGCGCAATCTCTTCGGTCCAGATACGCTCCCGCTGCTCCGTGGTCATGTGGCAGGCGGCCCAGTGCCGGCTGCCGATCTCGGCCAGCTCGGGGCGGACCGTGCGGGTGACGTTGTCCTTCGGCACGTCGGCGTACGGGCAACGTGGGTTGAAGGCGCAGCCGGACGGGACGTTGATCAGGGAAGGCGGGGAGCCCTTGACCGGGATGAGGCGCTCCTGCTGCTCACGGTCCAGTCGCGGCATCGAGCCGAGCAGGCCCCAGGTGTAGGGGTGGCGGGGCTCGTAGAAGACGTCCTCGGCCGGGCCGCGCTCGACGCAGCGGCCGCCGTACATCACCAGGATGTCGTCGGCGAGCTCGGCGACGACACCCAGGTCGTGGGTGATGACGATGACCGCGGAGCCGAACTCCTTCTGGAGGTCGCGGATGAGGTCGAGGATCTGCGCCTGGACGGTCACGTCGAGGGCGGTCGTCGGCTCGTCCGCGATGAGCAGTTCGGGGTTGTTGACCAGGGACATCGCGATCATCGCGCGCTGGCGCATGCCGCCGGAGAACTCGTGCGGGTAGCTGTCGACGCGCTTGTCCGGTTGCGGGATGCCCACCCGGTCGAGCATCTCGATCGCCCTGCGGCGGGCGGTCTTCTTGTCGACGTCGTGGTGGATGCGGTACGCCTCCACGATCTGGGCACCGATCGTGTAGTACGGGTGCAGAGCGGACAGCGGGTCCTGGAAGATCATCGCCATCTCGCGGCCGCGCAGCTTGCGCACGTGGTCCGGGTCGGCGGACAGCAGCTCGGTGCCGTCCAGCCAGATCTCGCCGGAGATCCGGGCCTTGCGCTTGCCGTACTGGCCCGCTGTGTGCAGACCCATGATGCCGAGCGAGGTCACCGACTTCCCGGAGCCCGACTCGCCCACGATGCCGAGGGTCTTGCCCTTCTCCAGCTGGAAGCTGAGCCCGTCGACGGACTTGACCAGGCCGTCGTCCGTCGGGAAGTGCACCTTCAGGTCGCGCACTTCCAGGAAGGCGGTCGGCGCCGACGTGGTGACCGTGGGCTCGCCCACGGCCGCTTCGGACTTGCTGAGTTCGGTCATGAGAGCCTCACTCGGGGGTCGATCACGGCGTACAGGATGTCCACCACGAGGTTGGCGATGAGCACCGCGAGAGAAGTAATCAGGGTGACGCCCAGGATGAAGGGCAGGTCCTGGTTCTTGATCGCTTCCAGCACCTTCTGGCCGAGGCCGGGCAGACTGAAGGTCGTCTCGGTCAGGATCGCGCCACCCATGAGGGCACCGATGTCCATGCCGAGCATGGTGAGGATCGGTGTCAGCGTGGAGCGCATGGCGTGCTTGCGGATGACGATCTGTTCCTTCAGGCCCTTGGCCCGGGCGGTGCGGATGTAGTCCTCGCCGAGTATCTCCAGCATGGTGGCGCGGGTGATCCGCGCGTACATCGCCGCGTACAGGAACGCCAGGGTGACCCACGGCAGGATCATGCCGCCGAGCCAGCCGCCGAAGCCGTCCTCCAGGGGCACGTACTGCCCGTCGATCCAGTTCAGTCCGTAGGAGAAGATCGCCAGGCTGAGCAGACCGGTGAAGTAGATGGGGAGGGAGACACCCGACAGCGCGACGACCATCGCGCTGCGGTCCCACAGGCTGCCGCGCTTGAGCGCGGAGACGACACCCGCGGTGAGACCCAGGATCAGCCACAGCACGGCGGCACCGAGCGCGAGCCCCAGGGTCACCGGGAAGCGGTCGGTCAGCACCGGCCAGACGGCCTGTTCGCTGCGGAAGGAGTAGCCGAAGCACGGCGCTGAGCAGTTGGTGACGTCGCCGCCGGCCGCATAGGTACGGCCCACGAAGATGCCCTTGAAGAACTCCCAGACCTGGACGTAGACCGGCTCGGCCAGGCCCAGCTTCTCCCGTACCGCCTCGACGGCGGCCGGGTCGGCCTGCTTGCCCACGAAGCTCGTGGCCAGGTCGACGCCCGCCCACTTGGGGACGAGGAAGAAGATGCTGAAGACCACCAGGATGATGACCACCAGCATCACAGCGGCGGCGAACAGCCGCCTGATGAGATAAGCGAGCACAGCTCTCGGCCCGGCGTCGGACCGGGCCACCGGAGGTCCTCCGGTGGCCCGTGGTCACGCCGCCCCGGCCTTCACCTGCCTTTCGTGCCGTGTGGCGGGTGTGCCGACCGGGATTACTTCACGCCCATGTTCACGAAGTCGTACTGACCGTTGTACGCGTCGCTCGTGTAGACGTTGGCAAGCCGGTCCGAGCGCCAGTTGATGTACTTCTCGAAGGTGAAGGGCAGGTAGTAGGCGCCCTCCATGACCTTGTGGTTGATCTCCGTGGAGATCTGGGTCTTCTTCGTGTCGTCGAGTTCCTTGACGTAGTCGGCGAAGAGCCCGTCGATCGTCTTGTCCTTGATGAGGGCGAAGTTGTTGTTGCCGCTCTCCAGGATGTACTTGCTGCTCCACAGCGGCAGACCGAAGCCCTGGACCGTGGCGAAGTCCGGGCCCCAGCCCATGATGATGATGCCGTAGCCCTTCTTCTTCACGTTCGAGGGGCTGCCGATGATGCCGGAGGTCTGCGAGCCGTCGTACTGGTCGATCTCGGCGTCGATGCCGACCTTCTTCAGCGAGGCCTGGAGGGACTCGGCGGTGTCCACCTCGACCTGCTTGTTGTTGCGGACGGCGATCCGGGTCTTGAAGCCGTTGGGCTGGCCGCAGGCCTTCAGCTCTTCCTTGGCCTTGGTGATGTTGCCGCTCTTGTTGGCACCGGCGATCTCGTACGGGTCGTACTTCTGGCCCTCGGAGCCCGGAACGGACGGCGGCAGCATGTTGGTACCGATGTCACCACCGGCGACGGGGCCACCACGCGCGTTCTGCAGCGAGACGTGGTCGGCGCCGTAGATCACGGCCTTGCGGCAGTGGATGTTGTCGAACGGCTTCACGCTCTGCGGGAAGGCCGCGTAACGGATGTAGCCGGTGAGCGGGTTGTCCAGGTTGGCCTTGTGCTCCTTCAGGGCGGTGTTGCGGCCCTGCGGCGACAGACCGGTCTGGTTGAGGTCCAGGTCGTAGTCGCCGTTGATCAGGCGCTGGTCCATGTCGTTGGCGTTGGTGAAGAACCGGACGCTGATCTTGTCCGGGTACGCCTTGCGGATCGGGTCCGAGGACGCCTTCCACTCGGTGTTGCGCACCAGCACGAGGGACTTGCCCGGGGAGTACGACTGGAACTTGTACGGGCCGGAGGAGAACGGCCTCAGGGTGTACTTGGACTTGGTGTCCTTGTCCTGCCGGACCGGGGACGCCGAAGGCATCGCGATCATCTCGGGGAAGTCGCTGTTCGCCTCGGGCAGCTTGAAGACGATCGTCTTGTCGTCCGGGGTCTCGATCGCCTTCAGGCCCAGCTTGTCCGCGGACTCGTCCTTGTACGGGCCCGGGTACTCGCCCTTCGGGTCGAGGAGGTCCTTCAGGTAGACCGGACCGCCGGACAGCACGTCCTGCGCCCACTGGCGCTCGATGCCGTACTTGACGTCCTTGGAGGTGATCGGCTTGCCGTCCTCCCAGGTGACGCCGTCCCGCAGGGTGAACGTGTAGGTCTTGCCGTCGTCGGAGACCTTGCCCATGTCCGTGGCGAGGTCCGGCGTGAGCTCGGCACCCTTCTCGCCCGGCTCGGTCTTGAAGCTCAGCAGCTGACGGCTGTAGTTGCGCATGAAGTTCCAGGCGAAACCGTAGTAGCCACGCGTGGTGTCCCACGAGTCGGCGTCCTGGGCGGCGGCGAACTTCAGCTCGCCGCCCTTCTTGGTGGAGGCGTTGGCCACCTTGTTGTTGCCCGCGTTGAAGCCGGCCGCGCCGTTGCCGTCGCCGTTGTCGTCGTTGCCGCCGCCGCACGCCGCCGTGGTCAGCAGCGCGGCGACCACGGCTGCAGCGGCCACGGCCTGCTTGCGCCGCCCTGAGGTGCGTTGGGTAGTCACGATCTCGGATCCTCCGGATTAGATGAGAGACCCCGTGTCGGGTGCCACGGGTCGCTGTGGGTACGGCAAATCAGCGCGAGCCCTTCGGATCCAGCGCGTCACGCACGCCGTCGCCGAAGAGGTTGAAGGCCAGCACGGTGAGGAAGATCGCCACGCCCGGGATCACCATGTACATGGGATCCGAGTCGTAGTAGTCGATCGCGCTCGAAAGCATCTGCCCCCAGGAGGCCGTGGGGGGCTTGACGCCCACGCCCAGGAAGCTGAGTGCCGCCTCGGTGAGGATGTTGGTGGGGATCATCATCGTCGTGTAGACGATGATGGGCGCGACGAGGTTGGGCAACAGTTCCTTGAACAGGATGTAGAACCGCCCGGCACCCAGGGACCGGGCCGCCTCGACGTACTCCCGCTCGCGCATGGAGAGCGTCTGGCCGCGCACCACGCGTCCGATGTAGGGCCAGCCGAAGAAGCCGATGACCAGGATCATCACGAACAGGCGTACGCCCGTTCCGGACAGTCCCAGCATCTCGTTCGGCATGACGGAGACCAGCGCGATGATGAACAGCAGTTGCGGGAAGGCCAGCAGACCGTCCATCACACGGCTGACGACAGCGTCGACCCAGCCGCCGAAGAAGCCGGCCAGGACACCCAGGATGGTGCCGAGCACCACGGCGACCAGTGCGGACAGGAAGCCGACGAGGAGTGAGATCCGGGCGCCGTAGACGATGCGCGCGAAGATGTCGCGGCCGTTGACCGGCTCGACACCCAGCAGGTGCTCACCACTGATGCCGCCCAAGGACCCGATAGGGGTGCCGAACAGAGGGTCGATCAGGTCCTCGTGGTGTGCCTCGGGATCCTGGCCCACCAGGTTCGTGATGACCGGCGCGAGCAGCGCGACCACGACGAGCGCGAGCACCACGACGCCACCCAGCAAGGCGAGTTTGTCCCGCTTCAGGCGCTCCCAGGCGATCCGCCCCAGAGAACGCCCCTGTACGGCCTTCGCGTCGGCGCTGGCTACCGCCGCTTCCTCGGCCGCGCTCGGGGCCGCTTCCGCGGTCGGCTCGTGCAATGGTGCCGTCATCTGGCAGGGACCCCTCTCAACCGGTGGTGACCGGCCCGCACTTGCCGCTGTGGCGGCGTCATCAGTCCGTCGTACACAGGGCGAACACCCCTGGTGCGGGAGTCTTCAACGCTTTGGCGTTTTGTTGCCAGACTTGGCGATGAATGGATGCGTAAACGTGATGCTGTCTGCCGGGTTCCGTTATCCGGACAGTGGGTAACGCGGGTCGGACGCGCTGCAATGCGTGCTTTCAGGACAGACTTGAACTTTTCACCCTCATCTACGCGCGAAGAGCTGAGGGCTTGTCGCATTCGCGGGTGAGGAAGGAGGCCCCGCGAGCCAGCCCGCGGGGCGGGTCAGTACCGGCCCTGGGCCGGAGGGTATCCGTAGCCGGAGGCCGGGGCCTGGACAGGGGCGGTGGCGTGGGCCTCGCGGTCGTAGAAGGGACGGGCGCCCGCGCGCAGCCACATGGCGACCGGGTCGTGCTCGTCGGACATGGCGACGGTCGACACCGGGAGCCCGTCCGGCACGGCGCCGAGGGACTGCTGCATCATCGCGCGCACGGAGTCCACGGCCGGCGGCGAGTTGTCGTACACGTCCAGTCCGATGGCGAGGTACGGAGCCCCGAGCGCGGGCTGCACCCAGGCGCGGCGCAGCGAGCGGACGGCCGGGGTGCGGTGGGCGTTCTGCGCGAGCAGCGCGTAGAACTGCGGGATCTCGATGGCGGGTTCGGACAGCCGCAGGGGGCCCGCGGGCTGACGGTCCAGACCCGTCGCGATCCGGCGCAGATCGAGCCAGGGGATGCCGACGCCACCGCCGGGGGCGTGCGGGTTGAGCCACAGGCCGTAGTGGTCGGGGTAGAGGGCGCGGGCGACGTCGATGCCGTCGAGCACCTCGTACGAGCGGTTCCAGCCGCTGGCGGAGAGCTCCTGGGCGGAGGTCACGCAGGGCGCGTAACCGTGGCCGTCGACGTCCATGTTCCCGTACTGGGCGTCGGGGGAGCCGGCCTGGCCGTGCCACAGGAGCATCCAGATCTGGCCGGTGTGCGGGGTCGCGAGCGCGCGCAGGAGTGCCTCGTAGGCGTCGTAACGCCCGGGCGTGACCTGGCGCAGCATGTGCTCGACCTGTCCGGCCGCGGCCGTGCCGCTCGCGCTCACCTTTACCGCCCCTTCGTACAACGCCTCGACCGTGCCCTGGTGCCGCGGCAGGCAACGTCTGCCCGTCAAGGAGCGGCGTCCGGTGCGTGCTCTCGGCGTGCCGGCCGGAAGTCCTCGTACTGGTTGTACTCGGGCTTTCGGCCGGTGCGGCGAGTGGGGGTCCCCCCTGCTCGAAGAGCTTGGGGGAGCGTGCCGGGCGTCGCGACGGGGCGAGCATTGCCTGTCGCGGCACTAGCTTAAGCCCGCCCACCGACTCGGGACTTGCCCTCGTTCGGCGAGTGCGGTCCGTCCGGGGCCTGTCGCGCCCGCGCGGCGGAGCCGCACGGTGTCACGGCCCCGCGCCCCTGGGTTCGTTTCCCTACCGCTGGTAGAAGGGCCGGACCCGGTCCCGCATCCAGTTGCCCACCGGGTCCTCCGCCACGTCCAGGAGGACGAGGTTGACCGGCCAGGGGGCCGGGACGGCGGTGACGGCACGGGTGAGGGCCTCCAGCGGAAGGGCGCGCAGGTCACCTTCCCACTGGGAGAGTTCGACGCCCACGAACATCACGGGGTCGGCGGTCTCGATGGCGGCGAGGCAGCGGCGGGCCGTGACGACGACGCCGGTCGCCTCGAACTCGGCGGACGCGGCGGCGAGGAAGTCCACCGGGTCGTCCTGCCAGTCGGGCTCGAAGAGGCGGACCCGGCCGCCGCTCGCCGGGCCGTCCAGCGGGGTCCGGCCGGCCCGGCACAGCTCGGCGACGGCGGGCGGCGGCAGCGGGATGCCGACCACACCACCCGGGTTGATGGCCATCCCCGCGTGCGGGGGCAGGCCGCGGGCGAACTCCACGGCCGGCGCGATGGTGTACGACATGTGGGAGCCGACGACCTGGCGGAACTGTTCCTCGGAGCTGAACACCGGCACGAACGCCTGGCCGTCGATCTCGATGCCGGGCAGGTCGAGGGGGCCGCTGTGCGGGCCGCCGCCGCTGGGCAGCGGGATCCACACGAAGCTCCGGCCGAGCACCTCGACGATCCGCCCGCCGGCCGCCGGTCCGGCGCCGAGGGAGGCCGAGAGCACCTCCTCCAGCTCGTTGCCGGGCCAACCGCCGTGCGGGTGGGTCTGCGTCTGCGCCGGAAAGTCCGCGGAGAAGTCCGCCGGGATGTCCATCTGCCTACCGCCTGCCTGGAACCACTGCTGTGGTTCAAAAGGCTAACGGCTGACGGACGCGGGGAGACCGGGCCGTCTCTGTTCGACCAGAGGTGGGTGCTCCGGGGTGCGTGCCGCGCGGGCAGGTGAAGCCGGGCCGGGACCACGGGCGGGCGGCACGCACGCAGTCCGCCGCCCCGGCCCCGGCCGGTCAGCCCGTGAAGCCGATCCTGTGGAGGGTGTTCGCCGCGTCCCGGTCGGCGAGGACGGCGGAGCCGCAGCCGGGAGGGAGGTCACCGCGCTCCGCCGCGCGCAGGAGGCGGGTGCTTGCCGCGCGGTGCCGCAGGAACGCGTAGCGCGAGACGCCGCGGCCCCGGTCGCGCTGGCCGGCCAGGGCCTGCTCGGGGGGGACGTCGAGGAGGAGCAGGTGGAGCGTGCCGCCCCGGCGGCGGGCCTCGCGGGCGAGCCAGCGGCGGACCCAGGCCTGCGTGCCGCAGTCGTGCACCACGATGCCCTCACCCGTGCGCAGGGCACGGCGCAGTCCGGTGTAGTGGGCGAGGCGGACGAGCGGGCGGTAGAGCGCGTACGGCAGGGCGCGTGGCATGCCGCGCTCCCAGCGGTCGCGGGTGTCCTGGGAGTCGATGCGCCGGCCCGGCACGGTGCGCCGCATCAGCGTGGACTTGCCGCT
Organism: Streptomyces sp. NPDC057424; assembly: GCF_042803315.1. Taxonomy (NCBI): domain Bacteria; kingdom Bacillati; phylum Actinomycetota; class Actinomycetes; order Kitasatosporales; family Streptomycetaceae; genus Streptomyces; species Streptomyces sp. NPDC057424. The sequence continues at coordinate 30,527 of NZ_JBHVCP010000066.1, forward strand.
GCCGGGCAGGCCCGTGACCACGACGAGGTCGCGGGGGCCGAAAAGCAGCGCGTGCGGGCCGCGGCCTGCGCGGTCGCGCAGATCGCGGACGGCCGGCACCGGCACCGGCACCGGAGCGCGAACCGCCCGGACCGGAGCGGCGGCCGGCTGCTCGGGCAGCGCGATGCCCGTCGTCGCGTACGCGATGGTCCTGTTCACCGTGATTGTCCTCCCCTGGGGCCAGGTACGGAGTCCCATCCCCGCCGAGTGTAAAGAGAAGGTAATGCCGCAGGCCTCTCTTTTGCGTTCTTGTCCTGCAACAGGGCTGCTACAGGTCTCTGTGTCCGGCGCGCGGGACTCGTGCACTCCCTGTGAAAGGTCCCCCTGCCGCGCCGGAAGGATGCGTGCAATGATGTGCGCGCCAACTGCATACCGGCCGTTTGAATCCGCGCGGGAGAGTCCCCAGCACCGCAGACGCTGGGGCGCCGAAGGAGCAAGTCCCTCCCTTGAATCTCTCAGGCCCCGTTACCGCGCGGGCGAGGCACATCTGAAAAGCGGGCCGTCCCCTGTCCAGGACAAGGGGTGCGGCTCCACCCAAGGTGCAAGCCGTGTCCCGTGTGGTCAGGGCGAACCTCTCAGGTTCCGATGACAGATGGGGAGGAACGACCTCGCCCTCCCTCACGCTCGGCTTCGCTCGCGCGGGAGGGGCCCCGTTTGCCCTGGGAGACGACCGACTGTGAGCAGTACAGGAGAACTCCGTCACACCGCGCTCGATGCCCTGCATCGCTCGCTCGGCGCGACGATGACCGACTTCGCCGGCTGGGACATGCCCCTGCGCTACGGCTCCGAACGCGACGAGCACACCGCCGTACGCACGAAGGCCGGCCTCTTCGACCTCTCCCACATGGGCGAGATCACCGTCACCGGCCCACAGGCGTCCGCCCTGCTGGACTTCGCCCTGGTGGGCAACATCGGCGGTGTGAAGCCGGGCCGCGCCCGCTACACCATGGTCTGCCGGGCCGACGGCGGCATCCTGGACGACCTGATCGTCTACCGGCTGGGCGAGACCGAGTACATGGTCGTCGCCAACGCCTCCAACGCCCAGGTGGTCCTGGACGCGCTGACCGAGCGCGCCGCCGGCTTCGACGCCGAGGTACGCGACGACCGGGACGCCTACGCGCTGATCGCCGTACAGGGCCCCGAGTCGCCGGGGATCCTGAAGTCCCTGACCGACGCCGACCTCGACGGCCTGAAGTACTACGCCGGGCTGCCCGGCACGGTGGCGGGCGTGCCGGCCCTGATCGCCCGGACCGGTTACACCGGCGAGGACGGCTTCGAGCTGTTCGTGAAGCCGGAGCACGCCGTCGAGCTGTGGCAGGCCCTGACCAAGGCCGGCGAGGGTGCAGGCCTGGTCCCGTGCGGGCTGTCCTGCCGTGACACGCTGCGCCTCGAGGCGGGCATGCCGCTGTACGGGCACGAGCTGTCGACCTCCCTCACGCCCTTCGACGCCGGGCTCGGCCGGGTGGTGAAGTTCGAGAAGGAGGGCGACTTCGTCGGGCGCGAGGCCCTGCGCGAAGCCGCCGCCCGGGCCGAGCAGAACCCGCCGCGCGTCCTGGTCGGTCTCGTGGCCGGGGGCCGCCGGGTCCCGCGCGCCGGGTACGCGGTCGTCGCCGGCGGCGAGGTGATCGGCGAGGTCACCTCCGGCGCCCCCTCCCCCACCCTCGGCAAGCCGATCGCGATGGCGTACGTCGATCCCGCGCACGCCGCGCCCGGCACGACCGGCGTGGGCGTGGACATCCGGGGCAGTCACGAGCCGTACGAGGTCGTGGCGCTGCCGTTCTACAAGCGCCAGAAGTAGACACTGGCCGAAGGGCCGCGGCAGCGACCCCGTGCCCGTCGTCCCAGCTCACCAGCAGTCCCCCCTTCCACAGCACTCCCGCGCGTACAGGAGAATCCAGGCCATGAGCAACCCCACAGAGCTGCGCTACAGCAAGGAGCACGAGTGGCTGTCGGCCGCCGAGGACGGCGTCTCGACGGTCGGTATCACGGAGCACGCGGCCAACGCGCTCGGCGATGTCGTGTTCGTCCAGCTTCCCGAGGTCGGTGACTCCGTGTCCGCGGGCGAGACCTGCGGCGAGCTGGAGTCGACCAAGTCGGTGTCCGACCTGTACTCCCCCGTCTCCGGTGAGGTCACCGAGGTCAACGAGGACGTCGTGAACGACCCGTCGCTGGTGAACTCGGCCCCCTTCGAGGGCGGCTGGCTGTTCAAGGTGCGGATCACGGACGAGCCGGGTGACCTGCTCTCCGCCGACGAGTACACCGCGTTCTCCGCGGGCTGAGGAGTCGTATGTCCGTCCTGAACACACCCCTGCACGAGCTCGACCCGGCGGTCGCCGCCGCGGTCGACGCCGAGCTGCACCGCCAGCAGTCCACGCTGGAGATGATCGCCTCGGAGAACTTCGCCCCGGTCGCGGTCATGGAGGCCCAGGGCTCGGTCCTCACCAACAAGTACGCCGAGGGCTACCCGGGCCGTCGCTACTACGGCGGCTGCGAGCACGTCGACGTGGTCGAGCAGATCGCGATCGACCGCATCAAGGAGCTGTTCGGCGCCGAGCACGCCAACGTGCAGCCGCACTCGGGCGCCCAGGCCAACGCGGCCGCGATGTTCGCGCTGCTGAAGCCGGGCGACACCATCATGGGTCTGAACCTCGCCCACGGCGGGCACCTGACCCACGGCATGAAGATCAACTTCTCCGGCAAGCTCTACGACGTCGTCGCCTACCACGTGGGCGAGGACGGCCGGGTCGACATGGCCGAGGTGGAGCGGCTGGCGAAGGAGTCCAAGCCGAAGCTGATCGTCGCCGGCTGGTCGGCGTACCCGCGGCAGCTGGACTTCGCCGCGTTCCGCCGGATCGCGGACGAGGTCGGCGCGTACCTGATGGTTGACATGGCCCACTTCGCGGGGCTCGTCGCGGCCGGGCTGCACCCGAACCCGGTGCCGCACGCGCACGTGGTCACCACCACGACCCACAAGACGCTGGGCGGCCCGCGCGGCGGTGTGATCCTCTCCACGGCCGAACTGGCCAAGAAGATCAACTCCGCGGTCTTCCCCGGTCAGCAGGGCGGTCCGCTGGAGCATGTGATCGCCGCCAAGGCGGTCTCCTTCAAGGTCGCGGCCTCGGAGGACTTCAAGGAGCGCCAGCGCCGTACGCTGGAGGGTGCCCGCATCCTGGCCGAGCGTCTGGTGAAGGACGACGTCCGGGCCGTGGGCGTGGACGTCCTGTCCGGCGGCACGGACGTGCACCTGGTCCTGGTCGACCTGCGCCACTCGGAGCTGGACGGCCGGCAGGCCGAGGACCGCCTCCACGAGGTGGGCATCACCGTCAACCGGAACGCGATCCCGAACGACCCGCGTCCGCCGATGGTGACGTCCGGTCTGCGGATCGGCACGCCTGCCCTGGCCACCCGCGGGTTCCAGGCGGAGGACTTCGCGGAGGTCGCGGACGTCATCGCCGAGGCGCTGAAGCCGTCCTACGACGCCGAGGCCCTCAAGGCCCGGGTGAAGGCCCTGGCCGACAAGCACCCGCTGTACCAGGGTCCGAACCAGTAACGAAGAAACCTTTCGGGTGCCGCGCCCGCCACACGCGGGCGCGGCGCCCACCCCCTCTGCACCACCCCCGTAGTCAGGAGTTCCCCCGTGGCCATCTCGGTCTTCGACCTGTTCTCGATCGGCATCGGCCCGTCCAGCTCCCACACCGTCGGCCCCATGCGCGCGGCCCGGATGTTCGCCCGGCGGCTGCGCAACGAGGAGTTGCTGGCCCCGACCGCGCAGGTCCGCGCGGAACTGTACGGCTCGCTCGGCGCGACCGGGCACGGCCACGGCACGCCCAAGGCGGTGCTGCTCGGCCTGGAGGGCGACTCGCCGCGCACGGTCGACGTGGAGAGCGCCGACGAGCGGGTGGAGGCGATCAGGACCGGCGGCCGGCTGAACCTGCTCGGCGAGCACGAGATCGCGTTCTCCTTCGACGACGACATGGTCCTGCACCGCCGCAAGGCCCTGCCGTACCACGCGAACGGCATGACGCTGTGGGCGTACGACGCCTCGGGTACGGAGCTGCTGTCGAAGACGTACTACTCGGTCGGCGGCGGCTTCGTCGTCGACGAGGAAGCGGTCGGGGCGGACCGCATCAAGCTCGACGACACCGTGCTGAAGTACCCCTTCCGCACGGGGGACGAGCTGCTGCGCCTGACCGAGGAGACGGGCCTGTCGATCTCCGCGCTGATGCTGGAGAACGAGCGGGCCTGGCGCACCGAGGAGGAGATCCGCGCGGGCCTGCTGGAGATCTGGCAGGTGATGAGGGACTGCGTGGCGCGCGGTCTGTCCCAGGAGGGCATCCTGCCGGGCGGGCTCAAGGTGCGCCGCCGGGCCGCGAACACCGCGCGCAAGCTGCGCTCCGAGGGCGACCCGCTGGCCCTCGCCATGGAGTGGATCACCCTCTACGCCATGGCGGTCAACGAGGAGAACGCCGCGGGCGGCCGGGTCGTCACCGCCCCCACCAACGGCGCCGCCGGCATCATCCCGGCGGTCCTGCACTACTACGTCAACTTCGCGGCGGGCTCTGCATCCGAAGGAGAAAAAGAGGAGGGCGTGGTCCGCTTCCTGCTCGCCGCGGGCGCGATCGGCATGCTCTTCAAGGAGAACGCCTCCATCTCCGGCGCCGAGGTCGGCTGCCAGGGCGAGGTCGGCTCCGCCTGCTCCATGGCCGCGGGCGCCCTGGCCGAGGTTCTCGGCGGCTCCCCCGAACAGGTCGAGAACGCCGCCGAGATCGGCATGGAGCACAACCTCGGCCTCACCTGCGACCCGGTCGGCGGCCTGGTCCAGATCCCCTGCATCGAACGCAACGGCATGGCCGCGGTCAAGGCCGTCACGGCCGCCCGCATGGCGCTGCGCGGCGACGGCTCCCACAAGGTGTCCCTGGACAAGGTCATCAAGACGATGAAGGACACCGGCGCGGACATGTCGGTGAAGTACAAGGAGACGGCGCGGGGCGGGCTGGCCGTCAACATCATCGAGTGCTGACCTTCTCCCGGCCGACGGCCTGAAGGCTGTCCTCGCTCCCTCTTGAGCCGGGCCCTTCGGGCACCAGGGGGTGGGGCGCAGTGGCGAGGCGGCCGGAGAGTGCCACTGTCGTCGCGGCGTGCGCCGGCATCACCGCCACCGCCCACGTCCTGGACCCGGCCCGCCCACCGGCCGGGCTCCTGTCTGCCGTTGCGGAACTCGCGGACCGTGTCACCTCCACGGCGGAAGATATCCGCCCAGCGGGCACCAAAGTCGACGATTCCACATCGGTCCACCGCAGGCCGTGCCATGGTAGTGGTCGCCGACTCCCCTCCCCCCACCAGCACTTCAGGGAGCCTCCCATGCTGCGCGGCATCGATGTGAGCGCGTACCAGTCCTCCTCCTACGGCACCGACGGCCTCTCCTTCGTCTTCGTCAAGGCGACGGAGGGGCGCTCCTACGTCAATCCCAAACTCGCCGCCCAGACCAAGCGGGCCCGGGACGCCGGGCTGGTCGTCGGCTTCTACCACTTCCTGTGGCCCGGCAACCTCACCGCCCAGGCCGAGTACTTCGTGAGCAAGGCCCCCGACCGGGCGGGCGACATTCTCGCCGTCGACTGGGAGACGACCAGCAGCGGAACGCACGCGAGCAACGCCGAGAAGGATCTGTTCCTCCGCAAGGTGAAGGACCTCCGGCCGGACAACCGGGTCGTTCTCTACGCCAACCGCAACTTCTGGCTCACCGTCGACACGACGTCCTATGCGGGCGACGGCCTGTGGATCGCCGACTACGTCCCGGCGGGCAAGCCCCGCATCAAGGCGAAGTGGCGCTTCCACCAGTACACCGACGACCCCCTCGACAAGAACGTGGCCGACTTCGAGAGCAGGGCGGCGCTACGGAGGTGGGCGGAGGAGGCCTGACCCGCCCGGCGGACACCCCGTGGCCCCGGAAGTCCGCAGTGCGCTCGGGGGAGGCTTCCGCCAGGTCATTCGTGACCGCCTCGACGGTGTCGAAGCCGAGCGCGTCGATCAGGTCCCGTACCTTGCGCTTGGCCGCCTCGTCGCCGGCGGGGAGCGGGCGGTCCAGGATGTCCTGGGCGAAGGTGCCGCTGGGCCGGCCTCCGGGGCGGGCGGGCTGTGCCGAGTCCGGGAAGAGGGCCTCGTACACGATGCGCCGGGCACGGCAGGGGCCCGGTGCGGCGATCGCGGACCGGGCCCCTCGGCTCGACGAACCGGCGCCTACTTGTTCAGGTAGGCCCAGAACTCGTCGAAGCTCAGCTGCTTGTCGCCGTCGAGGTCGCGGGTCTTGATGACGACCTCGGCGACCGACTCGGTGACGTTCCAGTCGCCCGACCGGGCCAGGGCGGTCTTGAACTCGGCAGCGGTGATGAATCCGTCACCGTCCGTATCGATCCGCTCGAACTGCTTGCGTGCTTCCTCGATGTCCGCCACCGATCCGCCCCTCATCTCGTGCTGTACGTCCTAGTGACGCAGGTTTGACGCAGGTCAGATTAACGGGCCGTGCGCGCGTCCAGTGCGGCGACCACCCAGGCGAACTCCTCGCGGTACGCGGCCTCGGGCCCGGTGCCCTTCACGACGGCGAGCAACTCGCGGTAGCGGGCGACCCGGTCGGTGGCGTGCGACCGCAGCCGGGTCAGTACGGCGGCGGGGTCGGCGTCGCCCAGCAGCTCGCGCAGCACCTCGGCCGCCTCCGGTGAGTCGGGGGCGATCCCGCGGTCGCGGGCATCGGCTCCGAGTTGCACGAGCCGCCGGGAGAACCACAGGGACGCCCCCGCGGGTGTGTCATGGCCGCGGTCGGCCGCGTTGAACTCGGCCACCTTGCGCATCTCGGCCCGGAAGCCCCGGTCCTGGAGCATCTCGGCCAGCTCCAGCCAGGCGTCCACCTGCTCGGGTGTCGGCTCCTCGGGCAGGTCGGCGGCGGTGTTCCGCATGCGTTCGCGGATCACCGGGTCCGCCGTGTCCAGCCCGCGGAACACCTCGTCCACGAACTCCTCCACGATCCTTCGCCGCTCGGCCGCCGACAGCCGTGCCAGTCTGTTCATGAGCGTCATCTCCTCCGCGCCGGAATCCCGCTTCGCGACGGTCGACAGCACCGCGCGGGTCACCTTGAGCGACCGGATCTGTGTGTCCAGCGCGACCACGTGCGCGGCCGCGACCTGGGCGACGGTCGTCTCACCCGCCAGGACCCGGCGGATGTCCGACAGGCCGAGGCCCAGTTCACGCAGCGTGCGGATCAGTTCCAGCCGGGCCACGGACGCCGCGTCGTACAGCCGGTAACCGCCAGCGGACCGCGCCACCGGGGGCAGGGCGCCCTCGTCGGACCAGTAGCGGATGGTGCGCACGGTCAGTCCGGTGGCCCGGGCCAGTTCGCCGATGGTGAGCAGTCCGGTGCCGTCGTCGATCATGTCTGCGAGTCTGGACCTTCCAGCGGGTGGAGACTCAAGGAGCGTGTCGGTGGCGGACACTCTGGGGGACCTTCTCGACGCGGCGGCGCGGGGCGTCTTCCCGCCGGCGGACGGCGGCACGACGATCCTGCCGCAGCCGTCGCCCCGGGACGCGGGGGTCATCGCCTTCACGGCCCACTCGGTCGTCTTCACCGACGAGGACCCCGACTGGGTGCGCCAGGCGTTGGCCGGTACCGGCTGCGACGCGCTCGCGGCCCCGATGAACGCCCGCTTCCTCACGGCCCTCATGGACGGGACGGGACGTACGTCGGACACGGTCGACGTGCTGCTGACCGGGACCGCGCTGCCCGGGGAGCCGCGGCTGGCGCTGACGGAGACCGACAGCGCGGACCATCCACGAGTGGTCTCGGCACGGCGGCGGCGCGACGACGTCCGGGTGTGGACGACGCGGGGCGGGGTGCTCGTCCTGGGCCGCGGGGTGGCCGGGCGGTGGGAGGTCTCGGTCGAGGTCGGCGAGGAGGCGCGGCACCGGGGGCTCGGGCGGCGGCTCGTGGCGGCGGCACGGCACCTGGCCGGGGGCGCGCCGGTGTGGGCCCAGGTGTCGCCCTGGAACGCCCGCAGCC
>NZ_JBHVCP010000067.1:0-37534 GCF_042803315.1 Streptomyces sp. NPDC057424
GGGCCCAAGACGGGTGGCGGCCCGCTGCCGTCCCGGAGCCCACCCCGGACTTCTCAGCCGAGAGAGGGAATCCCGCCTGCCGGCAGCGGGTCAGGCGGCCGCGGGGCGCACGGCTTTCTCCCGCGGCTGCACGGTCATGACCAGGGTTCTCGGCCGGACGGTGGCCCGGGCCACCGGACGGACGGTCCGGCCGGCGGCGAGGTCGAGCCGGACCGCGCGGACGATCGTCGCGACCGCGGTGATCAGCTCCGTGAGCGCGAAGTGGTCACCGATGCACTTGTGCTTGCCCGCGCCGAACGGAAGGAACGCTCCCGCGGGCGGCGGCTGAGCGTCGTCCAGCCAGCGATCGGGGTCGAACGCGAGAGGGTCGGGGTAGAGAGCGGGATCCCGGTGCAACGCGTGCTGGCAGTAGGCCAGCTCGGTACCGGCGGGCAGGGTCCACTCCCCGAGGCGGGTCTCGGCGGTCGTCCTGCGGGTGACGAGCCACCCGGTGTGATGCAGCCTCGTCGCCTCGGTCACCACCCGCCCCAGGTACGGAAGCCGTGTGACATCGGCGAAGGTGATGGGACGTCCCCCGAGGACCTCACGCAGCTCGGCCAGAACCCGGGCCTCGATGTCGGGGTGCCGGGCCAGCTCGTACAGGATCCAGGACAGGACACTCGCGGTGGTCTCCGTACCCGCGACGGCCAGCGTGAGGATTTCGCTGCAGATCTGGTCCGTCGTCAGTGGCTCGCCGCTGTCGGGGTCGGTGGCGCGCAGCAGCAGAGAGAGCATGTCGCCCGTGTCGTGTTCGGAGGCTTGCAGGTCATCGACGGCCTGGTGGATGGTGGCCCGTACGGCGTCCCGGGACTCGTTGAAGCGCCGGTTGAAGGGCAGCGGCAGCCGCTCGGCCCAGTCGGGCAGCATGATGCGCGCGCCGACGCCGGTCATCACCACGGAGAGGTCGTGGCGCAGCCGGCGGAAGGTCTCCTCATCGAGGCTGCCGGAGAACACTGTCTTGGCGAGCATGTCGAGCGACAGTTTGACCATGGCCTCGCGGACGTCGAGGCTCTGGCCGGGCTGCCAGGCACCGGTTGTGGCGGTGACTTCGGCGCGCATGATGTCGACGTACCGGGCGATCTCCGGCCGGGCGAACGCCGGCTGCAACTGGCGCCGTCTGCGGACGTGGTCCTGTCCGGCCGCGGTGACCACGCTGCTGCCCAGGATGTGGCCCATCTTCTCGAAGAAGCGGCCTTTGTCGAGGGTGGGGGCGAGGTCGACGAGCATTCTGCGGATGAGGTCGGGGTCCTGAACGACGATGGTTCGGGTGCCGGGCTGCAAAGTGATCTCGACCAAGGGGCCGTAGTCCCGGCGCAGCGATGCGATGAAACCGAGGTTGTCGCGCATCAGTGGTATCGCGTGACCGATAAGCGGAAACGATCCTGCCGCTCGGGGTATGGAGGGCGGTTCGAGCGTCACGGGGCCTCAGGCTCCCTTCTCTGTGATCACGCCCTATGGCTTCCCTGGTCCACCGCGGGCGCAATCCACGGAGACGCGTGTGCTGTGCCACGTGTCACCTGCCGGCTGGGGAGCCGAGTACGAACCGTGCTGCTGCGCTAGGTGGCGGAGGGCCTCGTCGACGACCTACGGCTGCCGGCCGGGGACGGCGAGGAGGCGTTCGCCGACGCTGCGGACATCGCCGAGGTGGCGGTCGCCGCGCTCACCGAGGACGGGCACGCGGGGCGGCACCACGAGATCAGTGGACACGCTGACCGGTGGCAACGCAACGACACCACCCGGCTGCTCCCACTGCTCCCACTGCTCCACGCGATCCCACCGGTCCGCGGCCGGGATGGCCGTCCCCGCCGCGGCTCCCAGCGCCGCGTTGGCGACACGCGGCGCACCCCGGGCAGGGCCCCTGTCCGGGGTGCGGGCGGCCGTCCCGTCCGGCGACGTGGCGCCAGCAGCAGCACGCCTCCGAGGATCGCGCGCTGCTCCGGACGTGCGGGCGCGTTTCCTCCGCCGTGCCGGTCGCCGTCCCCGCGACGGATTCGTCGCGCGGGCCGCTGACACCGGAGGTGGAGGTGTTGAGGAATCGGTGAAGTGGCACGGCCGCAGGCCGCAGGCCGCAGGGGCCGTTCAGGGCAGGCGGGGCAGCTCGTCCCGTGCGGAGTGGCTCAGGATCCGCAGGTTCTCGGTGAACCGCTCCCGGTCCTCGGGCGGCAGCGGCGCCAGGAAGTAGCGCCGGATGTTCTCCATGTGCACCCGGGACGCCCGCACGGTGGTCTCCTCTCCCAGCCGGGTCAGCCGTACCAGCCGCCCGCGCCTGTCACCGGGGTCCTCGGCGCGTTCCACCAGTCCGGCCGCCTCCATCCGGTCCACCAGACGCGTCGCCCCGCCCGTGGTCAGCACCTGCTCCTGGGCGATGGCCCGCATCGACAGCCCGGGATCGCCCGCCCGCCCGAGGATGAGCAGCACCTCGAACATCAGATGGCTGATGCCGCACTCCTGCTCCAGCGACCGCCCGAGGATGTACTCCAGCCGGTTCGCCGCCCCCTGCAGCCGCCCGAACGCCAGCACCAGCGCATTGTCCGCGGCCTCCTTCGACGACGAGATGTCCGCCTGCCCGTCCACGTTCCCCCCACCCGACTGGTCCTCCACACCATGCATCCACCGATCATGCCTCGTGCGGCACCGGGGGCGCTCACCGTGCCGGAACGCGGGGAAGGCCCGGATCTCGCCGTCGGATGCCGTCCCCCACCCCGGGGAACTGGGGCCGGACACCGGCACCCCGGTGATCTTCCTCAACCATCTGGCCGCGGTCCTGGACAACTAAAACCCGCGGGTCGTCGACGGCATCGCCGCACGGCACCACGTGATCACCTTCGACAATCGGAGAGTCGGCGCCTCACAAGGCAAGACACCGCGCTCGGTGACTGGCGTCAAGGACCCGAAGGAATTTCTGTTCCTCACCCCCACGGCCAATGGAAAGGTCGCGGCCTGGCAGTTCGTGAACCGACCACGCCTGGGGAGTTCAGAAGCCATCCGACCTCAGCGTCATCCGCCATCCAGTCCTCGTGTCCGTGCGATCGGCTCTCCTGATTCGCGGTCCGAGAGCACTCCTTGATAGCCCATCGGCCGCCCGCGACGCGGATCAGGTCGTCACGTGTGGTTCCGGCGGGGCAGGCGATGTGGTGGGAGACCCCTGCGCTTCCGGCGACCTGGCCGTCCCTGCCGTTGTCGCGGCCACTCAGGCCCTCGTCGAGGTCATCGGCAGGGTCCGCTGCGTACGCCTCACCTCGCGCCTCGTCCCGGAACGGGACCGGGTACGGGTCATGGCCGGCTGAGGATGGCGCACATCGCGCCCTGGGAGCACGGGCCGGGACCGGCCATGCGGCCCGCCGTCGCCAATTGGCCATCAACCTCGAGCGTTGCCTTCGTCGACGCGCGCCCGCCGGATCGACAGGACCTCTTCAGCAGGCTCGGCGGACACCGACGTCAGGCGCCGCCTTGATTCCGCCCACTCGCTCGTGCGGCGGGGACGCGGGTCTCCGTCAATGCCGGTCACGAGCGGACGAGGACAATGGCCGTCCTCTCGCCTTGCGGCAGCAGTTGGCAACGGGATCCGGACGAAGCTCCCCGAAAGCGATCGGACAGCCCCGGCTCGTCGAACGCCACGCCCCGCAACTGCCCACACCGATGGGCCTCGGCCCGGACAGCGCTGTCACTCTCCTGATCACTTTGAGAGACAACACCCGGGAGGGCAAGGCCCGACGCGAAATCGTCCGGTGCCTCAAAGGCTACGCTGCCCGGGAGGGCGGGATGCCCCGCGCCCGGTCTTTCCGCCCGCGCCTCACCGCCCCAACAACCTCCGCAGCCACCCCGCCTGCGCCGCCCGCGCCACCTGCGACAGCGCCGCCTGCGGAGCGAAACCGTCGAAGCCGTGGAAGCCGCCGGGCCAGACGTGGAGTTCGGCCACTCCGCCCGCCTGCCAGATGCGGGTGGCGTAGGTGACGACCTCGTCCCGGAAGGTCTCCGCGGAGCCGACGTCCAGGAAGGCCGGGGGCAGGCCCGTCAGGTCCTCCGCGCGGGCCGGTGCCGCGTACGCGGGGACGTCGGGGCCGCCCCTGAGCTCGCCGAGCAGCGCGGTCCAGCCGGTCTCGTTGGCCGTACGGTCCCAGACGCCGAGGCCCGCCATCTGGTGGGAGGAGGGGGTGTCGTTGCGGTCGTCCAGCATCGGGCACATCAGGAGCTGGCCGATCGGCTGCGGGCCCTTGCGGTCCCGGGCGAGCAGGGCCAGCGCCGCGCACAGACCGCCGCCCGCGCTGGCACCGGCGAGGACGATCCGCCCCGGGTCGGCGTCCAGTTCCGCCGCGTGCTTCGCGGTCCACTCCAGACCGGCGTACACGTCCTCGATCTGCGCCGGGTACGGGTTCTCCGGCGCCAGCCGGTACTCCACCGAGACCACGACCGCGTCCAGTTCCTTCGCCCAGGCCAGCGCGGCGTCCGCCCCGAACCGGTTGTTGCCGAGGATCAGGCCGCCGCCGTGGACGTGGTAGATCACAGGCCGCGGGCCGTCCTCCGCCGGGGCGGTGGGACGGCAGATCAGCAGCGATATCTCGGGCGCGCCCTCAGGGCCGGGCACCGCCCGGTCCTCGATCTCGAAGAAGCCGTCCATGGTCAGATCCAGCCCGGCCAGCATCTCGATCCCCGGACCCTGGCGGACCGCATCGATCTCGTCCGGCGTGATACCGGGAGAGATGACGTCCTTGATGAGCTCCAGGGCGGCGGCGAGCTCGGGGTCGAACGGGGGCGGTACCTGGGTCATGGGTGCTCCTCACACTGGTCGCCCGGGGGCGCGCGGCGGATCGTGCGGCCATCATTCGCGCACCGGCGGCCGGCCGGGGGTCCGCCGTACGGCGGAACCTGCCCGCCGTACGGCGGGTGGCCCGGCCATGACCTGGGGCTTGCCAGGACATGATGACCTGTTGTTCACCCGAGCTGTACCGAAGGCTCGACAAGGTGGCCGGCGCCACCGTGAACAGCTCCGGCGTGGCGGCTGTGCGGCCGCCCCTATCGCTCCCGGACCATGCCGCGCTCCCATGCCCAGGCGGCGATCTCGACCCGGTTACGGGCGTCGATCTTCTGCTGGATGTTGGCCAGGTGCGTCTTGACGGTGGACAGCGACACCACCAGCCGGTCGCAGATCTCCTGGTTGGTCCGGCCCACCGCGACGAGCCGGGCCACGTCCAGTTCCCGTTCGGTCAGCGGGCAGGCGGCATCCGGCTCGGGCCGCGTGGAGCGCAGTTCCTTCAGCAGCCGGACGGTGACGGCGGGGGAGACCAGCGCGTCGCCGCGGGCGGCGGCCCGCACCGCCTCGATCAGCAGGCTGGGCGGGGCGTCCTTGAGCAGGAAGCCGCAGGCCCCGTTGCGCAGCGCGGTGTGCACGTAGTCGTCCTGGTCGAACGTGGTGATCACGACGACCCTCATCGGGGTGTGGATCCCGGGGCCCGCCAGTGCCCGGGTGACGTCCAGGCCGTCCAGTCTGGGCATCCTGATGTCGACCAGGCACACGTCCGGCCGCAGCCGGCGGGCGAGCTCCACGCAGGCGGCGCCGTCGGCGGCCTCACCGACCACCTCGATGCCGGGCTGGGCGCCGAGGATCAGCCGGAAGCCCATGCGGACGAGCTCCTGGTCATCCGCGATCAGCACGCGGATCGCGGCATCGTTCACGCCGGTGATCCTGCCACAGCGGCCAGCACCGGGAAGGCGGCGGTCACCCGCCAGCCGCCGTCGTCGGTGGGAGCGGCGGTCAGCGTGCCCTCCACCGCCTCGACGCGTTCCCGCAGGCCCACCAGGCCGAAGCCGCCGCGCCCGCCGACCGGGGCGGCGTGGCGCGCGGCCGGTGCCGTGTTGTACGCCTCGACCCGCAGCCGGTGCCCGTCCACATCGACCCGTACGGCGACCACGGCGCCGGGCGCGTGCCGGCGTACGTTGGTCAACGCCTCCTGCACCACGCGGTGCACGGACGTCTCCACCTCGGGGGCGAGCCGCACCTCGCGGGCCGCCGCCGCCACGTGCAACCGGGCGTCCTCTTCGTCTCCGGAGAACGCGGAGACCAGGCGGGCGAGTTCCGCCCACACCTCGCCGGGTCGCACGCCCGCGTGGTCGTCCTCGCGCAGGACCCGCACCAGACGGCGCATCGAGTCCAGCGCCTCCGATCCGGAGCGGGTGATGTTCTCCAGCAGCGGTTGGACCTGTTCCGGTGCGGTGTGCTGGAGGGCCAGCGCGGCATTGGCCTGGACGATGATGCCGGTGACGTGGTGGGCGACGAAGTCGTGCAGGTCGTGGGCGAGTTCCAGGCGCTGACGCTGGCGCACGGCGGCGATGTCGCGGGCCCGCCGCTCCTCCAGCAGCCGTGTCCGCAGGCCCCAGGCGAGAGCCAGGCCGGCGCCGAGCGCCATCAGCAGGGACCCGTCAAGGGCGTTCTGGCTGTCGTTCTGGATGTCCGTCGGCAGCAAGCGCAACGGGATCACTATGGCCGCCACGCTCAGTGCGGCCGAAACGGCCGCCGCGGTCCTCGGGCCCGGCACCGCCCACATCGCGCGGGACAGCAGCACCAGCAGAGCGACGCTCTCCAGCGCTCCCCAGGTACCGGCACTGTTCCGGCCTGCCAAAGCGGCGATCACGGCCGTGAGGACCAGCGAACCGCCGACGGCGAGCACGGCACGTACCGGCAGGCTCGGCCGACGAGCCGGCCACAGCAGCGCCATGCAGGCGAGCGGGCCGGACACCATCGGCAGCAAGCTCGTCCAGCGGTAGTCGGGCGTCCCGTTGGCGAAGACGTCGAGCAGCCCCAGCAGGCCGAGGATGATCCAGCCGGCGGCGGTCAGCGCCCGGCGGAGCAGCGGAGTTTCGGAGTTCACGCCCGGCAGGATACGGAAGCGGCGATTCCAATCGGACTCGGCCGAATGGCCGATGTCCGGCCGCCACAACCGGCCGTCCGGCCGAGACAGCCGGTCGCCGCGCGCCCCGATGGTGGACGGCATGCACCTGATGATCACTGCCCTCTCCGGGGAGACCGCCCGATGAACACCCCCTCCGCCGTCCTGACCGGCACCGGCCTGTTCAAGTCCTACGGCATGACCCGGGCCCTGGCCGGGGTCGACATCGACGTGACGGCCGGCGAGTCACTGGCCGTCACGGGTCCGTCCGGCTCCGGCAAATCCACCCTGCTGCACTGCCTGGCCGGGATCGAACGGCCCGACTCCGGTGAAGTCCTGCTGGACGGCAAGAGGGTCGACCAGCTCCGTGAACCGGCCCGCAGCGAGTTGCGCCGCACCGCGTTCGGCTTCGTCTTCCAGTCCGGCCAGCTGCTGCCGGAACTGCCCGCCGACGAGAACGTGGCCTTGCCGCTGATGCTCGGCGGCACGGTGCGCCGCGCTGCCGTCGAGCAGGCCCGGCAGTGGTTCGGGCCGCTCGGCCTGCAGGGCCTGGAGAGCCGGCGTCCCGGGCAGCTGTCCGGAGGTCAGGCCCAGCGGGTGGCCATCGCCCGGGCCCTGGTCGGCCGCCCGAAAGTGATCTTCGCGGACGAGCCGACCGGCGCGCTGGACCAGGCCACCGGCCTGGAGGTGATCCGCCTGCTGGTGGACGTCAGCCGCAGCCAGGGCGCCGCACTGGTCGTCGTCACCCACGACGCGAACGTGGCCGGCTGGTGCGACCGCAGGGTGCAGGTCCGCGACGGCCGGCTGACCGGAACCCAGGCCGCGACGGAGACCGGCGCCGGGGCGAAGGCGGGGTACCGGCGATGAGGGCACTGGACCGCACCACCTGGGCGCTGACCTGGCGGCTCACCCGGGCCGGTGGCCGCACCGGTCTGCTCGCCACCGGGCTCGCCGTCGCGGCGGCGGCCGTGTCCACCACACTGCTGCTGCTGTGCGTCGCGATGAACCTGGGCTTCCAGCACCGCTCGGACCGCACCGACTGGCGAAACCCGGTGGAGTCCTCCCGTCCGGTGGCCGTCGAGGCGGTCGGCACGACGTTCACCCGGGGGGTGCCCGTCACCGTCGTGGACGTCGCCCGGCTGCCCGGCCGCACCGCTCCCGCCCCGCCCGGCCTCGACCGCTTCCCCGCCCCCGGCGAGCTGTGGGTCTCCCCGGCGCTCGGCGCCCTGCTCGACCGGCTGCCCGCCGACCGCCACCCCGTCCCCGGCACACCCACCGGAACACTGGGCCGCGCGGCGCTGACGCATCCCGGCGAACTCGTCGCGGTGATCGGACACCGCTCCACCGACCCGGCGGTCACCACCCCGCGCGAGCCCGATCCCCGCCGGGTCGGCGACATCGCCTCCCCCACCCGCGTCGCATCCTTCACCGGCGCGCCCCTCACGGACGGCATGAGCAGGATGTACGAGTCCCTGGCCCGGGTCGCCACCGTCCTCGTCATCGTTCCGCTGCTGGTGCTGGGGGCATCCGCCGCCCGGCTGTCGGTCTCCCGCCGCGACCAGCGGCTCGCCGCACTGCGGTTGATCGGCGCCACACCGGGCCGCATCGCCGGCCTGACGGCCGCCGAAGCGGTGCTGACCGCGACGGCCGGGGCACTGCTCGGTGCCGTCGGGTACGCGGTGCTGCTGCCGGTGGCAGCGAGTCTGCCGCTCGCCGGCGGCGCCTGGTACCCGGCCGACCTGTGGATCGGCGCGCCGCCACTGCTGGCGGTGACGGCCGGGGTGGTCGCACTGGTCGTGGTCAGCGCGCTCGCCGGGCTCCGTCAGGTGGTCGTCGGCCCGCTGGGCGTGGCACGCCGGTCGCGCAGCCGGGGAGCGAGCGCCGCGCGGGCGGTCGCCTTCGTGGTCGTCGTCGCCGTGTACGGCTGGATCACCAAGAAGTACGGCAGCGACGACTCCATGGCGCTGTACGCGTTCGCCGCGCTCTTCCTGGCGCTGGCCGTGATCGGGCCCTGGGTGGTCCGGCTGCTCGGCAGGATCGTCACCGCCCTGGCCAAGCGGCCCGCGACGCTGCTGGCCGGGCGCCGGCTGCTGGACGATCCGAAGGCCGCCTGGCGGATCGTCTCCGGGCTCACCCTGGCCGGTTTCGTCGCCGGGTTCTTCGCCCTGCTCACCCTGGACGCCGCTCCCCCGTGGGGAGGACGGCCCGACCAGCTCGCCCTCGCCGTCCCGGGCAGCAAGGTGACTCAGGTGCGGACGCTGGCCGAACAACGCCTGCACACCGCCGGGGTGACCGCCGTGGTCGGCGTGGACGACGGCTTCGTGGCCCAGGGCCCCTCCGACAGCCGCCAGGTCACCGCCACCGTCTCCGGCGGCCCGGCCGACCTGGACCGCGCCCGTACTGCGCTGACGGGCCTGACCCCCGACCAGTACCCGATCACCGGGCCCGAGGTGAACTGGTCCGAGGCACGGTTCACCCGGGACTTCACCACCATCACCCGGGTGGTGCTCGTGGTGACGTTCACGGTCGCCATCACCTCGGCCGGGATCACTGCGGCCGCCGCCGTCCTGGACCGCCGCCGCACCTACGGCCTGCTGCACCTGGCGGGGACCCCGCTGCGGGTCCTGGACGCCGCCCGCAGCCGGGAGACGCTGATCCCGGTGACGGTGCTGGCGGGCGGGGCCGTCGCGGCAGGGCTCCTGTGCGGGGGATCGGCGATGCTGGCCGGCGGCGCCCCGGCGTTCGACGCACGCGGCGTGATCGTGCTCGCGGCGTGCTGTGCCGCCGGGGTCGCCGGAATTCTGGCGGCCGGCGGGCTGAGCCGCCCCCTGCTGCGAGCGGTCACCCGGCGGTCGGGGGCACGGGAAGAGTGAGCGCTGCGGGGCTGAGCCCGACGGCCGGGCCCAGCCCTCGCGGCACACGGAGCCGGCGTACGGCCGCGCCAGGTATCCGGGCTTGGGATGTAGGGACCTCCCACTGTGCGCCGTCAGCGGAGGCACCTTCACCGACCTCGTGCCCGTCACCGTTGCCGACGCAGACACCGACGAATATCCCCGGTTCGATGCCCGTCCGGAATAGCGTCCGCCGCGGGGCGGCAAACCGTTGCGCGGTCGACGGCCCCAACGGATTGAGATATATCCTCTGCTTATGGATGGGAGCTGGGGATGAACGTCGAGGGGTTGCGCTATGCGCAGGCGGTGTCCCGCACGAAGTCGTTCAGCGCCGCAGCGCGCGACTACGGCGTCACCCAGCCCGCGCTGTCAAACGGGGTGGCGCGGCTGGAGGAGGAGCTCGGCGTCAGACTCTTCGACCGTTCGCCGCGTGGTGTACAGCCCACGGCCCACGGCGCCGTCGTCCTGCCCATGATCGACCATGCTCTCGGGGCGCTGGACTCGATCGTGGCCGAGGCGCGCCGGCTGACCCGCCCGGCCACCGGCGGCATCCGCGTGGGCGTCTCGCCCCTGATCGGCGCCGACCTGGTGGCCTGCGCGTTCGACGCCGCGCGTGGCCTGCCCCGGCCACGCGAGCTGGTGCTGCGGGAAGCCGATCTGGGCCTGCTGCGGGCAGACCTGCGGTCCGGCGAGCTGGATGTGCTGCTGGTGCCCGCGGTGGAGGCCATGCCGGCCTACCGGCACCGGATCATCCTCAGCGAGCCCGTGGTCGTCGTCGACCCGGCCGGGGCCCCCGGCGCCGAGGGCCCACTGGAGCTGGACGCCGCCGCCGGCGCGGACTACATCCTCGTCCCCGACACATGTGGACTGACCACGTTCACGACCCAGCTGTTCCGGGGCCACGACCTGGCGCTGCGCACCTATCCCGGCGAGGCGGCCAGCTACCGCGTGCTGGACGAGTGGGCCGGCATCGGAGTGGGCGCCGCCCTCCTGCCCCGCTCCAAGATCACCCGGCGGCATGCCAGCTGCCGCCCCCTGGTACGGGCCGGCGCCCCGGTCGAGATCTCCTACGAGGCCGTCTGGAGCCGCTCGAATCCGCTGGCCGCCGACCTGGAGGAGTTCGTGGAGTCCCTCGCCGAAGCCGCCGTGCCGTTGGGGTCCGACACCTCGGCGAGCGATTAGCTCAGGTTATAGCCGCATCACAAAAGATCCTCTACCGGACTGCATTCCGTGAAATCTACGGTGGGCGCATGAAACCCACCCTCGATCTCACCGGCAGAAAAGCCGTCATCATCGGCGGCACCAGCGGTATGGGCCTGGCCATCGCCCGTCGCGTCCTGGACGCCGGCGGCAGCGTCGTCGTCACCGGCCGGTCCCCTGCCAACGCCGCGGCGGCCACCGCCGCGCTGGCGGGCTCGGGCGATGCCACGGTGCTGACCACCGACCTCACCGACACCCATGCCGTGGAACGCCTGCGTGCCGACCTGACCAAGGAGCACTCCGACGCCGCCCTGCTGGTCAACGCGGCCGGCGTCTTCGCCCCAAAGCCGTTCGTCGACCACACATACGCCGACTACGACCGTTACCAGGCTCTCAACCGGGCCTTCTTCTTTCTCACCCAGACCATCGCGGGCAACATCATCGCCCGCGGGGGCAAGGGCTCCATCGTCACCATCGGCTCGATGTGGGCGCATCAGGCCATCGCCGCGACGCCGTCGTCGGCGTATTCCATGGCCAAGGCCGGCCTGCACTCGCTCACCCAGCACCTGGCCATGGAACTCGCCCCGCACGGCATCCGGGTCAACGCGGTCGCCCCCGCCGTCGTGCGTACCCCCATCTACGAGGAGTTCATTCCCAGGGAAGAAGTGGCCTCCGTACTCGACGGGTTCGACACCTTCCACCCCCTCGGCCGTACCGGAACGCCGGGCGACGTCGCCGCCACGGTGGCCTTCCTGCTCTCGGACCAGACCGACTGGATCACCGGCGCCGTTTGGAACGTCGACGGCGGCGTCATGGCCGGACGCAACTGACCGGCACCGCACCGGGTCGGGCTTCGATGCTCGACGAACGGCTGACCGGCATGCGGGTGGCCGCGGCGGAGAAGGGCGTCGGCCGGAGTCCCGCGCTACGTGGCCAGGAAGACTCGGACGGCTCGCCGCCGCCGTGGTGCCGTACGCCGCTCTGCTCGCCGCCTGGACGGTCGCCCGCTCGCCGGCCCGCACCGGCGGGCCGACGAGTCGGTCACGAGCGAGGGTGACCGGGTCACCGGCATCGAAACCGCGGCGGCGTCCATCGCCGGACGGGGGCGTGCTGCTCGACGTCCGTCGGGCCCTCGGCACCTATGGCGAGCGGCCGGACGGGTTCGCCATCGCCGCCGACCACCTCTGGGCGACCGTCGCGCCCAGGGCCCCTCGGCTCGGGTCGGCCGCGCTGTTCTGGTGCCGGTGCGCACCGGGCGGCTGGCCCGGCCCCGCCGCGACGTCGACGAAAGTCGAGGGCCGGGGCGGTTACGCGGGTGGTCCGGCTGACCTCATCCATCGACCGGTCGCAGGCGTACTTCGCCGCCACACCGCGCGGGGACGCGCAACGCCGCCGGCAAGCCCTCCTCAACCCGGGACGGCGCGCCGGGCGGCGGAGACGACGAACGGAATCACGGCGAGGGCGAGCAGACCTCCGCCGACGGAGAGAGTGGCATAGCTGGTTGCGGTCATGATGATGCCGCTGGCGACACCGCCCCCGGCCCCGGCAAGGGCGATGCACAGGTCGATGGTGCCCTGGATCCCGGCGCGGGTCTCCACCGGTGCGGCGTCGGTGATCATCGCGGTGCCGGAGACGAGGCCGAGGTTCCAGCCGAGGCCGAGCAGCGCCAGGGCGACGGTGAGCAGCGGGACGGAGTCGTCGGGAGCGGTGGCCGAAACGACCCCGGCGGCGAGCAGGGTGATGCCGGCGCCGACGGCGACGGGCGTACGGCCGACGCGGTCCACGAGGATGCCGGTGATCGGTGAGGGCAGGTACATGGCGGCGATGTGGACGGAGATGACCAGGCCGGTCGCGGCCAGGTCATGGCCGTGGGCCTTCATGTGGATCGGGGTCATGGTCATGACCGCGACCATGACGAGCTGGGTGAGGATCATGGTGGCGGCGCCGGCGGCCACGCCCGCGGCGGCGGACCGCGCCGGCCGCGCCGGTGCGCCGAGGTTGCCGGGCGTGGGAGTTCGCAGGGCGCTGGAGACCCGGAGCGGGTCGGGGCGCAACAGCGCGAACAGGATGGTGCCGGCGATGGCGTAGGCGAGGGACGCCAGGGCGAACGGGCCGGCCAGGGCCGGGATGTGGAAGTGCTGGGCGGCTCGGCCGGTGGACGCGACGAGGTTGGGGCCGATGACGGCGCCGGCGGTGGTGGCGACCAGCACGGCGCTGACGGCGCGCCCGCGGCGGTCCGGCTCGGCGAGGTCGGCGCCGGCGTACCGGGCCTGCAGGTTGGTGGCGGTTCCGGCGCCGTAGACGAACAGGCACGCCAGGAGCAGGACGACGTTGTCGAGGGCTGCGGCCGCGACGACTCCGGCGCCACCGAGCGCGCCCGCGGCATACCCGGCGGTCAGGCCGGCCCTGCGGCCGAGACGCTGGGACAGGTGCCCGACGACGAGGGCGGTACCTGCGGAGCCCGCGGTGAACAGGGCGGACGGCAGGCCGGAGAGGCTGCTGGTGCCGAGCATGTCCTGGGCCAGCAGCGCGCCGACGGTGACTCCGGCGGCCAGCCCGGCGCCGCTGAACACCTGGGAGGCCATGACGACGCTCTGGGTACGGTGGTGCAGCGCCTGGCGGGCCTCGGAGGTGTCGGCGTAGCCGTTGTGCGTCACAGGTCGCAGATCACGAGGTAGCCGTCGAGTTCGGTGAGCAGGTCGGACTGCGGCCGGTCCGGTAGCGCGTGGCCCAGGTCTGCGGAGCGGACCTCGCCTATCCACTGATCGTGCTGGTATTCGTGGTTGATCAGCGCGGTGAGCAGCGTCGTGGCGACGACGGTCAGTTGCCGGGGCGCGCCGACCCGGCCGTCGCGGATGGCGCCGATGCGGGCGTGGACGCGGTCGGCCACCTCGGTGCGGAAAGCGGCCAGCCGGGCCGGGTCCGGAAGTCGGCCACGGGCGGGTTCGGGGTTCGCGGCATCCATGACCGGGTCGAGTTCCGGGTCGGGGCTGGG
This sequence comes from Streptomyces sp. NPDC057424, assembly GCF_042803315.1. Taxonomy (NCBI): domain Bacteria; kingdom Bacillati; phylum Actinomycetota; class Actinomycetes; order Kitasatosporales; family Streptomycetaceae; genus Streptomyces; species Streptomyces sp. NPDC057424. The sequence continues at coordinate 14,010 of NZ_JBHVCP010000067.1, forward strand.
CTCGGCCGCGGTCAGGTTGCGGATCATGAAGTGGGCGACGTGCGCCTGGTGGCCGAGGTGCCAGCCGATGGCGCTGGAGTTCTCGTGCGGGCGCCACCGCACCTCGTCTGCGCTCAGGTCGGTCCAGAGCTGATCGGTGTAGGCACGGGCTCGGTCGTACTCGCGCAGCAGGTCCGGGATCTCGAACATGTAGGTCATCCGATCTTCGCTTCGGCGGCCCAGGCGTGGGCCGTGAGGACGGCGGTCGCGGCTTGCCGGCCCGCGTACAGGGCGCCTTCGATGTGCCCGGCGTAGTCGGCCGCGGTTTCGGTGGGAGGCCCAGTGCAGCCGGCCGGCCAAGGCCGGCTGCCGGTAGCGGGGGTGGCCGAGAAGACCGTAGTCCGTCAGGCTCCCCACCCCGGCCGGCGACGTCCACTGCTCGGCGCTCCGGTCCTGGACGTGCAGCGTCGTGGGCTCGGCCGCCTCGGGGCCGAACAGCCTCACCAACTGCGCGGTCACCGATGCCTCGAACCCGTGGCCGAGCGCGGCGGCGGCAGCGAATCCGAACAGCGCGGCACGGCCGCCGTGTGGTCCGGACATGTCGTGGGTTTCTCGCAACGGGCCGGTGTGGCTGATCGCCGCCCCGGCCAGTCGCCCGGTGCGCCAGAACGGGGTGCGGTAACCGGCGACGACCTTGGCGACGGCTCGGCGACCCGCTGTTCGCCGTCCCGGAACCAGGTGGCGACCAGGTCGAAACCGCCGATGCTCGCCAGCCGGCCGCCGACGCGGTCGCGTGCCTCCACGCAGACGACGTCGAGCCCGGCGGTCCGCAGCGTGGTGGCCGCGGTGAGCCCGGCCGGGCCGGCGCCGACGACGACGTCGTGGCGAGATCCGAGGGATGGCATGGTCGCCTCCTCCTTTCCGAGCCGCGGTCGGCCATCGGCAGTCGCACGGCGGTCGCGTCGAACTCGGCGACGGTCACAGGTGGATGCCTGCGGCGTCGGGAGACACGGAGAATCACTCCAGGGAAGGAAGAAGGTGCGCACACGGAGTTGTTCCGAGAGCGTTTCACCGAGCGCGTCCAACGGTAGGGTCCGTCCGCGGCGACCGGTAGAGGATCCTCGCGAATGCGGCCATAGCAAACGGCTATGGCGAGAAGGCCGGAACAACCGCGAGCAGGTGCGTCCACCAACCGTCCCCATCGCCCCATCCCTCGCGCGGCACCGACGAGACTCGCCGTGTCGGATCAGGAGCCGGGCAGGACAGCGGCGAGCACGGAGCGACGACCGTGTGGGAGACCTGTGACGGCCACGACGGTAGGAGCCCCGGGCTGATATGTCCCACTACCACTACGCCCTCGGCAGCGTCGCCGGATGGCTCACCGAGGGCAACCCACGAGCAGGGCGTCAGTGAGATCTAGTCGAGTACACGCGACGTGTGCCATCACCAGATCCCACGCGCCGCGCGACGCCGGTACCAGCGGCGGCCGCGACATCTGGCCAAGTGACATCACCTGTCGATGACAGCTTTCGCAGTGCCGCGACCGCCCCAAGTCAGTGATCAGGTCAGGCGGTGACCACTCCGCGGGGATGCGTGCTGGGTTCCGGCGACGTGCGGGCGCGCTTCTCAGCCGTGCCGGTCGCCGTCGCGGCAACGGTTTCGTCGCGCGGGCCGCTGACATCGGCGGCGGAGGTGTTGCGGAAGACGGTGCCGTGCCGTTGCCGACGGTGGACCTCACCGTCTTCCCGGCTTGTGTGAGTTCGCCTGTGAGGCGTTGCCCCTCCTACGTCATGGCGTCGCGAACCCTGGCGGTGTCGACGAACTGCTCGAAGCGGACGATCAGGCCGCCGCGGACCACGAAGTGGTGGGCGACGCGCACGTCGATCGGCTTGCCGGTGGCCTTGTTGGTCGCGGTGTAGCGGGCGAGGACGACGACGTTCTCGCCCTCGGCGACATAGGTGTCGTCGTGGGCGGTCCAGCCGTCCCAGTCCTTGCCCAGCTGCTCCATCACGTTGGCGGTGACCCCGTCGGGGGTGCGGTAGGTGCCGGCGAGAGGGAAGCCCGCCATCTCCTTCCACTCCACGTCCGGGGCGAGGGTGGCGCGCAGGGCGGCCAGGTCGCCGGCCGCGGAGGCCAGGTACTGGCGGCGGACCACGTCGACGGGGGCCGTGGAGGCCGCGAAGTCGGTGTGCTCGCAGGTCATGACACTCAGCCCCACTTCATCTCGCCCTTGGCGACCTTCGCCCCGAGCTGGGCGGCGATCAGCATGCCGTTGTCGGGGTAACGCTCGACGAGTGCCTCGGTCAGTGTGGCGCCGTCGGCCGCCTTGCCGAGCTCCTCATCGAAGGCGGCGAGGTAGTCGCGGGTGGCGGTGATGGCTGAGGCGTCGGCGGCCGTGCCGGGCAGGCGGTGGCCGGGGACGACCAGCTCCGGCTGGAGGGAGGCCATCTCGTCCAGCAGTTCGATCCAGACGGAGCGGTCCTCGGGGGTGGGGGTGTCGGCGACCCAGACGTGCTCCTGCTGGAAGAGCAGGACGCCGCCGAGGAGGGCGCGGTGCTCGGCCTGCCACAGGTAGTGGCGGTCGGGCAGGCCGGCCGGGCCGCCCCTGAGCTCGAAGCGGTGGCCTTCGAGGGTGAGGTCGCCGGTCAGCGGGGTGAGGTCGACCAGGCGGGTGGGCAGGTTCGGGCCGAGGGCCTCCCACGCCTTGAGCTTGCCCTCGTAGGAGTGCCGGATGTGCTCGATGACGATCGGGGTGGCGACGAAGACGGCCTCAGGGAAGGCGTCGGCGAGGACCTCGGCACCGAAGTAGAAGTCGGGGTCGCCGTGGCTGACGAAGACGGTGGTCAGCTTCTTGCCTGAGTCGAGGATCTCGGCGGCGAGGCGGTGGCCGTCGGCGCGGGTGAAGGCGGCGTCGACCAGCAGCGCCTCCTGCTCACCGGTGACGAGCGTGGCGGTCTTGTTCTTGCTGCCGGCCGGGAAGTCGAGGTCGAAGATCTTGAAGGAGAGGGTGCTCATGGGGGGCCTCCTGGAGGGGTGCAAATTCAGTGGGTGGGGGTGGTGGTCAGGGGGCGGTGGTCAGGGCGGTCAGTCGCCGGTCGATCTCGTCGGCGGTGGCACGGCCGTGGGCCAGGGCGGCGACGCGGTCGCCGTCGACGGCGAGCAGCGTGGGGAAGCCGGTGACACCCAGCTCGGCACAGCGGTGGAAGTCGTCCGTCGCCGCGTTGTGCGCCTCGGGCGCGTCGAAGGTGGCGACGACGGTGTCGGCGTCCAGACCGGCCTCCTCGGCGACCTTCCGGTAGGTCGCGGGGTCGGAGAGGCTGAGGCCGTCGACGTAGAAGGCCCGTTGGAGGTCGCCGGCCAGTTCCGCCGCGCGGTCGGGGGCTGCCCGGCGCAGGGCGACGACGCCGCGCGCGGCGGCCTCGGAGTCCATCACGAACGACCCGTCGGCGATCAGCCGCTCGTAGCCTTCGCCGAACTCGGCGCCGGTCAGCTCGGCGATCTGGGCGTTGGCGCCCTGGACATAACCGAATTCGCGGATCGGCACCCGGCGGGGCCCGGTGAACAGACCGCCGGAGACCACCTCGACCGGCAGCGTGGGATGACGGGAGACGACCTCGCGCAGAGCTCCGGAGAAACCGTGCGACCAGCCGCAGTAGGCGTCGAAGACGTAGACGAGCTTCATTGAGGGTCCCGGTAAAGGTGTGGCGCCCGCCTCGTGCGAGCAGTTCGTCTGAGAGAACAGTAACTGACGCGTCAGGCATTTCCTTGACAGATGTGACGGCAGTCACACTCCTGCCATCCCGCTGTCATTGCATCGGTGAAGTGGCACGGCCGCAGCCCGCAGGGGCCGTTCAGGGCAGGCGGGGCAGCTCGTCCCGTGCGGAGTGGCTCAGGATCCGCAGGTTCTCGGTGAACCGCTCCCGGTCCTCGGGCGGCAGTGGCGGCAGGAAGTAACGCCGGATGTTCTCCATGCGCACCCGGGACGCCCTCCACGCCATGCATCCCCCGATCACGCCTCGTGCGGCATCGGGGGCGCTCACCGTGCCGGAACACGTCGGTCACGGACTGCCGGAGCACACCCGCCCGGGCGCATGGGCAGGCCGGGAAGCGGAAGATCTGCAGCCGTGCTCGCGTCGCCTTGGAACTGCCGGTCGGCCCGATGCCGAAACGGACGCCCTCGATCGTGAGACGTCCGTCAGTACGCGACGGTGATACGGCGGCGGATCGCCGTGCTCTTCTCGGCCTCGTCGACGAGGGCGACCGCGTAGTCCTCGGCGCTGATGAAGCTGGTGCCGTCCTCGGCGATCAGCAGGTCGTCGCCGCCGAGGCGGAAAGTGCCTGTGCGCTCACCGGGGGCGATCTCATCGGCCGGGGAGACATACGTCCAGTCCAGGTCGTCGCGCACCTCGGCGCGCAGCAGGTGCAGCACCTCGCGCTGGGCGAGCGCCTCGGCCTTGTACATCGCGGGGAAGTCCGGGGTGTCGACCCGGTCCCGGCCCGAGGCGGTCCTCAGGCTGCCCGCCCCTCCGACCACCAGCAGGCGGTGTACGCCCCCTGTGCGCAGTCCCTCGACCAGGGACCTGTATGTCGCCAGCAGCGGGGCGGTCGGGTCGGAGCCGTCGCGGGGCGGGGAGACGGCGGAGATGACGGCGTCGTGTCCGGCGGCGGCCTGGGCGACCTTGCCCGGCGCGGTGGCGTCCAGGGCGAGGACGGTCAGCGCATGGTGCTCTGGCAGGGCGTCCGCACGGCCCGAGCGGGTGGCGGCGGTGACCTCGTGGCCGCGGCCGAGCGCTTCCGCCGTGACGCGGGAGCCGATCATGCCGGTGGCGCCGATCAGGAGGATCTTCACGGGTGACTCCGTTCGTACTCGTTGCGTAAGGGTGTGGTCAGCGCTGGATCTCGAAGGTGACCTTCGCCCGTTCCACTGTCTCCTGCAGGACGCGCACCTCTCCGGAGGCGTTCTTGTACCTGCCGGTGCCGCCCGTGATGGCGAACCGCTCGTCGAAGACGGGCCCTGAGGCGGAGAGCTTCGCCGTGCCGGCCGTGGTGATCTTGCCGTCGGGCAGCTCGTAGACGAAGGTCAGCAGTTCGGCGGTGCGCGGCTTGGCGTCGGTGGAGATGCCGACGAAGCTGCTGGTGCCCAGCTTGCGGCCGTCGCGGCCGGTGAGGTCGCCGGTCCCGATCAGCTGGTCGCCGAGGGCGGAGTCGGACGGGGCGACGTCGACCATGTTGACCGCGGTGCCCTTCTCCACGGCCTCGATGGTGATGGTGCGGTGTCCGTGCGAGGCGGGAGCGGCGTCCGCCGAAGCGGGTGCCAGGGACAGGCCGAGGGTGAGGGCGCCGGCCGTGGCGGCGGCGACACCGAACGCGGTGAGGGTGCGCTTGCGCATGATCGGGCTCCACATCTGTGGGGGCGTACAAAGAAAAATATCTGCCGACGCAGACAATATACCTGCAGGCGCAGATATTGCAACAGCAGCTTCTGCCGCTCTCGGCTTTCTGGCATCCTCGTGGGGTGAACGAGCAACTGCTGAACGACGACGACGTGACGCTCTACGGCCTGTTCGTGGAGGCGTTCGCTCGCCTCAAGCCCCTTGTGCACCGCGACCTGGGAGTCCCGGACACCTGGTTCGAGGTGCTGCTGCGGCTGGGCCGCACGCCCGGGCACCGGCTGCGCATGACGGACCTGGCGGAGGCCGTGTCCTTCAGCTCGGGCGGCTTCACCCGGCTCGCCGACCGCATGGCGAAGGAAGGGCTGATCCGCCGCGACCCCGACCCCGCCGACCGGCGAGCCGCACTCGCCGTTCTGACCGAGAAGGGCACCGAGGCGCTCGAGCACGCCCTGACCGCCCACGTCTCCCATCTCCGCAGCCACGTCACCGGACCGCTCTCGGCCGAGGACCGCCGCCACCTGGAACGCATCCTGCGCACGCTCCGCGGCACCGGCGGGTGAGTTCCGCGCGGGCGTACGGTCGCGTCGGGCGCGGCGGGAACGTCCTGCTGACGCTCCTGGTCGGAGCGCCGGCAGACCGGCGCGGCTCACTCTCGGCGGAGGAAGGCGGGAAGGGGCGGTGTGGGCGCGTTCATCCGCTCCGGCTCAGCGAGGCGGACACGGAGACGCAGGTTGCCGACGCCGACGCGACCACGAACCCGGCGCGGGAGGGCGTCCTCGCGAGGCCGCCTCCACCACCAGGTTCCGGTCAGCGGGATCCGTGAGATCACCGCGACGCCGCCCTGCACCGCATCGTGCTCACCCGGCTGCGCCACGACCCGCGCAGTCTTCGGCCTGGTCAGGACGATATGGGCCAAACCCCCGTCATAGGGGCGTCGGTGATACGACAAAAGCCGCCAGAGACCGTTCCGGCGAGGACTTCCGCGCGGAGCTGTGAGACGCCTGAGCGCTCCGGCGTCAGATCGGATGCGTTCGCAGGAGTGGTTCCCGGGGCGGTGCGGGAACGCCTGCCCGAGCCGCCGACCCGCCGCAGGAAGGCACTCCCCGGTGCGAAATACTCTCCCGATGGGTTCACGCACTTCCTCGATCAGCCGGCCGATCACGATACGGAGGGCAGTCGCGTGGGATGCCAAACGGCTCACGCGGCTCGTGCGTGGCTCAGGCGCCTACGAGGGCAGGTACGCGGCCGCGGTGGAGGGCTACCGGGTCGGTCCTGATTACATCGAGGCCCACCGTGCCTTCGTAGCCGTCGGCACCGAGGAGCATGGAGGCCGGGTCCTCGGGTTCTACTCGCTCGTCCTCGCTCCACCAGAGCTCGACCTGATCTTCGTCGCCGACGAAGCGCAAGGACGTGGTATTGGACGCCTGCTCGTCGCGCACATGCGGTCCGAGGCCCGTGCCGCCGGGCTCGACCGTGTCAAGGTCGTGTCGCATGTTCCCACCGAGGACTTCTACCACCGCGTCGGTGCGGTGCGGACCGGGACCGCGCTCGCGAACCCGCCCGCCGTGCCATGGGACCGTCCCGAATTCGAGTTTCGCATTTCTTCGGAATGACGCGGTGTGCCGGTTCGCAGGGCACTGGCTTCGCCTGCGTGGTGGCTCCCCCACAGTGGTCCCAGCCCGGCCGACCGGTCTTGCAAGGAGCGAGCACCATGCGCCGGACTTGTCGCTCGTCGCTGACCGGCTGGAATGGGTCCGGGCTGAACTGTGGTCCGCTCACGGTTGATCAGTGGCGCTGGTGCGTGCGCCATGGTGGAGGCGTAGGTCTCAGCCGTCTTGTTGAGGTGTGGGCTGGTGACGTCCGGCTGCGGGTGACCGCCGTTGCGTCGCCGTTTTGGCCGGCGCCTGGCGGCCACCTGCTGTTCGACCGGCACGCTTCAGGTGGCACTCCCCGCGATGCGGCAGTGCGCGTGCTCGTCCTGGTTCATCCCTGGTCCTCCGACGAGGGGTAGACCCGCCACAGCTGGGAGAGGTTCGGTCCGCCCCACATGCGGGTCAGGCCCACCAGTCGGTCGTTGCCCTGGAGGTGGTCGGCGATGGCGAGGGCGTAGCGCGGGTGCACGACCGAGACCATGTAGAAGTCATTGCTGCGCTCTGCGTGGGAGACCAGCCGCCAGTGCTGGTTGAGGCTGTCCGTGCCTTCTCGGAGAGTCACGATGTCGGGCGGGTTGGCCCCCGCGGTGAGGCAGCGGTGGTTGGCGTACGACTCGATGCGCACGGTGCCGTCGGAGTTCTGCCGCAGGAACCATCGGTGCGAGGTGTTGTCCTTGGCGAACGGGTCCTGTGCCCAGGTCTGGGTGTGGTTGCCGACACCGTCGTGCCAGTCGTTGCACATGAAGTAGGTGCCGGTGACGTGGTGGGTCATCGTCACCGATCCGCCCGCGAGCAGTACGAGGTCGCTCATGCCAGTGCTCCTCAGCCTCGAGAGTTTCTTCAGGGGGCGCCCATGGGACTCAGCGTAAAGAGCCGGTTGTAGCTCCACAGCGTGGCCAACCGGTCGTTTACCGAGGTCAGAGCCTGTCCGGGAGATCTCGAACGGGTGAACGGAGCTAGCCGAGCCGGCTGACCGAGCGTCACCCACATGTCCCGCAGGCGGCGCAACGATGTGGCAGGGCACCGCTGAATTCGAACGGGCAGCATGGACGGCACGTGGCAGGCGGGAGCTGCAAGAACGAGAAGATGACAGCCTTCCCGACGAGCCCACTGTCTCATTCCGTTTCCCTTGTCGCTCCGGTGTGAGAGTCCGCGGGGCATGGGCGTATTCCCGATACCAGCTCGCGGAAGTCGAACGCGCGGGTACCGCCGGACGCGGACGCGAGAAAGTGTTCGTCGCCTGTCGACCGATGGGCGCCGGCGGTCTTCGTCGTGCCCGCCTGACCGGGTTTCTCTTGAGAGCCGAGGGTCTCATCGACTCCGGCCGAGGCCGGGCCCTCGCTCAGGACCCTGATGTCACGCGCTACGGCTGCAGGAAGAGAGCGCGGTGTGCCTTCTCGCCGGGATCCCTGCGGAACGCGTCTTTCATGAGCGCGGCCGTTGTCGGCCCTGGCGCCGTTGGCCACTCTTCATGAACGTTGCACTCCGAGTGAATCAATATCTGTGCCCGAGAGATCAGAGTTTGACGGACCGCGCAGTGGGAGTTTTTGCTGCGACGAGCGGAGCGGGATTATCCAACGCGCACGGGCCGTTTTGGCGTGCTACTGTCGATCCAAGTTGCAGTTGTGGTTCCCAAGACTTCAAGTGCCCCCACCAGGCTTCCCCGGTCGGGAGCACTTTTGTATTTCCGGTCATTTCCGGGCGGGGTAATCATCGCGGCGACACGGCGTCCGCGCGGTGCGGACGCCGATGCACTGCCCCAAAGGAGATATGACATGGCTACTGGTACCGTGAAGTGGTTCAACGCGGAAAAGGGCTTCGGCTTCATCGAGCAGGACGGTGGCGGCGCCGACGTGTTCGCCCACTACTCGAACATCGCCGCGCAGGGCTTCCGTGAGCTGCTCGAAGGCCAGAAGGTGAACTTCGACATCGCGCAGGGACAGAAGGGCCCGACGGCCGAGAACATCGTTCCGGCCTGACGCTCACGCGCAATCCGTAGCTGGGGCCCGCATCCTTCGGGGTGCGGGCCCCAGCTGCACCCGTATCCCGCAGCGGCTTTCACCCGCGGGATGTGGTTTCTTTTGACACCGGTCCATACTTGTAATTCTCCATGCCATTCATCGCGGCGGGAATTCCTTGATATGTGCCACATCGAGGAAGGTTCCGCATGAACCGCACGTACACGAACGACCGCCCCGCCCGCTCCCGTGACGGCCGTGCCGACGCCGGAAGGGGCGGCTACGGCTCGCAGGCATCGCGTCGTACCGGCGGGCCCGTCCGCTCCGGCGGTTACGGCCGTCGGCCCGCCGCGGTGCAGGGTGAGTTCGCGCTGCCCAGGACGATCACCCCCGCACTGTCGGCAGTCGAGGGCTTCGCCGAGCTCGACATGCCCGAGCAGCTGCTGGCCGAACTCGGCAGGCAGGGCGTGACCGCACCGTTCCCGATCCAGGGAGCGACGCTGCCGAACTCCTTGGCGGGCCGTGACGTTCTGGGCCGCGGGCGCACCGGTTCCGGCAAGACCCTGGCCTTCGGCCTCGCCCTGCTCGCCCGCACCGCCGGACAGCGTGCTGAGCCCCGCCAGCCGCTGGGGCTGATCCTCGTACCCACGCGTGAGCTGGCACAGCAGGTGACCGACGCGCTGACCCCCTACGCCCGCTCCGTGCGGCTGCGGCTGGCCACCGTGGTGGGCGGCATGTCGATCGGGCGGCAGGCCGGCGTGCTGCGCGGCGGAGCCGAGGTCGTCGTCGCGACCCCGGGCCGGCTCAAGGACCTCATCGACCGCGGCGAATGCCGGCTGAACCACGTCGGCATCACCGTGCTGGACGAGGCCGACCAGATGGCCGACATGGGCTTCATGCCCCAGGTCACCGCGCTGCTCGACCAGGTCCGCCCCGAGGGGCAGCGCATGCTGTTCTCCGCCACCCTGGACCGCAACGTCGACCTGCTGGTGCGCCGCTACCTGACCGACCCGGTCGTGCATTCGGTCGACCCCTCGGCGGGTGCGGTCACGACGATGGAGCACCACGTCCTGCACGTCCACGGCGCCGACAAGCACGCCGCCACGACCGAGATCGCCGCCCGCGACGGCCGCGTGATCATGTTCTTGGACACGAAGCACGCCGTCGACCGGCTGACCCAGGACCTGCTCAACAGCGGGGTGCGCGCCGCCGCGCTGCACGGCGGCAAATCGCAGCCCCAGCGCACCCGCACGCTGGCGCAGTTCAAGACGGGGCACGTCACCGTGCTGGTGGCGACCAACGTCGCGGCGCGCGGCATCCATGTCGACCACCTCGACCTGGTCGTCAACGTCGATCCGCCGACCGACCACAAGGACTACCTCCACCGCGGCGGCCGTACCGCCCGCGCCGGCGAGTCCGGCAGCGTCGTCACCCTGGTCACGCCGAACCAGCGCCGAGGCATGGTCCGTCTGATGTCGGACGCCGGAATCCGGCCGCAGACCACCCGGATCCGCTCGGGCGACGATGCCCTGAACCGGATCACCGGAGCTCAGGCCCCTTCCGGCATCCCCGTCGTCATCACGGCACCGGTGGTCGAACGCCCCAAGCGCAGCGCCACCTCCCGAGGCCGACGCCGCCCCACCTCCGCGACCAGGCGCACCCCCGTACGCCAGTCCGGCCTCGGCGCGATGGCCTAGAACCTTCGTGATCAGGAAGCCGGCCCAGCTCCGCAGGAGGCACCCTTTGACGCTGGTTCAGACGCAGCCCCGCCCGGCGGACGCCAACCCCGCGCACAGGACGGCGGTGGAGGTCATGGACCCGGTCGGACCGCAGGTCCGTGACGACATGAGCGTCGAGGTGGCGCTGGCCGTCATGGCCGCCGCACGCACGGTCCGGCTGGTCGTCTGCGACCAGGACGGCCAGTGCACCGGCCTGGTCACCCGTACCGAACTGGCCGCCGTCCGTGGCAGCTCCGACCACACGGACCGTGTCCGCATGCGCGACATCCTCGGCGACCACGGTTCGTTCACCTCCTCACCCGTGACCACGACGGCCGAAGCCGAGCACGCGATGCGCACCCGTCGACTCGGTGTCCGGCCGGTGGTCGACGAGCAAGGCAGCGCCCTGGGCATCCGCGCCCTCTCCCGCTGAAACACCTCGCCCCTGTTCGGACCGTTCTTACCTTCTCTCTGTGAGGCCACATGCGCTGCGTCATCGCCCGCTTCCCCTTCGAACTCACCAAGGGCGGCGTACTGGAATCGATGAAGGGCATCAAGCCCGAACCGGTCACCGGCGAATCGGTGATCATCGGCCGCCGCCACTACCCCGTCAAGCAGGTCGGCCAGGTCATCACGCGCCAGGACCGCCGAGACTTCAGCGCCGCCGAAGTCCTGCGGGCCATGGCTCAGCTCGGCTTCACCTGCCGCGCCGTCCCCAAGGCAGCGCCCGTGGGCATCCTCAGCCCGATGCAGCACGCCTCCGCGATGCTCGGCACCCCCGTCACGGTCTGACCGGGCAGACAGACACGAGCCGACACCTGACCAGCAGTGTGGGCCCGACCGGTACACCGGTCGGGCCCACACTGCGTGGGTGCCCTGCAGGATCCGGGCGACATGGAAGTGCAGACGGGTGGGCGGCCTGTCCCTGCAAGGAAGGCGCTCACGGTCTTGCCGCCGGAGGCCCGGCGGCGGGCGACCGCCGTGGCGTGGGCGAGGCCGGTGACCATGGGCCGGCCGAAGCCCCCGGTGCCGCCGGCGACCTCGAAGGTGTTGGGGTGCGCAGTCAGAGTCAGTTCCACCTGCTGGAACCATCCATGGACCGGTCGAGGCAGACTGGTCGAGACGGGACTACCTCATCATCGAGTGCACGGAAATCTATGCCAGCCGGAGTAGACATTCGTCGGCGGTGTGGTTACGGTTTCTCTCGTAGCCGAGATCGAGCAAGGCCCGGCAGACATGAACTGCCGGGCAGTAGTACGCAGTTGCAGTTCGTAGGGCGGTGCGGTGGTGGAGTTCCGAAGCCAGAGCGGTTGCAGGACGGCGACGGGACTGACGACCGGACCGGGTGGCCCGCAGTGGTCAGGGGCCGCCGTGAGGCGGTACTGCAGTGGCAGTACCAGTGAGTGAAGGTTCGCAGTACCCAGCAGTGAAGTCAGTGAGCAGTACCTCGGTGAAGGCGTCGGCTGCGCGCGCGCGCACCGGGAGGTTCGGCAGTGGGGTTCCAAGCCAGAGCAGACGCAGGACGGGTGACGGGGCTGGCTGCCGAAGAGTGGCGCTGTTCGAGGCCACCAGCAGTGCGCAGTTTCCGTTGGTGAGTAGTTGATCAAGAGGGAAGAACGGAGGAGCCGAGCGCCATCAGGATCGCCCGGGCGGAAGTCTTGGACCCGGGTACCGCAGGACATCGATAGTGAGGTGGTCTCCGGTCGAGCAACCGCGATCCCCGCGCCCCCGACAGCGTCTCGGTCGGGTCTGCGGAAACAGATGGCCGGTGCAGTATCAGGGCCGGCAGATGGTGTAGTAGTTCCTTCGGGGCCCTGGTGCCAGTACGGTGCCAGGGCCCCTCCACGCGTTCCGCAGAGAGGTGCGATGACAGCAGACGACACGTTCGGCCGTCTCGATGACGACGACTACCCTGCCTACACCATGGGCCGGGCCGCCGAGATGCTCGGCACCTCACAGGGCTTCCTCCGCGCCATCGGCGAAGCCCGCCTCATCACCCCGCTGCGCTCCGCCGGCGGCCATCGCCGCTACTCCCGCTACCAGCTGCGTATCGCCGCGCGTGCCCGGGAACTCGTCGACCACGGGACCCCCATCGAGGCCGCCTGCCGGATCGTCATCCTTGAAGACCAGCTCGAGGAAGCCCAGCGCCTCAACGCCGAATACCGCCGCGCCGCCGAATCGGCGAAGCCGACGGCAGCAGCATGAGATGAGCGTGCCGGTCGGCGTCGGCGGGAACCGCACGTGGGCACCGTGGCGCGGAGAGGTACAGCTCCCACTACGCATGCGTGGACGGGTACCAGCTGCCCGCCCCTGCCTCTGCCTCTTCAACCGCCACCGCGGCATCCACTCGCCGCGCTCGCGGCCGGTCTGTGGTCTCCCCGCCCCCCTGGCCCTGATCGCGCTGACCTTGTGCGGTGCCCTGCCGGTCCAGCGGCGGACGGCGCGCCACGCGAGGCCGGCGGCCGCCACTGCCCACGCGGCCGCGGCGAACCGGCCCCGTACGGGCGGTCAGCCGCAGGTACGAGAAGACCGGCTCACTCCCCGTGCGCAGGCTTCGTCAGCTCTGCGTTGAACTGGGCGCCGGTCAGGAGGGACAGATTGGAGAGCCACAGCCAGACCAGGAACACCACGACGCCTGCCAGGGAACCGTACAGACGGTCATAGGTGCTGACCAGGGAGGTGTAGACGGCGAACCCGAGTGAGACGGTCAGCAGGAGCGCCACCGCCAGTGTGCCGCCGGGCGCCATCCTCCGGACAGGGCGGGAGGTCACCGGTCCTGACCGGTACAGGACGAGCACCAAGGCGACGGCTACGGCGGCCACGACCGGCCACCGCAGCGTGTCCCAGGTGGCCTGGGGCCCGGTACCCAGACTCAGAGCCTGGCCCATACGCCGGGCCAGGTCTCCGGTGAGCAACAACGCGAGAGTCGACGTCAGAAGCAGGGAGCTCAGGACGAGTGCCGTGGCGATGATGCGCGGAGCTGTACGCCAGACCGGCCGGTCCGCGCTGATCCGATGCATGGAGTACAACGCCCGGCGGAAGACGCTCAGATAGCTGCATCCCGACCACAGGGCCCCCGCCCCTCCGACGAGGATCAGCGTCCATGCCGCCGTCGGCTGTGCGGCCATCTGCCGCAGGGTGCTGCGCAGCAGGGCGCGGGATTCGGCCGGGGCCGCCTGCGTCATGCGGTCGATGACCTCCGGCTTGGCCGTGGGCATGGTCAGACCCAGAATCGAGAGGATCACCAGCAGCAACGGGAACAGGGCCAGAACCGCGTAGTAGGTCAGCGCAGCGGCCGAGTCCGTGACGTCGTCGTTCCAGACGGCCATCGGCGTCCGGCGCAACGCCACCCACCACCGAGCCGTGTGACCGTCTGCATCATCCATGACGCGGATGCTCTCACTCCGCGTCCTCGGGCCACCATCCAGCACTGCGGTGCGGCAGGACCCGGCACGTGTGCCGGGTTACCCGACGTGCTGGGGAAGGCGGGACTGGCGCTGGGGCCACGGCCTCTCGGCACCGCGCGGTGAACAGAGCGTGGAGATTCTCCTGTCCCTGTGCGCGAGGTGTCTCCATGACCGGCGCTGCGCAGGGTTCAGTATTGCTCGGTCTCCACGAAACCCCCGTCCGAGTCGTCGTCCGCACCGAGTGCGGCGGCCGCAGCCGTGGGGTCGAATCCGGGTGGGCTGTCCTTGAGGCCCAAGCCCAGGCCGGCCAGCTTCGCCTTGACCTCGTCGATGGACTTCGCACCGAAGTTGCGGATGTCCATAAGGTCGGCCTCGGAGCGAGCGAGGAGTTCGCCCACGGAGTGGACGCCCTCACGCTTGAGGCAGTTGTACGACCGGACCGTGAGCTCGAGCTCCTCGATCGGCAGCGCCAGATCGGCGGCCAGGGCGGCGTCCGTGGGGGACGGGCCCATGTCGATGCCCTCGGCGTCGATGTTGAGCTCGCGGGCGAGACCGAAGAGCTCGACCAGGGTCTTGCCGGCGGACGCCATGGCGTCACGCGGGCGCATGGCCTGCTTGGTCTCGACGTCGACGATCAGCTTGTCGAAGTCGGTCCGCTGCTCGACACGCGTGGCCTCGACCTTGTACGTGACCTTGAGCACCGGCGAGTAGATGGAGTCGACCGGGATCCGGCCGATCTCCTGGCCGACCTGCTTGTTCTGCACGGCGGAGACGTAACCGCGGCCACGCTCGACCGTGAGCTCCATCTCCAGCTTGCCCTTGCCGTTGAGCGTGGCGAGGACGAGGTCGGGGTTGTGCACCTCGACACCGGCCGGGGGCGCGATGTCGGCGGCGGTGACCAGACCCGGGCCCTGCTTGCGCAGGTACATCACGACCGGCTCGTCCTGCTCACTGCTCACGACGAGCTGCTTGATGTTGAGGATCAGGTCGGTGACGTCCTCCTTGACGCCCGGCACGGTGGTGAACTCGTGCAGCACGCCCTCGATGCGGATGGACGTGACCGCCGCACCCGGGATCGAGGAGAGGAGGGTCCGGCGCAGGGAGTTGCCGAGGGTGTAACCGAAGCCCGGCTCCAGCGGCTCGATCACGAACCGGGAGCGGAACTCGTCGACGACCTCTTCGGTCAGGGACGGACGCTGAGCAATGAGCACGGGGTGGTGCCTCCAGTGGTTTGGCGTTCGCTGTGTGACGCCGTGGACACGCTTGTTTGTAGCGCAGCGGCCGGTGGATGGCGAGGTAGGACGTGGTGAAGGTGGCCCGGTCGGGTGTGGCGGTCGGGAGATTCCGGAGGGCTTCCAGGTACGTCATGCCGATCCCTTGTGGATGGCACTTTACGCTTTGCTGCACCCCGGACCACCTGGAAGCCGTGCCGAAGAAGCAAGCTTTGCGGCGCAGGGACCGGGAGAGCGCGCGAGCCAGGAGGACGCACTGTCCCCACGGCCACGCCTGCACGCCGGAGAACTCGTATCCGGATCCCTGAGTGTTCCGGCAGTGCCGGACGTGCCGCGCCGGGAAGGGCGAGAGCCGTCGGGTTCCCCGGGCCGTGTGAGATGTCGTGAGACGTGAGAGGGTCTGGGGCGTGAGTGAGACACCGCCGAACACCCTGCAGTACCGCTTTGACGGGCCGGAAGACGCTCCTGTACTGATCCTGGGTCCCTCACTGGGTACCACATGGCACATGTCGTAGAAGCCGTCCACGGGCGTCCAGTCGGTCCAGGGCGAGCACGTAAGTCCAGGTCAGGGCCTTGTGACGCGACAGCGTCTGCGGGGTTGGTGACACGCCTGTGATCGCTTGTGACGCGTGATGGTCACTGAGGCCCCCGCCGGGCAGGTGTCGGCAGGGGCCCTCAGCGTTCCTCAACGGCGAGGTCCTCTCCTCGATTAGACCCGGCGTGAAATCGTTCGTTGCCTCAAGCGCTATGAGGCCCGGGAGGTCTTCCACCTGGTCGGACGGTTACAGGATCCCGCTCATAAAGGGCTGTGTGATCAGTCTGGAGAGCGGTGTGCGAATGCTCCGCGACGCCGGATACCCGATCGAGGACGTGGCCGAAGAGGTCGAGCGGATCCAGCAGCGGGCCTTCGAGCAGGCCGCCCTCTCGCAGATGCCACCGGCGACAACGCCGCGGTACGCAAATTACCTCGGCCTGCGCGAAGCCGACCCTGGCATCCGTGCGGTGCCACTGCTGGCCGCCCTCGACCGTGCAGGGCAGCCGGCACATGACAGTCCGGCAGATGCGGGCGCAGCGCGCGGTCAGTCAGTGGGCGCGGCAGGGCTGAGCTGACGGGACTCGACCGCCTGCAGCGGGGGCGATCAGGGCCTGGCGGCGACCGGCCCGGCGCCACCGCGCGGGCCCCGGTCACCACTGGATCGTCCCTGGGACCGACTGCGGCGCCTCCCGTGCCGTGACCGTCTCGCGTGCCGACGCGCGGACGTCGGGGTGTGCGTGCCGGCGCAGGGTGCGGAGCTGGCCGCGCCACGGCTCCGTCCACCGAGAGCGGCTGCCGCCGGAGACGGTGAGCCTGATGGCGAACAGGCCCTGGGCCAGGCCCGGTTCCGCACCCAGCGTGCGGGCGGTCTCCAACCACGCCTCTGGCGCGGGGCCGCTGGTCGCGCTGAGCCGCGAGCTGAGCCCTTCGGCGATGTCCCGGGCGAGCAGCGGACGTCCTTCGCAGTCGGCAGCCAATCGGCGCAGGCCCGACGACAGCGCGGTGGCGTCCTTGTTCAGTTCGAGAGCGTACAGCCGGAGTTCGGCGACGGAGCGCGCGAAATCCTCGTGCCCGGCGGCGGTGTCGGCGGCGCGCAGCAGCACGTCCGCCGTCGGCCGGCCCCCGCCCCGGTAGCGATGGTGGAGCAGGAGGTGGTGCAGCAGGCTCGCGGCCCGCTGCCGGGCCGGCTGGTCGCGTTCGGGCTCGGCGTCGGGCTGGTACGGGTCTCCTGTGGCTTCCAGCATCGCCCGCAGGGCCCGAAGGTACGGGCTGTCGTCGTCCGCCGCGAGCTCCACCAGCTCCTGCCCGGCCATCGCCCACACCGCCCGATCGGCAAGGTCCGTGGTGGCGGCCACCAGCATCTCGGCGATCTCCGGCTGCCACGGTGCCCATTCCGCCAGTGCTGGGAACAGCGCCGCAGCCGTTTCCGGTTCGAGCGGCTCGCAGGCGTGATGCAGCAGCCCTGCGTACCTGGCCCGATGCTCCTCGTCCACCTCGGCCACGGCCGCCCGTGCCAGCTTCTGGCGGAGCTCCGTGCGTCCCTGCGCGGCCGACTCCAGCATGGGCCAGCTGGCCGGCTCCGCCAGCATGCCCTGGGCAAACGCGACGCACACCGACTGCACGTCGTGGTGCTGCCCGGGGAGCTCGAACGCTTCCCGCAGCAGCGGCGCCGCCTGCGCCGGGGGCAGCATCGTCGCCGCGAGGCGCACCGCCTCCTTGCGGCTGGTGACCTTCACCGTCCGCGGGTCCTTCGGCGTGAGCAGCCTGCGGAGCTCCGTGGCGAGCCGCGACGGCGCGACGTACTGCGCGGCCCGCGTCGCCGCGTAGACCGCGACCCGGGCGCGGTCGCCGCCCGCGTGCTCCAGCAGTAGCGGCAGCACCTCGTCGGGGCGGTCGGTCCACGGCAGTGCGCCGAGGGCCGCCTCCGCCAGCGGGACGTTCGACGATCCCGTGTAGCGGCGGACGACTTCCAGGCCCGCCTCCGGGATCACTGCCGCCGCCGAGAGGGCCTGGACGCGCACATGCACCGGCTGCCCCGCGTCTCCCGCTGTGCGCGCGAGCAGCTCCGCCGTCGCCCGCTGCTGGCGCGGCACCCAGCGGTGGGCCCGGTAGGTGGGTGGCGTCCAGTGACTGCGGGCGGTCAGGAAGCGGCCGTATGGTGGGGTGTCCGCCAGCACCGGGTCGAGTAGGTCCGTACGCCGCCCCGTCAGGACTCTCAGAACGGACGGCAGGACGGCGGCGGACGGCTCCAGCCGCACGATCCGCTCCACCCGCTCGTCGCGCCCCTTCGGCTGCTCCAGCCAGAGGTCGATGGCGGTGCGGACGGACGCGTCGTTTCCGAACTGGACGGCCTGCCACAGGTACTCCTGGAGTTCGGCCATCCCCCACGCGCGCCGCCCGAGTGCCCGTACGAGTGCGAAGACGAGCGAGTAGTCGGCCTTGTCGGTGGCGGCCTCCAGCCACGGCCGTAGCGCCGCCAGCACCTCGTACTCCTGGCCGCGCCGCAGCACGATGTCGAGGCGGCCGACGTTCGCGCCGCCGGTGTGGCCGGACAGCCGGGTGAGGGTCTCGAGGGCCCAGCCGATGAGCCGCGTGCCGCCCGTGACGGCGTGCTCGCGCAGCACGGACAGGGCGAGCGTGCTGAGCGCGTGACGGGTGCTCCAGGAGGAGTCGCGGGCTTCGACGGCGTCGATGGCGATTCGCCCGAGGACCTCGGCGGCGTCCTCCGCGAACAGCGAAGGGCGCACCTCCGCCAGTGCGGAGAGGGCGGCGCTGCGGACCGGGTCCTGTTCATTGCGCAGCCGCAGCAGCGCACGCAGCAACCGGCTCACTTCCTGTGGGTCGCGCGAGCGTGCTGCGTTGCGGACGAGCAGTGGGTACGCCGTAGCGCGGTCGTCCGCGTCGGAGCGGCGGACGGCGGTGAGAAGGTCGTCACGGACCTCGTCCGGCGGCAGATAGGCGGCTGCCGTCAGTATCTGCGTCCAGTGCGCGCCCCTGCCGCGGGCCAGCGTCGCCATCCGCCGAGCCTCCGCAGTGCGCCGCTCGTACGGCAGCACGTCGAGCAGGGCGGGGCTGAGGTCCGCGTGGGCGAGGTCCTTGCCCTCCATCGCCGCGTCGAACAGGGCGCCGCGGCGGGAGGGCGGCAGGCAGGCCAGCAGCCGGGCGAGAGCGGCTGCGTTGTCGTTCCAGGCGCAGGCGAGGTCGGTGAGTTCCGCCGGGGCGTGGCGGACGAGGCGGCGCAGCACGGCGGGTTCGAGGTGGCCGCTGTTCAGCCGGGACCGCAGCTTCGGGCGTAGCAGCAGCCGCACCGTGCGGCCGGGATCCGCCTCGACCAAGAGGTGCAGCTTGCGGTCCACGGGCATCGGCAGCGTCTCGTAACGCTCGAGCACAGCCAGCACGCCGAGCGGATCCCGTTCGGCGAGGAGCGCGAGCGCGTCCGCGTGGGACGCCAGCCAGCCGTCCCGTACGACGGCGGGGAGGGTGTCGAGCTGCCGCTCCATCTCGGCGAGCAGCAGAGCGGGATGGCGGGCGGCGAGCAGCCGGTAGGAGCTCAGTCCGCGGAACAGGCGGGGCAGCAGCCGGGCGGCGGTCTCCGCCGTGCAGGCGGCGAGCAGTTCCGCGGCGGCCTCGGCGCCCCATCGCCGGTACGTCGGCTCGACCAGCGCCTCGGCGAGGCCCGTACGCCCCGCCACGGCGATGGCGTGCACGAGCTGCTGCCGCACGGCGGCGGGCGCGTCCTCGATGGCCTCGATCACGGCGGCGTCCGTGAGCCGCCCCTGCAGCAGCGCCCTGATCGCGGGGGCGCGGACGAGGCGGTCGGGGTCCGCGAGGCAGCCCTCCAGATACGCGTCGTGGCGCGCCATGTCCGCCGCGGTGGCGGCGAGCCGCCGCCCGTGGACGCCGTGGGCGGCGAGCCCGGTCAAGAGCTCGTCGACCGCCCCCTCTGCCGCGGCGCGCCGGGCAGCGGAGGCCAGCTCACGCATGCGGTGGGGGTAGGAGAGCCGGTCGACGGCTGCGAGCAGGTGTTCGGCGCGCTGGGACATGAGGGCGATTCTGCCTGGCGGGCGGGGGTGGCGCCCGCGGATTTCGGCGGGGCGGGGGTCGTCGTGCGGCAGGCTGTGTGGCTGTCTGTGCGGGCTCTGTGGTGGTCTGTGCAGGCTCGGTCAGCAACTCCGCCAGCCGGTGGGTGAATTCGGTCAGCCAGTCTCGTTGCGGTCCGCTGCGGGCGATCCGGAACCCGTGCCTACGGCCCCAGAATGCGGCCTTCACGGCATGGAACTGCAATCGGCTGCCCGCTCGCTCGGCGCCGAACCGGCGCGTGATGCCGACTGTGCGCGGATGTCGGTAAGGCTCACGGAGTCCAGCCCAAGAGGGCGGGCCGTAGCCGCCTTCTGCGTGAGCCCATTGGCCACCTCGAGCGCCACGTCCTGCATCACGGAGGCTGCAGCGCGAGAAGTGGAGCGCCCACTGGGGAGTGCCGCCCCCGCCGCGCTGTGCGGGGTCAGTCCCGTCGAGCGTTCCTCGGGACGCCGGCAGTACCGTCGCCTCAACCGCGGCGGCGACCGTCAGGCTAACGCGGCGCTCCACCGGATCGTGTTCACCCGTCTGCGGGTCGACCCGCGCACCCAGGACTACTACGAGCGGCGGATCAAGGAGGGCAAGACGCGGCGCGAAATCGTCCGCTGCCTCAAACGCTACGCGGCCCGGGAGGTCTTCCACCTGGTAAAACAGCTACAGCCAGCCCCCCGCTCATAGGGGCTGTCGTGACAGATGAGAGGCTCAGACGGGTGAGCGAGACACCACCGAACACCCTGCAGTACCGCTTTGACGGGCCGGAAGACGCTCCTGTACTGATCCTGGGTCCCTCACTGGGTACCACATGGCACATGTGGGACCGCCAGATCCCCGAGCTGACCAAGCAGTGGCGCGTCTTCCGGTTCGACCTGCCCGGCCACGGAGGTGCTCCCGCCCACCCGGCCGGCTCGGTCACCGATCTCACCACGCGGCTGCTGGCCACCCTCGAAGGGCTCGGCGTGCAGCGCTTCGGATACGCGGGCTGCGCGCTCGGCGGCGCCGTCGGTATCGAGCTGGCCCTGCGCCACCCGGAGCGGCTCGCCTCCCTCGCGCTGATCGCCGCCTCGCCCCGCTTCGGCACGGCCGACGAGTTCCGGCAAAGAGGCGTGATCGTCCGCACGAACGGCCTCGACCCCATCGCCCGTACCGCGCCCGAGCGCTGGTTCACCGGCGGGTTCGCCGCCGCGCAGCCGGCGATCACCGAGTGGGCCGTGCAGATGGTGCGCACCACCGACCCCGGCTGCTACATCGCCTCCTGCGAGGCGCTCGCCTCGTTCGACGTCCGCCCCGAGCTCGGGCGGGTGGGCGTACCGACCCTGGTCCTGGTCGGATCGGACGACCAGGTCACCGGCCCCGCCGAGGCCCGCACGCTGGTCGCCGGCATCCCGGACGCCCGCCTCGCCGTCGTACCCGGCGCCTCGCACCTGGTCCCGGTGGAGCAGCCCGCCGCGGTCACCGACCTGCTGGTGCGGCACTTCTCCACCGCCTGGCAGCCCGCCTTCGAGACCTCCACCGGCCAGAACGCCCTGCCCCCGGCCGCACTCAAGCCGGTTCTGTCTCCCGCCCCGCCGCAGCCCCTGCAGACCGGGCCCGTCGCCGAGATCGCCGCGGTCGCGGTGCCGTCGCAGACCCAGGGGCGGCCCGACCCGTACGACGCCGGGATCAAGGTCCGCCGCGCGGTGCTGGGCGACGCGCACGTCGACCGGGCGCTGGCCCAGGCCGACGAGTTCTCCGGGGACTTCCAGGAGTTCATCACCCGCTACGCCTGGGGCGAGATCTGGGACCGCCCCGGCCTCGACCGGCGCACCCGCAGCTGCGTCACCCTCACCGCCCTGGTCGCCGGCGGTCACCTGGACGAGCTGGCCTTCCACACCAGAGCCGCCCTGCGCAACGGCCTCACCCCGGGCGAGATCAAGGAAGTGCTGCTCCAGACCGCCGTCTACTGCGGCGTCCCGGCAGCGAACAGCGCCTTCAAGGTGGCCCAGCAGGTCATCCGCGAGGAGACCACGCCCCAGGAGTGAGTCTCCCCACGGCCTCCGAGGCAGGATGGAGACCATGAAGCTCACGAAGAAGTCGCACGCCTGCGTCCGCCTCGAGAAGGACGGCCGGACCCTGGTCCTCGACCCCGGCGCCTTCAGCGAGGAGGACGCCGCACTCGGCGCGGACGCGATCCTCGTCACCCACGAGCACCCCGACCACTTCGACGAGTCCCGGCTGCGCGCCGCGATGGAGAACAACCCCGCCGCCGGGATCTGGACCCTGAAGGCGGTCGCGGAGAAGATCTCGGCCGCCTTTCCCGGCCGCGTCCACACCGTCGGCCACGGCGACACCTTCACCGCCGCCGGCTTCGACGTGCAGGTCCACGGCGAACTCCACGCGGTGATCCACCCGGACATCCCGCGCATCACCAACGTCGGCTACCTCGTCGACGGCGGCAGGGTCTTCCACCCCGGCGACGCCCTCACCGTCCCCGACCACCCGGTGGAGACGCTGATGCTCCCCGTCATGGCCCCCTGGAGCAAGATCTCCGAGGTCATCGACTACGTGCGCGAGCTGAAGCCGCAGCGCGCGTACGACATCCACGACGCCCTCCTCACCGACCTGGCCCGCCCGATCTACGACCGGCAGATCGGGCAGCTCGGCGGTTCGCAGCACCTGCGGCTGACGCCGGGGGAGTCCGCCGAGGTCTGAGGCGGCCTGCGGGGACCGGGCAGTGCTGTCAGACCCGCCGGGTAGGTTGTGGGACATGCGCATCGCGACCTGGAACGTGAACTCGATCACCGCCCGCCTGCCGAGGCTCCTGGCCTGGCTGGAGAGCAGCGGCACGGACGTGCTGTGCCTCCAGGAGGCCAAGGTCGCCGAGGAGCAGTTCCCGGCGGAGCAGCTGCGCGAGCTGGGCTACGAGTCGGCGGTCCACGCGACCGGCCGGTGGAACGGCGTGGCGGTGCTCTCCCGTGTCGGTATCGAGGACGTCGTCAAGGGCGTGCCCGGCGACCCCGGGTTCGACGGCTCGGTGGAGCCCCGCGCCATCTCGGCGACCTGCGGCCCGCTCCGCGTCTGGTCGGTCTACGTGCCGAACGGCCGGGAGGTGGATCACCCGCACTACGCCTACAAGCTGCAGTGGTTCGAGGCCCTCAAGGCCGCCGTCGCCGGTGACGCGGCGGGCAGCCGCCCCTTCGCGGTGATGGGCGACTACAACGTGGCGCCGACGGACGACGACGTCTTCGACCCCGCCTTCTTCGAGGGCGCCACCCACGTCACCCCCGCCGAGCGCGCCGCCCTGGCCTCCCTGCGCGAGGCGGGCCTGTCCGACGTGGTCCCGAGGCCCCTCAAGTACGACCACCCGTTCACGTACTGGGACTACCGCCAGCTCTCCTTCCCGAAGAACCGCGGCATGCGTATCGACCTGGTGTACGGCAACGCGCCCTTCGCGAAGGCCGTCAGCGACGCGTACGTGGACCGCGAGGAGCGCAAGGGCAAGGGCGCGTCGGACCACGCACCCGTCGTGGTCGATCTGGACGTCTAGGGCCTGTCGTTTGGATCAGACCGCGGACGCGGGGTCTGGCACGCGCCTCTG
>NZ_JBHVCP010000068.1:0-37066 GCF_042803315.1 Streptomyces sp. NPDC057424
CTGGATGGCGGGTGAAGTGCACCCGCCATCCAGTGATCGACATGGCGGGCGCACTTCACTCGCCGAGCTGATGTGGCCGCGGGATGCGTGTGCCCGAGAGACAGCCGTTCCTGATCAGGCCGGTCGGCATGTACGACGTCGAGTCGAACCGGTACTTCTCGGTGTGGCCGGCGTCGTCGCCGTGGAACACACAAACCGCGCACCCCGGGATCTGCCTTCAGCGGGGCGGGGCGGACGTTCCCCGGACGACAAGACGGGGGGTGATGACTTGTTCCCCGGTGGGGATCTCCGCGCCCTCCAGGCGTGCGACGGCCCGGCCGACGGCGAGCCCGGCGAGGCGTGCGATGTCCTGTCCGACGGTGGTGAGGTCGATGTGGGCCAGGCGGGCCAGATGGCTGTCGTCGAACCCGACGACGGAGATGTCTCCGGGGACCGCGACGCCGGAGCGGAGGAAGAGGTCGAGTACGCCGGTCGCGCAGCGGTCGTTGAAGGCCAGTACGGCGGTGGGGCGCGGGCGAATGGCCGACAGGGTTCGGGCGGCCTCGGCGCCTTCCTCCTCAGTGAGACCGCCGGGGAGAACGCGGATGTATTCGCCCAGGCCGTGGCGGTTCATGGCGGTGCGGTAGCCGCGGCGCCGGTCGGCTGCGCCCGGTGCCCGGCCGCCGTCGATGTGGGCGATGTCGCGGTGGCCCAGAGCGACGAGGTGGGCCACCGCCTGGCGGGCTCCCTCGTCGTCGGCGGTCCGTACGACCTCCAGGCCCGGGACGGACGGCCGCAGCCGGCGGGCCACGGAGACGACCGGCACTTGCCCGGCGAGTTCCGCCAGCCGCGCGGCGGGGGCCTGCGGGCCGAGCAGGATCAGCGCCTCGCAGCGGTCGTCGAGCAGCGTCTCGACGGCGCGCTGCTCGCCGCGCCCGGCGGCCACTGCACTCAGCGCGATCTGGTACCCGGCCGGTTCGGCCGCCGCGTAGATGCCCTCCACCAGGTCGGAGTGGAACGGATGCTGGAGGCCGAACTGCACCCCGAGCAGATGGGAGCGGTGGCTGCGGAGCAGCCGGGCCCGGGCGTCGGGTCGGTAACCGATCTCCCGCGCGGCCTGAAGGACGCGCTCACGGGTGGCCTCGCCGGCCCCCTTCGCGCCGCGCATCACGATGGAGACCAGCGCCGTGGACACCCCTGCCCGTGACGCCACGTCGGCGAGCGTCGGTCGCTTTCCGTTGGGGACCGCTGGGGTCGCCGGCAACCTGTCCTCCCTGGTCGGAGTCGTCTCCTACGGAGTCGACTATAGAACGTTCTAGCTTTCACGGGCCACCGGAGCCTTGACAGGGGAGGGCGACAGCTGGCGTACTGCTGCTCCACGGAGTTCTAGAACGTTCTAGTTCCTTGGACGTTCTAGTCCGAAGTCGCGGAGAGAGGTACGTGGCGATGTACACACTGGCGGCCTGCGCCGAGATGGTCTTCCTGGATCTGCCGATCGACGAGCGGGCACGGCGCATCCACGACGCCGGTTTCCAGGTCGAGATCTGGGACTGGACCCGGCACGACCTTGCCGCTCTGGCCCGGACCCCGGCCGACTTCTCCTCCATGACCGGCTACATCCGCGGCAGTCTGACCGACGAGGAGGGCGCGGCCGAACTCCTGAGCACCGCCGAGGAGTCGCTCAAGGCGGCCGAGCAACTGGGCTGCCCTCGCCTGAACCTGCACAGCACCGGACTGGACGGCCAGGGCCTGCCGGTGGTGCCGGTGACCGGTGAGGTCACCGGAGAGATGTGGATCGCCGCCCACCGCACGCTCACCCGCCTCGCCGAGCTGGGCGAGAGCGCCGGGGTCGTCTTCACCCTGGAGAACCTCAACACCGCCGTCGACCACCCCGGGGTGCCGTTCGCGACGGCCGCCGACACCCTGGCCCTGGTCGCGGCCGTGGACCGGCCCGGGCTGCGGATGAATCTGGACCTCTACCACGCCCAGATCGGCGAGGGGAATCTGATCGAGCTGGTCCGCAGGGCCCATGCCCTGGGCCTGATCGGCGAGATCCAGGTGGCCGACGTCCCCGGCCGCCGCGAACCCGGAACCGGGGAGATCAACTACCCCGCCGTCGCCCGCGCCCTGGCGGGCCTCGGCTACGAGGGCACGGTCGCGCTGGAGGCGTGGGCCTCCAGCGACAGCGAACTCGCTCTGGGGCGCTTCCGCTCCGCCTTCACCGTCTGACTGTCTCCACAGCCTGTACCTACCCTGACGACGACGTACGGAGCACCCGCATGACCACCCAGCAGCCTCTCGCCGTCGGCCTCCTCGGCGCCGGACGGATGGGTTCGTTCCACGCCGAGACCCTCGCCCACCGCCTCCCGGGCGTCCGGCTCGTCGCCATCGCCGACCCCACCCCGGGCGCCGCGCGGAGCCTGGGCGACCGGCTCGGCTGCGCCACCGCCTACACCGACATCGGTGAACTCCTCGCCGACCCGCACATCGACGCGGTGGTGATCGCCACCCCGGCCCGTACCCACGCCGACCTGGTCGAGGCGGCCGCCAAGGCGGGCAAGGCGGTCTACTGCGAGAAGCCGATGGCGGTCACCCTCGCCGAGGCCGACCGCGCCATCGCGGCCGCCGCGGATGCGGGCGTGCTCCTCCAGGTGGGCTTCAACCGCCGCTACGACGTGGGCTTCAGGGCCGCCCACGAGAAGATCGCCGCCGGCGCCATCGGCACACCGCAGCTGTTGCGCTCGCTCACCCGCGACCCCGCTCTGGCCGACCCGGCCCGCATACCGCCGTGGACGATCTTCCTGGAGACCCTCATCCATGACTTCGACGTCCTGCGCCACCTCAATCCCGGTGCCGAACCCGTCGAGGTCTTCGCCATGGCGGACGCCCTGATCCGCCCCGACTTCAAGGACCGCGGCCTGCTCGACACCGCCGTTGTCACCGTCCGCTTCGACAACGGCGCCCTCGCCACCGCCGAGGCCAGCTTCCAGGCCGTCTACGGCTATGACGTACGCGCCGAGGTCCTCGGCTCGGCCGGGATGCTCACCATGGGCGACGTCCGCCGCACCCACCTGACCGCATACGGCCCGGACGGCGTCGCCGCCGAGTGCGTCACCTATGACCAGCACCTCTTCCACGACGCCTATGTGGCCGAACTCGCCGACTTCACCGACAGCGTCCGCACCGAGCGCACGCCCTCCGCCACCGGCGAGGACGCACGCGCTGCCCTGGCCATCGCCCTCGCCGCCATCCAGTCCGTCACCACCGGCGGTCCCGTCCGCGTCGACAAGCTCCAAGACCTGTGAAGCACGGGTCTTCGGCCGCAGCGCGGACCCCGGCGCCGTGTGACAAGTACGGGGTGGCGGCCAGGTCAGTCCAACATGCGGCACCCCCGCTGCTCGAGTGCGGCGGGGGTGTCGGTGACTAGTAGACGTCTGAAGAGGGATGAGCCGACGGACAGGGCAATGACGGAGGCGATAGTCCACCGACCCCGACACTGAACCGCTCCGGGTCTGATGGAGGCTCGATTCCCTGAGAGGATCGAGTCATGGCACGTCCGTCCCCCTACCCTTCCGAGTTTCGTGAGCGTGCGGTGCGCATGGTCGCGGAGATCCGCCCCAACTACCCGACGGAGTGGGCCGCGATGAAGGCGGTCGCCGCGAAGCTGGGCATCGGTGCCGCTGAGACGGTGCGGACCTGGGTCCGCAAGGCCGAAGTCGATGCAGGCCAGCGTCCGGGCGCGACCTCGGACGAGGCAGCAGAGATCAAGCGCCTGCAGGCGGAAAACGCCGAACTGCGGCGGGCGAACGAGATCCTCAAGGCGGCATCAGCTTTCTTCGCGGCCGAGCTCGACCGGCCAGCGAGGCGCTCGTAGCGTTCATCGACACACACCGCCAGGTGTTCGGAGTCGAGCCGATCTGCCGAGCCCTGACCAGCTACGGACTGAAGATCGCAACGAGCACCTACTACGCGGCGAACAACCGCACCCCCAGCACCCGGACAGTCCGCGACACTGAGCTGAAGACGCAGATCAGCCGCGTCCACAAGGACAACTTCAGCGTCTACGGCGTCCGGAAGGTCTGGCGGCAACTACATCGCGAGGGCATACCGGTGGCCCGCTGCACCGTCGCACCCCGCCTACATCTCCCATACGTCGTCCCCGTCCCCGTCCTCGCCGTCACCGTCCGGATCGAGGTTGTCGAGGAGCTCCGCCTCGACAACCTCATAGGCAGCTGCCGGCACTTCGGCCGTGGCGGCCCCCGGCCCGCTGTCGTCGCAGTCGTCGGGGAAGAGTGCTGCCAGCGGGTGCGGCACCTGCCCACTGTCCGGCGGTCGCTCTGCGCTGCCGGTGCCGACGGGCGGCGCCGGCGGGGGTGCCATGGGGGAGATGGGCAGCGCCGGGTAGGGCTGCAGGGTCGACAGGTCGAACTCCTCCAGACCCGCGTACGGGTCCTGGGACGGTTGTTCGGTTTCCAACTCCAAGCCCTGGCAAGGCGGTTCGGCCCCGGTGCGCTTGGGCTGCGGCCTGCGGCTGCGGCGGCGCCGGTCGCGCTGCGCCAGGGACAGGGCGATCGCCTCCTCGTCCTGCTTGCTGCCGCCGGCCGCCCGGTGCTGCTCGGCGTGCTCCTGCCACATGTCCGCGGTCCACGGGTCGTTCAGCAGGCGCCGCAGCCGGAAGTCGCAGGTCACCCAGGTGTCTGCGGTGTGGTCGTACAGCCACACCCGCTCGGGACGATAGGGGTTGAAGCGGCATTCCCACCGGTCGTTGCGGCCGGGCAGCTTCGAGCCGCCGCGCAGGAGGATCTCCCGGTAGCGCCCGGCGTCCTGCGCGACGGGCTGATAGGTCCGATAGTTGATCATGAAGCCGCCCTTGCCGGGGGTGACCCACTGCGGCAGCAGAAAGAAGCGGTTCTGGGCGGGGGAGAGCGGCACGGCCCGGTAGCCGCTGCGAGCCACTTGGACGGCGTACATGTCGTTGGGCGACAGCACGACGTGGGGCCGGAACGGGTCACGCAGCCCCGCGTCGGGGGTCTGTTGGTACTCCAGCGCCACCCACTCCTGGGCCATCTGCTGGAGCTCGCCAATCGTGTACAGCGGCATGCGGTCGATGCCGCGGCCGCGCCTTTTTGTGGCTGCGCCCCTTGTGGCGTACCTGTCGTGCAGGCTAATTGATCTTGGTTGTGACCTGCTGTTGCTCAGCTGTACTGAGTGGTACGTCTGTATTCCAGGGGAGGCTTACGCCGGGCCGAGGCGTTGGCGATGGGCGATACGTGGATTGAGCTGGCCGTTTTGCTCTGCGCAGTGAGCTGAGCGTCATGCCGGCTTTTGCGCAGTGTGGTCGGCGCGCCTATAAGCAGGGAGAGTTGGCGGCTGTTCCCGGCTGGTGGGAGCGGGTTGTTCAGCGGGCGTGCAGGCGTTGCCAGAGCAGGTCGTGGTCGGCGGGTGCGAGGCGGGGCAACTGGAGGCGGTCGGCAGGCGGTGGAGGAAGACGGTCTGCTGCGCGCGGGTCAGGGGGTGCGGGGGCAGGCGGTCAAGGGCAGCGGCGAGGGCGAGGGTCTCGGGGTAGGTGATCAGGTTCCGGCAGGTCAGGGCTGGGGAGGCCGGGCCTGGGGGGATGTGGGGGTTGGCGTTGGTGAGGCGGTCAAGGCGTGTGAGCCACCGCTGGTGCAGGTGCTGTTGGTGGTCGTACCAGCGTGTCGTGATCGTCGATGCCCAGCTCAGGGAGGCCGTCGTCGCGCGGCGGGCTGTGGGGCGGGGCCGGGTGAGCTCGGGGACGGTGCGGATGTCGAGCGGGGCGGGCTGCCGGGAGTCGCTGGAAGCCTGCTGGTGGCGGGTGCAGATCATGACCCGGGTGGAGTTGGGCGCTGGGTGGATCCACGCGGGGGCGGCTTGGTGCGGGCTGCGGCGGATGGTGCAGGCGGTGCACGCCGGTAGCGGCTGCACGGCGGGCGGGACGGGCTGCCAGCGGGCGATGGCGGCGCGGGCCGTGCCGATGGAGGCGGGTGGGGGCTGGCGGGCCAGTGCGCGGGTGAGGTGTGCGGGCGGGATGCGGGTGAAGGCGGACAGCCGGCGGGCGGCTTCGGCGCTGAGGTGGATGTCGGTGGCGGGCGGGGACGCGTAAGTGCCGGTGGTGGTGATGTTCAGGCCGTCGAGGAGCTGGGCGGCGGTCAGTTGGTAGGTGGCGGCGAGGCGGGTGAGGTAGGAGGCTGCTGACTCGCGGGGCAGGGGCCTGGTCCGCAGGGCGCCGGGCTGGGACGGCCACATCGTGCGTGCCCGCACCGCAGGGCTGCTCCAGGCGTGCGTCACCGGCTGCTGGGTCGGGTGCGGCGGCTCGTCGGGGTTCGGGGCCGGTAGTGCTCCTCGGCGAGGTGGTCCAGCGCGATGGAGTCCAGCAGTGTCTTGGTGATGCGTTCTTGGCCGTCGAGGATGGCTTCGATGGCCGCCTGGCGGATGAGGCGGGCCAGGCTGCCGATGCGTCCGGCGGTCCGTTCGTGCAGGTAGGGGGCGAGCCTGGGCAGGCTGCCGGTGCGGTGGGCGTGCAGGTCGAGGGCCGCTTCCAGCGCGGCGATGAGCTCACGGAACGGCTCGCGTGATCCGGCGCGGGCGGGCAGTGCCCCGCAGTCGATGAGTGAGGCGCGTCCGGCCAGTTGCGCGCCGCGGACCCCGCTGAAAACGGTGCTGGTGGTGACGTCGATGCCCGCGTACACGAACGTGGCGCCGACGCGCTCGGTGAGGTCCTTGAGCCAGTCGGCGGCCTCCGCTCCGCTGGAGCTGCGGGGGTTGAGCCGGTGGATCTCGTCGATCAGCACCAGTTTCACTCCGGCCGCGGTGTAGGTGTGGCAGACGGCGGTCGTGATCTGCGCGGTGGTCATGCGGGTGGTGACGGGGATACCGAGATAGCGGGCGAACTCGCAGGCCAGGGTCTTGGCGGTGGCGCCGGGCGGAACCAGCACATACGCCACGGGCACGCTGGTGTCGCCCGGGGCGGCGCGGCGGGTGTGGGCCAGGTGGCAGGTCCGGCCGACCTCGAGCAGGGCGGTGGTCTTGCCAGTGGTGGCCGGCCCGGTGACGATCAGGGACGGTCGGGCGGTGACGCTCTGGCTGCGGCCGAGGATCATCAGCGTGCGCACGTTGCGCGAGAGGCTTTCGATGGCCGGGGTACGCACGGTGACGAACTGCGAGTGGTAGGCCAGGCGTTCCTCCAACGAGCGTGCCGGCTGGCCCGGTTGCGGGGGAGCGGGCGGGGCGGTGTGGGCGAACCGGGCGAACGCATCGAAGGTGGTGACCGTCCCGGGGGAGGCATCCTCGGCGGCGGGTGTGGTGTGGGGGCTGGTGGTCACCAGTGCTCGGCCTCCTCAAAGGCGTCATACAGCGTGTAGCGGCCCACAGGCGCAGAGAGCTCCTCGCCCTCGGCGAGGTGCCCGTCAGCGTCAGGGGAGTGGGCTTCGAGAGCGTCGAGACTGTCCTCGGCCCGTATGTCGTCATCTGCCGTCTGCACCGTGCTTGTCGCCGCCGCGTGGCGCGCCGCTGCTGCGGAGGGTGTGCCGGTGCCGGGCAGGGGGCGGGCCCGGCGCAGGACCTGGTCGGCTGCTTCGGCCAGGTCGGCCTCGTGCCGCTCGCGGTCTGCGCGCCGGCCCAGGGTGGCGCGGATGTGGCGCCAGGCGGTCTCGCTCATCGGGGCGTGGACGTGGTCGCGGTGGATCCACGGGATTTCGTGCAGGCGCCCGTCGGGCAGGCGGATGTAGACCTGCCGCACGTCGTGCGGATTGAGGTGCACCTCCCACCTGCCGCCGGGGCCGGTGGGGGAGGGCCGGCCGCGGTGCTCGTTGAGGACGACGTGGTCGTAGGTGCGGTAGTTGATACGGATGCCCCGGCCGGTGACGGGGTTGAAGCGCACGGGCAGCAGTTCCGTGTAGTCGGCCCCGGTCAGCGGCAGCGGCACGTACCCGGAGGTGCCCAGCAGCGCGCTCCACATCTCGTTCGGGGCCAGCGCCTTCTTCGGCAGGACCGGGTGGCGCAGCCCGTCGTGGGGGCGGTGCTGCCAGCACGCGGTGACCCACTCATCCAGCAGCTCCTGCAGCTGAGCCACGCTGAAGTGCGCCTCGTCCTCCACCGCGTGACCGCGCTCGAGGACGTGGGAGCCGGTGTAACCGGCGACGTGCTGCGCGAACAGCGAGTTGATACTCCCGAACGTCCGCTCGACGGCACCCTTGGCGGCCGGCGAGCGCGGCGGGGCGGGCTGCACACTGACGCCCAGGGTCTCGCAGGCGGCGAGGAACGCGGCGGAGACGAACACCCGCCCGCGGTCGATGACGATCGTCTCGGGCACCACCACCGGCCGCGCTGCCGCTTGCTCCAGGCGCGCATCGAGGGCGAGCAGCCGGTCGTAGGGGATGGCCGCATGGGCCAGGCGCAGATGTTCGGGCCAGCCGGGCCGCGCCGGGTGGGGCACGGCCATCTCCGCCAGCAGCAGGGCCGCGTCCACCGCCTGGGTGCTCTCCTCGCGCAGCACGGCCGCCACCACCGACCGCGTCGCCACATCCAGGGCGATGGTCAGCTCCGGGCGCACCGGGCGGCCGTCCTCGCCCACGGCCATCACATCCAGCCGGGTGGTGTCGACCTGCACCAGCTCGCCCGGCCGCAGCGCCACCGTCGGCGTGAACGGTCGCGTCGGTGTGGTGGTGGCGGTGCGGGCGGTGCGGCCGGGATGCTCCAGCGGGTCGGCCAGTACCCGCACCAGCCGGTTGAACGTCGACGGTGGCGGCACCTTCACCACCCCTGGCCCGTGGGTGTCGGCGAGGATCTGCCCGGTCAGCTGACGCAGCCCCTTCAGGGTGCCCTTGGAGCGGCCGCGCTGGCGGCGCAGCGCCTCCAGCACGGCGGCCACCACCCGCTCATCGGCCCGCCCCGTCGCACGCGACGGCTTGCGCTGCGGGACCAGCCCCATGAGGCCGCCCGCGTGGTAGCGGGCACGCATGCGGCGCACGGTGGCCCGGCTGACCTGCGGCCAGCCCAGCTGTGCGAGTTCGTTGGCCTTGGCCTGCTCCCGCTCGGCCATCGACTTCCGCTCGGGGTCGTATTCGGGCCGGGGCATCCCGCTGCTTGCCGGGCCGCCGGGCAGCCCGGTCTCGATCTCGCGGATGTGCCGCTGCCAGGCCAGAGCCCGCTCCCGCTCCCGTGCGGGCACCGACTCCATGAGCCCCCACGGCACCACCCCGGGCGCGGGGGAGTCCACCACCGCGAACGTGGGGTCGGCGAACAGGAACGAGGCCAGCACCGACGCCGTCTGCCCGTCCTCGTCGACCAGGCGCACCGACGCACCGGCCACGGCGGCGACCTGCCAGGCGCGGCCCTCGAACGTCACATACGCCCCCAGCTTCACCTGCCGGTGCCGGGCAGCGGCCACCGGGCGGCCGCCGTGCGCGCTCACCACTGCCCGGCCTCCACCTGCGCGTCCCACAACCCGAACTCCTGCCCCCCACCGGCGGTGCCGTTAGCAGCCGGGCCGCTGCCCGGCTCAGGCATCGCGTCGGCCACCTGACTCGTCGGCCTGACGGCTTGCGCCCGCACTCCGGTGCCTGGGTCCGCTCCTGAGAGGGTCCCGCCGCTCGTGCGGCCGGCGAGGACCTGCGTGATCCGGCGGTGCACGGTGGCGTCGAAGGGCCGCTGCGCATGCGCCTGGTCGGTCCAGCGCAGGGGGTGCAGAAGGCCGTCGGGTAGCCGGATGTAGACCTGCCGCACGTCGTAGGGGTGGTGGTGCACTTCCCACCGGCCGTCGTCCGTGGTGGGGCAGGACCGTCCGCGGTGCTCATTCAGGCACTCATCGTCATACCGGCGCCTCCCCAGGCGCACCCCGGCGTCGGTGACCGCCTTGCGGCACACCGGCAGCAGCTCGGCGAAGTGCTGCCCGCTCAGCGGCAGCGGCACCGACCCGGTCGCACCGAGCAGCACCCGCCACATCTCATCGGGCGTCAGGGCCGCTCTGGGCAGCAGGGGATGCCGCAAGGCCTCATGGGGGCGCGTGTGCCACCTCGCTGTGATCCACTCGTCCAGCAGGTCCTGCAGGTGCGGCAGGCTGGACCAGCCTCCCTCCTGTCCCGCGTCGTCCTCCCCGTGCCCGGCGTCAGGTCGCGCGGCGTCGGCCAGAGCGGCCGCGTACCGGGTGAAAGCTCCGGCGAGCACGCCGAGCGTGTGCCCGCAGGCGCCGGGCGCGCTGTGCACCCGTCCACGGACGGATTCCACACTGACGCCGAGGCCCTCGCACACGGTGAGAAACCACGAGGTGACAGCAGGCCCTGCGGCATCCAGGACCAGCGTCTCGGGAACGGCCGCCGGCCGGGCCGCCGTCGTCTCGAGGCGGGCCTGAAGCGGCATCAGCCGCCGCGGCCAGTCCTCGTGCGCACGGCGCAGCAGCCCCGGCCAGCCCGCGCGCAGCGGCCGCGGCACGGCCATCTCGGCCAGCAGCACCGGCAATTGGACACCGGAATCCTGCGGGTGCAGCACGGCGGCCAGCACGCAGCCGGTGACCTCATCCACCGCGGCCGTCACCGACACCGCAACCAGACGCCCGTCCTCGCCCACCACCCTCGCCCCCAGGCGGGCGGTGGCGACATGAACCCGCTCCGCAGGCCGCAACGCAGGCGGCGGGCCGCCGACTCGACGCGGGCCAGTGGCGGTGCGCGCCGGGCTGCCCACCGGCTCGGCCGGATCAGACAGCGCCTTCACCAGCCGGTACATCGACGCCGCCGACGGCAGCTTCACCCGCCCCGGCCCATACCTCCTGACCACAATCCGCTCCACCCGCTCAATCACCTGCTTCACGGTGGTCGCCTTGCGGCCACGCAGGTCCCGCAGCGCCTCCAGCACCGCCGCCACCACCCGCTCGTCAGCCCGCCCGGTCGCCGATCGGGGGCGCACCGTCCGCTGGTCGACCAGCCCCATCAACCCCTGCTTGTGGTAGGCGATGCGCCGCCGCTGCACCGTGTTCCGGCTGACCTTCGTCCAGCCCAGCGCGGCCAGCTCGGCGGCCTTGGCATGCTCGCGCTCGGCGAGCGTGAAGCGCTGCGGATCGTAGGCGGGCCTCGGCTCGCCGCCGCTGCCCGCTCCGCCGGGCAGCCCGGTCTCGATCTCACGGATGTGCCGCAGCCAGGCCAGCGCCCGCTCACGGGCGGCCAGCGGCAGTGCCTGCCACACCTCGGCCGCCGGCAGCTCATCGGCGCTCTGGCCGACGACGGCGAAGTCGTCGGCGGCCACCAGCAGGGCGGCCAGCACACACCCGGTGGCCCCGTCGTCGGCAGCCAGATGCACCCGCCCGTCGACCAGGCCGGTCACCTGCCAGGTGCGCCCCTGGAACTTGACCCGCGCACCCACCTCAACACGCCGCCCGCCAGGGACGGCCATCACCTGCCTGCTCAACGTGCCTGCTGCTCCCGCTCAACGCCTGCCGCCACCGCGCCAGGCCAGACCATGGTGTGCTCGCCCAGCGGCCGGGCCAGGTCCGCGGCCAGCCGCCCGCTCCACAGCGCGTGGTAGAGCACCGGCAGCGCGCTCAGGACCTCACCGGCCGCCGCGGCCCCCGCCATCAGCGGCCGCGGGGCGGCGAACGCCTCCAGCACCGCCTGCTCAAGACCGCCCGCATCGCGGTAGCGGGGATGGCGGTAGCCGGCCAGCCACCGCACATTCGCCCCGAACACCCGCTCCGGCGGCGCCAGGCGACGGTAGGTGAAACCCACCGCCGCACACGCCGACTCAAGTACCGCCGCGGCCCGTGCGGCCCGCTGCCCGGCGGGCCCCGCCGTGGCGGGGCAGTCGGCGAGCAGGGCGCTCCCGTCGGCGTAGCGGGCGAACACCTGCGACACCCAGGTGAGGACTTTCCCGCTGCCGGGGTCCCGCCAGATCAGCCGCACCGGCCGCGCCGACAAACCCACCACCTGCGGATCACGGTCCAGCAGCATCAGCTGCGTGCACATCGCCTGCGAGCCGTGCGGCACATGCCCGCTGGTGGTGGCCGACCACCACCAGCCCGGTCCCCACCTGCGCCCGGGCACCACCGGGAAGGCCGCCACCGGCTGGAGCTGCTCGAACCGAACGGCCACGGCGGCCTCGACCCAGCGGCGTTGCACGAGAGTGCCGTCCGCCCCGGCGAACTCCGCCTCCACCGCACCCGGTTCCGGCACCCGGCAGGCCCTGCCCGCGACGGCAGGTAAGCCGTCCTGGCTGCTGTCGATGATCACGTACTCCACACAACGTCATCCCGGCCACGGCGCGCAGGCGAACCGGCCGGTAACTGCAACTGCCGTGCCGTGAAGTCCGGTTGTCCTGTGTGGGGGCCAGCATGCCGCCTGGGGCGTGCCGGTGTCAGTGCGCACCTCTGCACTTTCCCGCCGGCCGCTGCCCTGTCGTGGCACAGGTCGGGTCGTGGCCCGGGCCCGCCCCGGCCACGGGGTGAGCAGGCGCCGGATCGGCTTCGCCGCTACCCCAGAGACGACAGCGCCCATCCCGAGTCGTCCTCGTCGGAACCGAACCGGATCAGGGCGCCGGACGGCATTGCCGCACCGCGTGCGAGCGTATCGACGAAGGAATCAGCGAGCGCGTCGACCCGCTCGCGCCCAGCACCCTGGTCGTCGTCATAGATGCCGGAGTCGAGCCACAGAGGGTCGCGGTGTCCCGTGACCTTCAGCATGATCTTGAACGTCTCGTGGGCGTAGGGCGGATCGCTCACGGTGACGCCCAGGACGGTGTCGCCGCGCACCAGGTCATTCCGAATGCGTACCCACACATCGCGTTTGGCCACTGCCCCCCACTTCCCGCCCTGTCGCATCAGCAGCCCGAGCGTAGCCGCCCAGGGCCCTCTGCCGCCCGGGGCCTGGCGGCGGCCGGGGTCAAAAGTGGCGGAAGCCGCGTAGTGGCCGCACGCCTTCGCTTTTCGCGAAGCGGGCACCGCGCACCCCCAGGGGGGAACCCGGCCGGATCCGCCCTGCGACCGGGCTGCGGCGTGCAGCGGCTGAGAGACGGCACCCCGGCCGCTGCGCGCCTCAGTCCTCATCCTGGCCCGCGGTGATGATCTCCGCCAGCTCCCGGGCGGGCAGGCGTGACCACGCCGCCACGTCCTCCAGCGCCACCCCCGCGGCGACAGCCGCGGCGGCGGTGCCCACCAAGGCCTGGTCGATCAACGCGGCACTGTGGCTCAGGTGCTCCAGCAGTGTGCGGGCCACCTCGGCGGTGGTGCCGCTGTGCACGCCCCGCAGCTCCGCCAACTGCTCCCGCCCCTCTGCGATCAACTGCTCGATCTGGAAACGGTGTTCGGCGCTCACTGCGGCACGCCACCGAGTGCGCGAGCCGCCCGACTGCTGCTCGGCCGCCATCACGCGCAGCTGGCAGGCCATCGTGGCGGGCTGCTGTTCCCGCTGCAGCCTCCATGGATCGTCCCTCCACCCGGGCGGCCCGCCTTCACCGCGCCGCTGGCGGATGACAGCGCCCATCCAGGCGAGCAGCGGCCCGCCGTAGTCCACCGCCGACAGCGGGCCCAGCCAGTCACGTCCCACCCGCTCACCCAGCCGGCGGCAGAACGCTCCATCGGCGGGCAGCGGCCGCGGCCGCCCGGCGCCGCTGTCCCTCCACACCAGCTCGGTCATGGCCGGGTCCAGCAGCGCGTCGGCCACGGCCACCACCTCCGGGAAGGTGACCGGGTCCCGGCCCACGATCCGCCACCGCTGAAGATCCGTGCCCGCGTTGCCGCCCGCCACCCGGTGCAGCCTGTGCGGCCAGATCTCCTCCTGCTCCCAGTGCAGGGCCTCTTCCCACCACCGGGCCACGACCGCGTGCGCCAGGGCGAACACCTGACCGGGCTCCGCCGCGGCCCGCACCGCACGGCGCGCCACACCGGTCCACCGCCGCTGCGCGGCCGCCACCTCCGGGACACCGCGCAGGTCGAGGTGTTCCAGCGGCTGGTCGGCGTCGGCGTCCAGCAGCCAGCGTCCGTGCCGGATACAGACCCGCTGCCAGCGCGGCAGATACCGCACCGCCCGCTGTGCCTGCCCGGTGCGCCGCGCGGTGCACGACCGGCAGGCGAACGCCGCTTCGCCCGCCACCGCGCCCGCCGCCCGCCACCGGGCCTGCGGGAGGGCGGCCTCCCGGCCGGTGCCGATCTTGGGATCATCCACGGTGAACGCGGGCAGCGCGTGCGCCAGCACCGCCGGTTCGACTCCGCACAGTTCGGCGAGCACAGCCCGCCCGGCTTCGTTGAGCACGATCTCCGCATCGGCCCGCACACCGCCGCCGTCGTTGCGGGCGGGGGAGTTGCGGCACGTCCACAGCCGCAGCACACCGGCGGCCGGCAGGCCATAGCGGTCCGCGGCCCGGCTGATCAGCGACGAGGTCAGCTCCCCGGCCAGCGGCACGGTCCGTAACGCTCCTGCTGTCACAGCTCTCCCCGACGCCCTTTCTGCTTCCTGCCCCGGCGCACTGACCGCCTACAGCTCAAACTGCAGGTCGACGATGTCCTTGAGTTCCACTTCGAGGCCGTGGGCACGGCGGCCGCCGTCGCGGAAGTACACCTCACCCAACGCCTCGGCCGCGAGTTCGCGGAGGTCGTCCTCGTCGACGCCTGCTTCCTGGGCTTGAAGGAGGCGGGCGGCGTGCCGGGGCGGCAGGGCCAGGGTGAGGTGACGTACGCGGGCCTGGTCGGTGCTGCCGACGGCGGCGGTGTAGCCGAACCTCGCCTGCACATCGATCATGATGCCGCTCGTGGTGGCCGCGGCCTGTTTCGCCTTCGCCCTGATCTGTGGCTGCCAGCGTGACCGGACCTCACGCTCGAGGCGGTCGGCGAGCTCCGGCCGGGGCCTTTTGATCTGGTTCTTCACATACCGCTCCACCGTGCGCTGGCTGATGCCGAGCAGCTCGGCCACCGGCATCGTCCGGCCGCCGTGCTTCTTGAGGAGGTAACGCATCTGCGCTCCGGCGGACTTGGGGATGGGCCGCGTGAACGCGCCCTGCACCGCCCTGTCGAGTTCTTCCCCGACCGTGACCATCGGCGTAACTCTCCTACTTTCCAGTGTCCTTGGCGGTGACCTCGCCGGTCTTGATGTAGCGGGCGAGGTTGGCGACATGGCCGTCGGCGCCGAGCTGCTCGAGCACGTCAGCCCCCCACAGCACGCTCTGGGTGCCCTCGTGCTTGACCATCCCGGGCGAGACGCCGAGCCGGAACGAGCCCGGCACGGTCTTGCCGTCGGCGCGGTACGGCAGCACGTCCAGGGGGCTGGGCCCGTCGGCCGCGTACACGGCGCAGTCGGACAGGACCGCGACCGGGTAACGGCCGGTGGCCGCCGCCAGGGCGAGCATCTTGCGGTGCATGTTGACCCGGGCCCGGGAGATGACGGTCGCGCGGATGTCCGGCCGCCAGGTCGGGCGGGCCAGGGCGGGCCAGGCCTGCCCCGGCTTCCAGCCGCCCCCGCGTGCCTTCTCCTGCAGCTTGCCGATGCCGCCCTTGACGGTCATCTTGACCGCGTCCACCACGATCCCCAGCTCCGGATCACGGCTCTTGTAGCCGTCCATCGCCTGAAGGAACTGGTGCGGGGACAGCTTCTCCGCGACGCCGAGGTCCGCCATGGTGGCGACGTAGGCATCGCGCAGCCGCTTGTACCAGCCGTCCAGGAACCGGCCGCTCTCCCGGCGCAGCCAGGCCTCGGCGGGGGTGACGTCGTAGCCGAGCTCGACGGCGTAGGCCACGGTGGGCGTGGCATACCAGGCCGGACCGGTCGGGCGCTGGCCGCTCGACGTGAACGGGCTGGGCAGCAGGCCACCGTCGAGGTCGCGCCACTGCTTGCCGACCTTCACCCGGGACAGGTCGACGTGGGAGAGGTCGACCAGCCAGGAACCGGGCACCGCTGGGTCGAAGACCGGATCGGTGACGTGCTCGGGCGGCGATGACAGCCCGACGACCGCACCGTTGGCGGCTGCACCGAAGGCCAGGTTCACATCCAGGCCGACCAGGTGCCCCTGCATGCACTCGGCGTCGGTGAGGTCCCGCGCCCAGTCGTAGGCCTCCTCGAACAGCCGCTCGCCGGGGCCGCGCACGTGGAAGCGGGGCAGATGGGCCAGGACGGGGTGTCCGTCGATCGCCTCGCACGGCGCCGGGCCTACCGGCTCTGTGCCCAGTGACCCGGGCCGGTGCTCGCGGTGCCGCCGGCCGTCGGCGTCCGGCTCGCTCGCGCGGGTCGGCGGGTTGAGCGCGGTCATCAGCTGCAGCCCCGTCACGGCCGTTGAGCCGACCGGCGTCATCACCCGGGCCGCATACACGCCCAGCACCCGGGCGAGCTCAGGCGGCGGCAACTGGGCGGCGTGGCCCCAGGAGCGGTCGTCCAGGGCACGCCAGGAGGGGATGCACAGCTGTACGCACTGGCGGCGGCTGCCGTGGGCGGGACGGTAGATCCGCGCCCACGGCCCCAGCCCGCGCTTGGTGAGCTGCCAGTCGGCGCGCTCAAGCTGCTTGATGACCTTGTGTCCTTCCGGCAGCCGCCCGGCAAGCCGCTCGGCCTCGGACAAGACGGCGGGCAGGCCGTAGCGCTCGCACGCCGCCTCGGTGAGCACCAGCAGCGGGTCGCCGTCCTTTCCCGAGCCGTGCAGCTTCTCCGACCCCAGCCGTGCCTCGGTGAGCGTCCACTCCACCAGCGCAGGCAGCGACTTGGCGGGCACGTCCAGGATCAGACCGCCGACGCCGTAGCCGGTCACCTGCCGCTCGGTGTCGGCGTCGAGGACGAGCAGCGGACCGTGCGCGTAGGCACCGCCGGGCGCGGGGGTGTTCGCCGGGGCGGCCTTCCTCGCAGTGGGGCGCCGCGAGCTCTGCGGCGCCCGCTCGGCACGCGGCACCGGCCGCTGGGTCGCTGCCGGGTGCCGAACGGGCGCTGGGGGAGCGGCCGGGGGTTCCTCGGCCTCCGCCGTGGCAGTAGTTTCCGCTGCCCCGCCCGTGAGCCGCGCCTGCGCTGCGGGTGCTGCGGTGCCCGGGTCCTCCTGCGGGGCGCCGGTGTTTTCGGGGGCGGGGTAGAGCGTGGCGAGCTGCTTCAGCAGGCGCGCGTACGCCTCCCGCTCCGGCGGCCGGGGCTCTGTCCGGCCCGACTCCCAGCCGCCCACGGTCGCCCGCCGCACGCCCAGAGCGGCGGCCACCTCGTCCAGGGTGAGCGCGTGAGCCTGGCGCAGCCGCCTGCGCTCAGCCGGCGGCGGCAGCGGGGAGCGGGACGCGACCAGCGCGTCGACCGCGTCGAACAACTCGGACATGGGACACCTCCGTCCCTGACCCTACC
Organism: Streptomyces sp. NPDC057424; assembly: GCF_042803315.1. Lineage (NCBI taxonomy): Bacteria > Bacillati > Actinomycetota > Actinomycetes > Kitasatosporales > Streptomycetaceae > Streptomyces > Streptomyces sp. NPDC057424. Next base: position 17,277 of record NZ_JBHVCP010000068.1, read on the forward strand.
CCTGAAACGAACCTATCGCGTACTAGTAGCGCATGGATCGCGTACATTGAGCGTACGAACGGTGTTCGGGGTGATAACGTCACAGCGGACCTGGATGGAGGCAGCGGCCTGTAGCGCACGTGTGCTCGGGGCGGGCCGAAGTGGCGCGAGCGCATGCGACGTGTTCGAGGGGGAGCGGTGGCGGCAACGAGTGACGGCTGGGCGGGCATGGGCTGGGACTGGACGGATGCCGACGACATCCGCCGACGCCTGGACCAAGGAGCCGATCCGGAGAGCTGGAACGGGAGCAGGCCCCTGCATCGGGCAGCGGTGTTCGGCTCTCCGGAGGCCGTTGCGGAACTGGCCCGCCGGGTTGCGGATGTGGACGCGCTGGAGAACGGAGTGACGGCACTGTGGGAAGCCGTCCTGTCCAGGAAGCCGGCCAACGCACGGGCGCTCGCCGCCGCCGGGGCCGATCCCTGGCGGCTATCGCTCGGCGGCTGGTCGCCGGGGCGGCTGAGCCTGGCCGGACCGACGCCCGAGCTGTTCCCGGTACCGGAAGGGGTGTCCCTGAGCGACACCGAGCGTGCGGCAGCGCAGGAGGCCCATCGCCTCACCACGGTATTGGGCGAGTTCTACTACGACGGCACGGGCCTGGCCTGCGTGGCCGGTATCGACGCGGCCGAGGCGGTGCGCCGTCTTGAGGCGACGCCGGTGGTGGACGGCGAACTCCTCGAAGTGCTGAATGAGCTGCTGGAGGACCCCTACGCCTACGACATGGACGAGAGCCTGCACATCGTCGGCGTGACGTCCGTGCCGGGCGGCTGCGTCGTCACCCAGCCCTGGGGGTACGCGCCGCAGATGCCGGGCGTACTGGCCCGGCTGTCCGCCGGCACCCTCTGCTACGGCCTCTACGCCAATCCCAAGAGCGGCAACCAGGGCAGCATCGCCCGTCATGGAACGATCGAGGGTTCGGACCTGCACCCGGGCGGAGGACCGGACGAGAACGACACCTGCGCGGAGGTGCTGGCCTCGTACCTCTACCAGCACGACGCCGTCGCCTACGCCTGCGCCTTCGCAGGACTGCGTCCGACCGGCAGGCGCGCCGTGACTGGACCGCCCGATGTGTGGGTGGAACTGCCCCGCCGCGACTACTGGAGTCTCTGACTCAGAGAGGAGCTGTCATGACGGTGGTGGAACTGCCGCGCCCCGGCCGCCCCGAGCCCGCGCGGCTCTTTCCCGACCAAGCCGAAGCGGTCAAGCGGCTGGCCGGGCACCTGCGGCGCGCGGGAACGCGAGGATTGTTCGTCTCGGCGACGGGCACCGGCAAGACGCTGGTGTCGATCCGCACAGCGGACGAACTCGGCGCGCGGCTGGTGCTGTTTGTGGTCCCCACCCTGGACCTGGCCGCGCAGACGGCGCTGGCCTGGCGCCGCGACGGTCACCTGGAGCACATGGTGATCGTCTCCTCCCTGGACACCAGCGGCCGCGACGACCTGGTCGCGGCCCGGGTCATGTCGACCACGAACCCGCACGCGCTGAGCGGGCTGATGTCGGTGGTGGGGGAGGGGGAGGACCAGATCCGTGCGCTGACGGTGATCTGCACCTACGACTCCCTGGACAAGATCGAGCAGACCCAGCGCACGGGGTACGCGGTGCCGCCGTTCGACCTCGCGGTCATGGACGAGGCACACCGGATCGCAGGCCGCGCCGACAAGAAGTGGGCGATCGTCAACGACGCGCAGCGGATCCGCGCGGACCGCCGCCTCTACATGACCGCCACCCCTCGCATCTTCGCCGCGCCGGAGCTGGCGGAGTCCGCCGACACCACCCGCCCACGCCGCCGTGCCACCGGGCCGAACCGGGACACGGACGTGGACGCGTTCGCCAACTCCATGGACAACGAGGCCGTCTACGGCAAGAAGATCTTCGAGTACCCCCTCGCGCAGGCAGTGGCCGACGGCCGCGCCGCGGACTACCGCATCGTGGTGCCCACCCTCACCGACACCGACCTGCGCCGCCGCCTCAACCTGCCCTCCCCGAGCAGCGCCCCCGCCGCCTCCCGGTCCGGCGACGACAACGAAGGGGACAGTGCGCTGCGCACCACTGCCCTGCACCTGTCCGTCCTGCGCGCCATGTCCGAGCACGGCCTGAAGAAGGTGCTGGTCTACTTCAACCTCGTCTCCGACGCCCGCCGCTTCGCCCGCGAACTCCCGCACACTCTGCGCCTGCTGGCCCGCACCGACCCCGACCTCGTACCGGACATCACCCCGCAGCTGTTCTTCGCCCACGGCGAGCACACCCCCGCCCAGCGCGCCGACACCTTCACCGCGTTCGCCGCCGCCGACTGCGCGATCCTCGCCAACTCCCGCCTGATCGCTGAAGGCGTCGACATCCCCAGCGTCGACGCGATCGTCTTCGCCGACCCCACCCGCAGCGTCATCCGCTGCGTCCAAGCCCTCGGCCGCGCCCTGCGCCTCGACGTGAGCGGCAAGACCGCCTCACTGATCGTCCCCGTCTACGTCCCGCCCGGCGCCGACGGCGAGAACATCCTCGGCACTCCTTACGAACCGGTGTGGGCGATCGCCTGCGCACTGGCCAGCCACGACCACCGCATCCTCGAGCGCCTCCCGGACAAGGCCAACCGCCTGCCGAAGGAGACCAGCGACGTCATCCAGCGCCGCTGGCACTTCGACTTCACCGTCCACCCCGAACGCATCGCCCAAGCGATGGATCTGGCGTCCTTCGACCCCCGCGACCCGGCCGTCTCCCGCTCCCGCCGCCTGGGGCTCGCCGCCGCACAGTCCTACCGCGACCAGTACGGCCACCTCGACGTCCCCGCCGACTACACCGACCCCACCGGCTACCGGCTCGGCACTTTCATCACCACGATGCGCGACGCCCGGACCGCCGGCCGCCTCGAAGCCGACTGGACCGCCGAACTCGACGTCCTCGGCATGATCTGGGATAAGCACGACGCCGCCTGGCGTGCCCGCCGCGCCGCCGCCGCCGACTACCTGCGCACCCACGGCCACCTCGCCGCCCCCGCCACCACCCCTGTCGGTTCCTGGCTCGCCGAACAACGCCACCTCGCCACCAAGAACACCCTCGATGCCGCACGCGCCGACGCCCTCACCGCCCTCGCCCCCGACTGGCGCCTCCCGCACGGCGCGGACTGGCACCGCAAATACCACCTGCTGCGCACCCACCTCGCCTCCGGCGCCGACCCGGCCGCCCTCACCCGCGACACCCTCCTGGCAGGGGTGAAAATCGGCTCCTGGCTCCACCGCCAATTCACCACCTGGCCCGCCCTCCACCCCGGCCAGCAGCACCTCATGACCGCTCTCGGCCTCACCCCCGACACCAACCCCCTCGCCCCGGCCCGCCGCATCCGCCGCACCTTCGAACAGACCGTCCAGCTCCTGGAACTCTTCCTCCACCGCGAAGGCCGCGCCCCCACAGCCCGCGAGACCATCCGCGTCGACGGCGACACCGTCAAGATCGGCGCCTGGCTCGCCAAAGCCCGCACCAAGCACCGCACCGGCCAGCTCCCTGAGACCCATGTCCGCCTGGTCGCCGCCCTCTTCGACGGGGACTGGACAACCGAGGACGCCGTCCCGGCCGTCCTGGTGTAGGAGGGCTTCACGGCTCGACTGCGGGAAGAGCAGTCAAGCCAAGAGACGGCCGGTCAGGACCGGTTGGACCGACGGCGTCTCGTGCCTGGCGGACGGCCCCGGTACCTGGTGCGCCGGGCGGTTATCGACCGCAGTGGTCCGCAACAAGCCCGTCGTCCGCCGTACGAGCAGCACCCGGCGTGGGCCGACGTGGCAGAGTTCCCACAGACTCCCGTTTACGACCGCCTCGTCGCCGAGCGCGGCGACGTCCCCGCCGGGCGACAGCGACAGCGCCCTTCGCTTGGCGCCGGGCCGGCGCGCGGTCAGTAGTGCTGCTCGACTGTACGGTCCTCGGTGTGCAGGAGGTAGTCGTCCGGGTCGAGGCCCGCCGCCTTGCGCTCGGGCGATGCCCAGTACTGAGCGTTGCGTTCCTCAAAGGTCCCGGGCCCCTTGTAGGAGATCAGCCACACGAACTGGTTGCGTTCCCGGTCCACCCAGGCCCCGCCGGTCTCGAAGCCCCACTTCCGCCGCAACGGCACGACGTCACTGCGCCACCGCTCAACCCACTCGTCGAGCAGTCCGTCACGGACGGTGTAGGTACGCAACTGCAAGATCTCGGGAGCCTCCTTCACACGCTGCGCTCCAGCATGGGCCGCGGACGGCGACCCGTCGAAGGAGTCCGGAATCTGGTCGGCGAGGCGAGATGCTCGCACACCCCGCCGAACTCGGGCAGCGCAACCCGAAACTCCTCCTCCAGGACGGGGAAGAACTTCCTGGCCTGGGGTGACTGGTGGGTCGTCTGCCAGGCGTAGCCGGGGCCGTCGGCCAAGGCCCGGCGTATCAGGCGACGCCCGAGGCCCTGACGGTGACGGTCGGGATCGATGGAGATTTTGTTGATGCTGCCGACGCGGCAGGTGTCACACACCCTCCACACCAGACGGCCGATGTTGTACCCGCCCCGGTCGAACATCCGCAGGTTGCGGTGTCCGGTCGGATGCTGCGGCGGCCAGTACAGAAACCGAACGTCCCGATGCCGGGTCGTCAGCAGGATCCAGCGCCACCGCAGCGGGGAGAGGGATCCGGGAACGGGAGGTGCCACCGGCTGCTCCTTTCCAGATCGGCTCGGAGGCGACGAAGCACTCGCACCGCGCACGGCCGGGACCGCGGCCCGGATACTTCTCTGTCCACAGCGCGGGCACGGCATGCCGCTGAGCGCCGGGATGTTCCCTGAACGGGCGACAACCGCGCGCAGAGCGGCGCCCCGGCGGCCCATGCCCGCCTGCTTGCCGCGCTCTTCGACGGCGACTGGACAGCAGAGGTCCTCCTTCCCGCCGCCCCAAGCTGAACGCTCGCCGCCAGCAAGGCGTTACCCGGGCCCGTATGCTGCGTCAGTCCGGCGTACCGCCCGCTGAAAGGGAAACCGCCCCACCGTGTTCCAGCAGACCCCCGTCTACGACCGCCTCGTCGCCGAACGCGGCGACGTCCCCGTCCAGGTACGCGGGGAAGCCGACCGGATACACCGCGACCTGGCCCAGGTACTGCGCCAGACGTCCACCTCCCAGCCGAGCGCGCCGCAGAGCGTCTTCGACCCGAAGGCCCCTCCCACCGCCCTGTAAGGGCTCAGGTCCCGGGAAATCAACCGTGACGCGGGGAGGACGTTCGTCGTTGTCCGGGCGGTGCCGCCCCTTTCCTGCCGCGCTGTGACGGTGCCCGGCCGAGTGCCGCGTCAGCCCACGACTGACCCGGACTGGTAGGTCCCAGACGCGCCGCGTCACTCACAGCGCCCCGCCGTGCGGCCCCGGCCGCCCGACAGGCGCCGGATCGTGGGGTCGGCCGGGAAGACGGCACCGCCATGACCTCACCCCACCCGCGAAGGCGCCCCCAGCGGCGCAGCGAGATCGCCCGTGGCCCGCAGCAAACCGCCGGCCTGCAGGAAGTCCGCGACGCCCTGCCGCCCGCGCCCGGGGCCTGCGCCGTGGCGCCCGCTCCGCTCCCGGCCGACGAGGGCGTACCGCCCGAGCTGCTGGCGCTGGTCACCCACCACTGCCGTCACATCAACGCCTACCTCGCCCGCGCCCAGCACCTGAAGACCCTGCACGGCGACAGCATGAGGCAATGGCAGCGCTTGGTCCTGTACGCCCTGACTGACGCCCTCGCCCACAACCACCTCCTGGTCGGCACCCTCGCCGCCTACCTCCAGCGCCAGGACCTCGACGCCGACCTGCTGCGGCGTTACCTGCAATCCCCCGACCCTGACCGCTACATCACCCGTGAGGCCGTCCAGCACCTCGACGGTCTCACCGGCGCCGTGCCCGAGGAAGCGGCCGAGCCGGTCTGGACCGGAATCGGCCGGCGGATTGCTCGCGACGGCGGCTGACGACCGCGCCAGCTCGATGCTGAGCGCGATGTTCTCCGCGGGCAGGAATGCGTCGCGAGCGCCGGGCCCGGGCGTGGTAGGCGCGGCGCAGGCCGCACTCACCCAGGCCGAGAAGGACCTCGCTGGCGTCCGGCAGCGAGGTCGGCCGGTGCGGAGGGCAGGGCACGGAGCCCGACGTCGTACGCCATCGAGCCCAGGGCGAGGGCCACGAGCGGCCACACGAGCGGGGGCGCTCATCGGCCGCTCACCGTGGCCGCCTCGGCCGCGGTCGAGCTGCCGGTGATGCGCCTAGCAAGCCGCTTCACCTTCCGGCGGACCTTCGCGCCCTGCCTCTCCGGCTCCGCAGCACCAGCGGCCATGGCCGCTTCGGCCCAGGTGGTGACCCCACGGGCGCCGAGAGCGAGAGTCACCGCTCGCTCGGCCGGGGAGAGGACCTTCAGAATCTCGATCAGGCGCGAGTCCTCGAAGCCGGTCTCGAAGCCGGGGTCGACGGCGGCTTGTCCGCAGACCAGGTCGTACAGGGTCAGCCCGTCGCCGAGCGGGGTGTCGAGCAGCAGCAGCCGCGACTTGTTGAGTTTGCGGCGCCAGACCGGGGTGAGTTGCCGGTGGATGACGCTGGCCTCTGACTTCAGCTTGTCCAAGGCCTCAGGGGTCAGGTGCCCTTGGTCGTAGAGAGGGTCCGCCCAGTTGCCGAGCAGGGCGGTGGAGACCGGCTCGTTCCATCCGCTCCACCTCTTCAGCACCTTCGACGTGAAGGAGTGAATCGTGGGTCCGTCGCCGGCGAGCGCGGCCTCGCGGGCGCTCAGCGCCTGGATCACCTCGGGGACCGGGATGTTCAGAGCCCGGAACCCGGACTCGATGGTCTGGTTGGCCGGGTGGTCGGCCTTGAGGACCGCCATACCGGTCGTGGTGGTGATCAGCGTGGGAGGGGCGACACGGTCGAACGGCTCCGGAAGGTCGAACGTGCCGTCCATGTCGAGGGCGATGCTCCCGTCCTCCCGGAGAGTCACGGTATCGCCGGCGCTCCCGCTCCACTGGGCCGGGAACAAGGCCATGACCGCGGCGCCGTTATGGGACTCGTAGTTGAACTGGCTGATCCGCTCCGCTAGTTCGGTCTGGACGGAGCAGTCATCCTCGACCATGGTGTAACTGGGCGTCGGGTCCTCGGTGGCCATGGGTGCCTCCTTGTCGTGGAAATCCTTCTCCTCTCGGTCCCGCCGCGGACCCGATCCGACAACGCACCCCCCGAATCATCCTGTGATCCACATCACAGCTCGCGGAGGCGGCGAGCCAGCAGCAACAGCCGACGGGCATGAACGTCGCCCGCGGCGGCCCCCACACGCCGCCCTCACGGCCGGGGTGGATGGCCTTCACTCGTCATAGGGCTCATACGGGCGGGTGGCGCTGATCAACGGCAGACCAATGCGCGACTCACGACCTCTTTGCGGAGGCGTCGGCTGCTCCGGCCACGACAGCGGGACGCCCTGGCCGCAAACCCGCGCGCGCTTCCGTGCCCGAGAACCCTGCATCGGTGCACAGTAGCCACAGTGGCTTCTGCGCCCTCGCCCATTCCAGTCCGAGCGGGGACCGGTGGACGTTTCCAGGTAGTCGGCGAGTCAGTCGCTCTTTGCCCTCACCACGGGGTGGGAGAGGGTCTGTCCCACCAGCCGCGAGTCGGTCGTCGACCGGGGGCGCCCCGTACGCGGTCGCTCAGAGCGTGAGCACCGGTCGGGTGGAGTAGTTGTCGTACAGGCCCTCACCGTCGGGTCCTTGCACGAACTCGGCCGTCTCGGGGTTGCGGTTGGCGGTCGCCAGGGGGAGCCAGGCCAGCAGGTGGCCGTAGCCTCCGCACACCGACTCGCCTCCGTCGCCGCCGTGGACGGCGGTGACATCGCTGGTCAGCTCGGCGCGGTAGGTGTCGTAGGCGATGTGCAGGCCGAAGGCGTTCAGCTCGTTGTGCGGGCCGGTGTCGTCGCCGTAGGGGATGCGGTCGAGGGGACAGTCGTCGCCCCACCGCCACAGGGTGTTGGACCCGGCGCCGCAGGCGTGTTCCCACTCGTCGGGGCTCGGCATCCGCAGACCACGGGCGGAGAGGACAGCCGGTATGTCGGCCGGGGGTTCGGTCAGGGTCTCGTCTTCCACGGCCATGAGGACGGTGTCCAGGTGGACGCTGCGGGGAGCGCTGAGGATCCGTGTGAGGTGGGTCCGCAGATCGGGCCCGTAGCCGTAGCCCTGCTCCCGGCTCTCGGCGTAGTCGGCGGCCTGCTGCGCGGTCGGCTGCCAGGTGTTGAGGTCGAAGCCCAGGGACACCCGGCCTCCGGGTATCAGCGCGAACTCCTGCCCGTCCCGTTCGACCAGGGCGCGGTGCAGCGGGGCGCCAAGGTGTTCGGTGGCTTCGACGTGTGAGAGCCGGCCGCCCACGTGGTCAGCGGCCTTCTGGGCGATCCGCCGGGCGGTGACCTCGTCGAAGGTCCGCCACAGGTCGAAAGTGAGATCAGCGAGCGACATGGCCGGCAGTGTGGCACGCGGCACTGACACAGCACCGAAAGACGAAAGCCACCAGGTACAGACACCGCCAACCAGGCACGCGGGTGAACCAGTTACTGGGTGACCCTGCCGATGCCTTGCCCAGGCCCACTGACCGAGCACGCCAGCAGCGCCCCTGCCCGCTCCCGGTTGCGGTGCCGCTTAGCCCGTCTCCCAGGCGGTGGTGAACAGCGCACATTCGAGGAGGTCGGGGGCCGCGCCGGACGGCCAGCTGTCATCTGCGGTCAGCTGGTCGGCGGCGGCGTGCATGAAGGAGAGGTAGACCCGGTAGCGGTGGGGCGACCAGTTCCCGTCCGACCACATCCAGGCAGCGATCGAACCGTCCACGTCGTGGCCGCTGTCACGGCCGACGGCAGCGGCCAGTTGCCGCAGACGCCTGGACAGCACGCGGTCGAGGATGAGCGGCCGCGGTCCGCGGGCGGGCGGCATGGCGATACCGGTGAAGTAGAAGAACTTGGTGAAGAACGCCGGCCCGAGCCCGGGAACCTGCCCCTGGAGCGCGGCGTACGCCTGAGGCGCACCGTACTCGTGCAATGCGGTGACCGCGGCGGCCAGTGCCGCGTCGAGGCCGTCGAAGGCCAGGATCTTGTGGAGGGTCGACGGTCCGCTGCCGCCGGGGGTACCGCGTTTTCCCTTGCCCCACACATAGGTGGCGACCAGCGCCTCCCGGAACGCCTCCCGCCGCAACGCGTCGGCGACGGCTGAGGCCACCTCCGCCCGGCTGACCGCAGCGTCACCGCCTGCGGAGGTGGGCGCCAGCGCCTTGGGCCACGGAGTGATCTGCGCCCACCGGCCGGGCGTGTACCGGATCGTGTGCGCGCCGGGTGTCCCGTCCGCGTAAGCAGCCGCATTCGTCTCCCACCAGCGGCCCAGCGCCCGTACAACGGGACCGGGCAGCAGGCGTGCGGCCATCTCGCGGTCCACCGCGTCCGCGCGGTCCTGGCGGCCCCGCCCGTCCTGCCCGTGCTGTCCGTTCACGAGCCGCTCCCTGCCTGACGTGCCGCCGAGTCGGCCGATTCCTGCGATTTGGCCTGCATTGGTACGCCCCCGCCCGGCATGAGCTCGGCGGCTGCCTGTTCCAGTTCCTGTCGGCGAAGCTCGCCGCCCTCGATCAGGTACGTGTCGGGCAAGGGCCGCGCAGGCAGCCCCCAGGTGCGGGCCCGGGTCCGTACGCCGATGTCGCGGCTGACGACGACCACCTCCGCGGGAGCGACGGCTTGGTGCAGACGCAGTGCCGAGGCCACCAACTCGTCGTCCGGCACAGCAAGGCGTGCGTGTCCAGGCTCATCGTCCGCGATGAACACGCAGGTTCCGTCGTCTGTTCTCGCTTTCTCGGGCCCCGCTTCCAGCACCGACTCCAGCAGCCGGAACACGCCGCGCGCCCGCCGGGAGATCTTCTTGTCCCCGGTCTGGTAGCTCTTGGTGTCGATCTCGTCCACCACGACGTGCGGCACCATGACCGCGGTGCCCTTCCCGAACACCTTCTGCCAGGGGACCTTGTCGAACCGCATGAAGTGCAGCGTGGTGTTCGTGTCCAGCACCGCGTAACGCACGGCACCGACACGCCCGTACCGCTCCTGCATGGCACGCACCCGGTTGGCCACAGATCTGAAGTAGTCCTGGAGCTCGACGATTTCCGCGTACATCATCAGCCGGGCCTCGTCCAGCGGCGCGGTGAGGATCGCCCGGTAACGGCCCGCACGGAGCCGTCCCGCGATCGCCCGGTCGGTGAACCGCCGGTTGAGCTCCTCAGCGGCTTTCCAGGTCCACTCGTCGTACCGCGCGCGCACGGCACGCATCTCGACCTTGGCATCCGCGCCCGTTCTCATCATGGGAGGGATCCGGATGGAGACGTCGTTCATGCTTCCGGCCACGAGATCGTTATCCAGGAAATTGATCGCCTCGGCGCAGGTCGTTCCGGCTCTCAGCATGCCCTTGTTCTCTCCCCCCGATGGGCTCGGTGCGCCCCATCGGGCCCATCCTGCCAGCGGCTGGCACCCGAAACCTCCTTGAGTACGGCCGCGCCGCCAGGGGTGAAGGGCGCGCTGCGCAAGATCAGCGCATCCGGTCAAGCGCGACGGCCTGGTCCCTTACTGGTTACGGCGCAGACAGATCGTCCCGCGATCGCCCGCCGCGGTATCGAGCCGGCCGGCCGCCTGGGTCGGCACCGCTGGGTGATCGTACGCACCATGTCCTGGCTCAACGGCTGTCGCCGCCTGCATCGCCGCTACGAACGCGCAGCCGACCACTTCCTCGCCTTCGCCGGCATAGCCTGCACTGCTCTGCTGCCGCAGAGCAGTGCAGGTCTAGGACTTGTGGCAGGTCAAGCGGGTGCTGCGTGAAGTTCGCGGGGGAGACCGTCTCACCATGCGCAACCGCCGCCAGCACGAGCGGACACCGGCCACGTACCGTCCGGCGGCGGCATGACCAGAGCGCAGCGCCGGGCAGAGATCCGCGCCATCGCCGATTACCTCGCCCTGGCCACGAGAGGTTTCACGGCGGGGTCGCGTTCGGTGACGTGTCGGGCGACTGAGTCGACGCCGGGGCGGCCGTGTTCGCTCCAGGGAGCGTGATCAGAAGCGGAACGGCCACCTACGCCTGCGAGGTTCTCTGAAGCCGGCGTACAGCTCGCGTACGCGCTCGGAGATGGCTTCGTAGGCGGCTTCCACTGCCTCGCTCGTCTCTTCGAGCGCTGTGTAGATGCCGACGCCGAGCGTGCCCCTCTGCATGCCTTCCTCGAACGTCGCAGGCGCGTCCTGGTACACGGTCCAGGCCCGGTCGGTGATGCGTTCGGCAGCCACCTTGACCAGCTCCCGTACCTTGTCGTCGAGGATGAATCCGACCTGTGCGTCGAGGGCGGCATCAGCCTCCCTGACGGCGGTCCGGCATTGCTCGGCGTGGTCGTCGGGTGGTTTCGAATAGCGGGGGTCGGGCCGCTTGGCGGAGATGAGCTCGTCTCCGTGATGGCGCAGGTCCCGCAGGAGCTGGTTGACCTCTACGAGGTGCTCCAGCTCGAACGCCTCACGCCGTTCGAGCTTGGTTCGGAGGAAGTCTTCCCGCCGCTCTCCGCGCTGGCGCTGGTGGTCGGCCCAGTTGGACACCTGGGTCAGCAGGCTTCCGAGGACGAGGCCCGCGAGTCCCCACCAGTACGTTGCCTGTTCCATGGCCGGAGTCTAGGCAGGGGTGGCCCGACCCAGGCCCGAGGACTCACCGGGTTGGAGAGTCAGGGTTCTCGGGGTGCCGGGGCTCACACAGACCTCACCCTCTGGGCAGCGCGCCGCACCGCCCGGGCCGCCTTCACTATGGCCGTGGGCCTGGCACCCGGCCCGTCGCCTTCAGCGTCCGCCGGAAGATCGAGATAGGCGCCGCGCAGCAGCGCCAGCACGTCCCGCTCGTCCGGCCCGGCGCTGCCCGCGACAAGGTCCGGTCCGAGGACGATCCGTTGCCGGTCGTCGCGGGTGTGCTCGGCGGCGTGCCGGGCGGCGAAGCGGGGGACTGCAAGCACGACGGCGTGATCGGGTTCGACGCCGTAGCCGGTACGGCGGCCAGCGAAGGAAACGGTGGGGGCCGTGCTGCTCGTACTGCGCGAGGTAGGCCAGTTCGGCGCCTACCGGTACTTTTTTTGGGGGGGGGAGCTGACCATGTGTGCGCCCAGCGTTCGGTCCGCGAGTGCCGCCCTGTTCCAGCTCCACCAGCGCCCCAACGCCTGCAGAGCCTCATCGAGCAGAACACGCGCGGCCAGTTCCCGGTCCACTGCATCCGCCCGTGCGTGTGCAACGGTCATCTCCGCCCGGATATGCGCCATACCCGGGGCCGTCAGGCAGGCCTCCCGCCGTCTGTCGCCGGGACCGGATGCTGATCTGTAGGCGTATGGCTGAGCTGTTCCAAGATGGCGCGCAGCTCACCGTGGCGGATCTCGGGATGGGCGGGTGCGGGGCCGTGCGGCTGCTGAGCGGGTGCCGCAGACAGCCGCGGCGGCCGGACCTCCAGGGGGGTGCTGGCGAGTCGCAGGTGGGTGGGCCAGGGCATGGACGGCGGCCGGTAGACGGCGTCCTGGCACCAGGTTGCGGCTCCGGCGTTGGCCTTGGCTGCGATTTTGTGGGTCAGGCCCTGATACGTGCGGTAGTGCGCGCGGGGCGTGGAGATCAGCAGACACGTCGGCGACAGCGGAGCGAAGACCTCGATCGTCTCGGGCAGCAGTGGGGGAGTGAGACCGAAGGTGCCGTCCTTGTGGCGCAGGGCCACCCCGCTGTCGGCCAGGACCAGCAACGGTTCCGCCGAGCGCAGCAGCACCAGGCGCCGATCTGGGACAGCGAGGAGGTCGCGCGTGCGCTCGAAAGCGCGGATCATGGCGCGCAGCGCCGAGCGCGGGTCAGCGATCAGGGAAGGGTCGGGTGCCGTCCGCACGGCCGTCCAGAACACCTCCAGACGCTCCGCTTCCGACAGCGGCCGTTCCAGCCGTTCCTCGCAATACCCAACCGCCTCCTGCGCCCACAGGACCGGGAACAGATGTCGGCCCACCTGCTCATCGAAAGATCTGAACGCCTGGGTACGCACCACCTGCCAGGCCAGCGCGTCCAGCGCGACCGCGTACTGCGCCCCATCCAGCGGCCATTGGCCCTCCCGCAAGGCGCGCAGAACCGGCGCACACGGGCCGTCGACGTGGCGGTCCAGGTACGTCTCCAGTGCCACGCGCCGCTCGCCCTCGGCGAGTGGGTCGGTGTTGAAGTGCCGAGCCACAGCCGCGCGCCGCACGGGGGTGCGATGCTCCGCGCCGCCGCGCCGCCGTCCGAGCACGTGTCCGTCCTCGGCGAAGGCCCGCAGCCAGTACTTCGGCACCAAGTGGTGCTCCTTGGCCGTGTTCGCTCCCACCCCGCCCCCTACAGCGCCGTACCGGCGGGGTCGGACGGTACCTGCCCGGCCGCGGCATGGCGCCAGGGGTAGCTGTCCCATCCGGCATCCAGCACGGCGTTGCGGGCGTGGGTGTGCCCCAACAGCGCCTCACGCATGGCGTAGGTGGAGCGCTGGGCGTCGGCAGCCCGCTCCAGCAGCAGCCGACCGACGGGGGCGTCGGTGATGGTGACCATGTTCTCCAGCTCGCTGATGCTGCACACCGTGACCGGCACCTTGGTGGCTGGCAACTGCGGCCGCTGCACCGGGGCGTTGACGATGTGGAACGGCTCCATCGTCACGATCAGCCCGTGCACGGGCCGGTCGTTGGGCACATGAGCGAACTCCTTCTGTCCGCCGACGATCAGAGCGGCGGTGTTGTCGATCTGCTCATAGGCGTGGCCGAGCATGCGCCTCACCTCGTCGATCCGCTGCTCGCCGGCCAGGCGCAGATGCGCGGTGGGCCGCACGGACTTCACCTCCACCAGCAGCACCAACTCCTCGGTGACGACGATCCAGTCGACGCTGAGCGCCTTGCTCCGGCCGTAGACGATTTCCGGCTGGACCGTCCCGTCGGGCAGCAGCCCGAGCTGGCGGCCGACGTAGGCCTCGAACAGGTCGCCCAGGTCCTGCGCGAAGGCGTCACCGAACCGGGCGACGCCGGTGTAATAGATGCCCAGCGGGCTCGCCTTGGCCGGGATCAGCTGGCTGACCGGCGCGAGGTAGCCCCGGCCGTAGCCCTTCACCAAGGGCGTGCCGCGCAGCGGGTTGTACTCGTAGCGACGCAGGAGTGGATCGGCGGTCATCCGGGCCCGCTCGTTGACCTGCCGGAAGGCGGCCACATCAGTCACGAAGTGCTTCTCGGCCACCGACAGGATGGTCGCGGCCGGGATCTCCGCACAGATTCGCTCCGCACCGGGCGCCTTGAGCGAGTCCGGATCGAACCGGCCGGCGCAGCTGATCGCCGACGCCCACAGCAACTGGGCGATGCCGACGTAGTGCGACAGACTCGTCCCCAGCAACTCCTCCTCCCAGCCCGGACGCAGACACCGCGCCTGGCGTGTTCCCGACGTCTGCGTGAGCATGGCTGCGGCACGCGCCAGATCCTGGAACACCGGCTCCTGGTAGGTCATCTGCTCCCCGGAGGCACGCAGCAGCCACCGCCCCAGAGCGTCCTCGTCGGTGTCGCGTAGGAAGTGGTCCTCCAGCCGCACGTACATGTCCAAGATCTGCAACAGGTCCGCATCGCTCGCGTCCTTGCGGTATTCGTTCCCATACGCCAGCGACACCCGGGCGGCATCAGCCAGCGCCCACGGCGTGTACTTCCGGTACGGGCTCTCCAACCACGACGACTCCAATGAATAGGTCGCCGACGCTTGGGCAATCAGCGGCAGCAGGGCACTGGGCCGGTGCCTGCGAACCCGCGCCACATAGTCCCGATCCCGTACCGCTCGACTGCCTGGTGCCCACGTCATGCGCTCAAGGATCTCGCGCCCGCGTCTGCGCTGTCCTGCCCATTACAGCCCGGCCCCCAGGGGCCAGCACCGGTGCCCGCGACCGATGTGCCCTCTGCGGACAGCCGCTGCGCCCCGTCGTCTACCCGCCTCTCGCCGCGCTGCGCCACGCGTACCTGCCGCCGCTGCGGCCCAGGGCCCCCCAGGGGGTGGCGCGGCCAGGAAGCGCGGGGCGGGGCGACGGTCCCCAGCACCGGGTCCCGGCCGTACGCGGTCGGCCCAGGGGGCCGCGACGAGACAGCAGCGGTACTTTTCCGGGCAAATCCCGAACAGCGGCTCGGACGGTGCTTCCTGACGGTTCAATAGTTAGGCGACTGCCCGCCCGGGTGGTGCCGCATGCTCTCCCACGCCCAGGTCACGGCCGGCGTGTGAAGCCGTTTCCGCTGCCCGACCGGCATCCGGAACGGGTGTGCGGTGCTCCGAGCGGGAACAGACGACCGACCGCCTCCGGCATCGTGTCGTTCCTGTCGGACTCCTGCCTGCCATCCAGGCCTGGGGCCGCGGCCGCGTACTCCCGTACCCGCTGCCGCCCCTCCGACTTCGCTGTGGAGCCGGCTGGAAGGACTTCGATGGCACAGACCTTCACCCCGCCACCTGCCGAAGACCCGTACGGGCTCTTGGACCGCCTGCAGCCGATTCAGCCCCCTGCCGGCCAGGCTCGCTCAGCACTCGTCAAGCAGTTCAAGGGCGACCCGCTCGGCGAGCTCGTCGCCGCCGCCGCCCTCGGCCCCGAAGCGGCCAGGCACATACGCGCCAAGTTCCCCAAGACGCTGCCCAGCGGGGACCGGGCCGAGCTGCGGATGTTCCAGTCGAGCCCGATCGCTGGCGCTCTCGTTCTGCAGCCGCGCCTGGCCGATGCCGAGGCATCCCCCGCCGACCCGCTCTACGACCAGCTCATCGAGGCGATCCAGAGCGGTGACACCCTGCAGGACCTGGACGACCTCGTCATCAGCGCCGGCAGGTTCAGCAGTGAGGACGGCTGGCTCGTCCTCGATGTCGACAGCCAGGACAGCCTCGAAGTCGCCGTCCGCCGCATCACCGACCAGACCCAGGAGCGCAACGACAAACGGTTCATGGTCGCCACCGAGGGCATCTCAGACCGCATCATCATGGTCCCCCTCATGATCCGGCACGGCGGCAAGGAAACCCGACGCTTCCTCACCGTGGACGGCATCTCACGCACCACTGCCGCCTTCGCCATCCTCGGCCTGGATCCCGCCGTATGCGCGGTCATGGCCCAGGACAGTGTCGGCGACCTCATCCGCGAGAAAGCCCGTGAAGTCAACGGGGAATTGCGCGACCTGCGCGAAGAGTCGACCCGTCTCCGTGCTCAGCCCGAGGAAGCCCGCGGTGAGGGCTGCGAGGCCAGCTTCGCCATGCGCGTCGCCGAGACCGCTGCCCGCTGGCGCGCCCTGCAGTGCGATGTCGAGCTCTGGAGCCCGGGCCCTGAGGTGGACGTCCACCGCTTCGTGATGGAGGTCGTCAGCCTGATCCACCACCAACAGCAGGCCCACTCCCACACCTCCAAGCGTCGCACCATCCACGAGGCTGTGCTGTCCGACTTGACGCAGGCCGCGCCACCGTCCCTCATCAAGCGCCAGCGCCAGCAGGACCGCAGCCCGCTCCGCAGCGGATGGGACTACCTCGACTGGGCCTACCAGACCATCGCCGATCTGATCGATCCCACATGGCGTCCGCACATCGCCGCGACCCTGCGCCGCGAACTGAAAATCAGCCGGTGCCACGCCAAGCAGTTCAGCGAGCTGGCCGGAGCCGTCATCAGCCGCCCCCTGCAGTCCCTCGACCGCAAGCACTGGAAGGGAAACGAGCACCAGCAGTCCCGACTTGAGATCGGACAGCGCGCGTGGACCCGCGACGCTATCCCCAAGCACGTATGGACCCGAAACGACCGCCTGCCGGACTACCGGGTGACGAAAGAGCAGCTGAAGGAATCCGCAGAGGCTGTCAGCAAGGCAGCCGCCGCCGCGCCTCAAGGGCTCGTGAACAACGACAAGCGAATCGAGACCGACGACGCGACGCTCGGCGACCACATCGCTTTCCTCCTCGTAGTCGGTGCCATCGCTACGACGTTCACGGGGGCACTGCGCACGGACACAGGATCCGGCCGCCCGACCGAGGACCTGCCGGAGGAGGACATCCCGGCAGCCTTCACCACGGCCTCGGTGTCCGTCGTCCTGGAAATGATGTACGCCTCACCGTGGGGCCCCAGGCAACTGGAGGAGAACATCACGGCGTTCGTGACCTCCTTCGACGAACGCCGACGCGCCAACCCCCGTCAGATCTCCGCACAGGCTCCGTACGGCCCGCTGGAAGACTCGAAGGCCGACAGCGCGTACATCCGCACCTTCGCGGCCAGTATCGAGAAGGGGCAGGCGGAGAAGCGGGAACAGAAGAGGCTGCAGGAGCGCGCCAAGCAGGCGAACCCGGTGGCCGAGGCGCTGGGGGTCCTGCCCAGCCAACTGCGGGCCGCCGAGACGTCCGTCCAGACGCTGCACAAGGCGAGCCTTTCCAAGATCACATGTTCCGCGGCGCTGATGGCCACGCTCCACGAGCAGGCGGACACAGTGGCCTTCCGACTGAAGGGCCTGAAGATGAAGCTCCAGGAACGGGAGCAGAAGGAGGCGGACGCCAACCTCAGCCGACCCGAGGAACCGGGCGACAGGGACACCCCATGACGGCGCTTCCCCCAGGGACCGCCCCACTGCTGCCAGGCACACCCCTGCGCAGGTCCTATGACCTGGCCGCAGACGCCCTGGGAGACCGGCTGCTGCGCCGGCAACCGGCCAAGATCGCCCTGTGGGCACTACCCGACTACGCGGGCGACGAGCATCAGGCGGTCTACCTCCTCGGATCGGGAACGTTCGACCTGCTCTACACGGGGTCCACGGGCCGCGGTCTCGGCACCGTCCGGGCGCGGGTCGACGAACACCGCCGGGACCCGCGCAAAGCCGAGGTCACCTGGGTACTGGTGCTCCCCATACAGCGCGATGCCGATGCGGAACAGGCCGAAGGGGAAGTCGGCCGTCTGCTAGGCAGACCGCGGCTCTCCCGGCGGCTCCCGCGGGCACACCGCACAGGCTGAGCAGCCCGGCCGCCCACGAGCTGACCAAAGTCCCGTGCTGCGGGCCCGGGCGGGGACACCCCCCGGGCCCGCCGTCAGACCGCGTCAGAGAGCGTCCGGGGGCGGGAGTGGACCAGGTGCATACCGAGGACGAGCAGCAGTTGCCGTCCGGCTTGGTCGAACTGTTCCTGGAGGGTGGGTTCGCGGAAGAGGTGGGCCAGTTGTCCGGCTTCGGTGGCGAGGTCACCGCGCTGGGCGAGGTAGCCGGCCGTGGATGCGCGGTGGATGGCCCGGGCTCGATCCAGCAGCGCGGCGTCCACCGTGCCGTCCACGGTGCGGCCCAACGCGGCGCACAGGGCCTCGACGCGGGTCACGACCGCCTCGACGGTCATCGGGGCCTGCGCGGGCCCGAGCGCGCGAACGAGGCCGCTGGCGGCGAACACCGACTCCGGCTCCATCACGTCCCGCACGACGTCCAGCAGCTCGGCCCGCCCCCGCACCGTTAGCGCCTTGCCGTTGCCCAGCTCGGTGATCACCCGCTCGAACCGGGTACGGGCCGTCTCGCCCGCCAGTTGATGCCCGACCTGCTCCAGCAGACCGACCGCGCCCTCGCGCGCCACCTCCTGGCTGCGCCTACCACGCCCCACCCACGTCGCCCAGGCCCGCTGCGCCTGCCGGGTGGGCACGTAGCCGTCCCACCACAGCCACATGGCCAGCGGCACCTGCGCGAGCGCGCTCAGGTGCGCGACCTGCTGCCGCTTGTCCAGCAGGAGCAGCAGCAGCCGGCGCTGGTTGGCGCTGTGCTCGGCCTTGTCCGAGCCACGCCGCCGCGTACGACGACGCGGCTGGTCCAGCAGCCCCTTGGCAATCCAGTCGTGAACCCGCCGCACGGTCATGTCCGGATAGCCGGCGGCATGGGCATCCGCCACCAGATCGTCGATGGTGCCAGGCCCGCTGATGCTCTCCCATGTGTACACGGGGTGGAAATTACATCGTTCTCCCGCCAACCAGGCCCCTGTTGAGGATGCAGCACTCACCTCCCTGCTGCCACGATCAATCACAGCAGCACAACAACCCGGCGGCCCCGCGAACCGCCCGCTGCACCACCCCCACGCCCCGCACAGCGCGCCGCCGCGCCCTGCCCGAACGAAGGACACCCACCATGCTGAAGAAGAACCGCGCTCTCTCCACCACCACGCACCCGGATGATGTGGCGCCCGCCCCCGCCGCATGGCGGCGCCTCGTCTCCGGAGCGCTCCTCACCGGAGCCCTCCGCCATATCGGAGCCCTCCTGGCCGGCCTCGCAGTGACCTGGTGGCAGAACGACTGAACCCGCCCGGGCATGAAGGGAAACTCAACACCTGGGTAACCGAGCCCAACTGACATCGCCTCACCCGCCCGGACACAACACAACAGCCCGGCCACCGAAATCTCCAACACAAGGGGGCACCCACCCCGAATCCGGATTCACCAAAACTTCCGAAGCGAAGGAAACAGCTGTCCACCCCCCAGACCACCTGCCTTGTAGCCAGCCGCCCGCGAATGAGGGCTGGGCCGGGAGCGTAGCGGACGGCCCCCCAAGGCTCCCTCCAAGGAGCGAAGCGACGAAGGAGCCGCCGGCTCGGAGCGTAAGCGGAGAGCCGGAAGGGCACCAGCCCAACCTCCGGATTCAGCGAAAGTTCTGACGGAAGGAAACACGGCTCGGAGCGCAGCGCAGAGCCAACTTCTCGCACCGCGAGGAGTCCCACTCCGTCACCCGCGCGCAGCACGGGGCTTCACTCCCAACT
>NZ_JBHVCP010000069.1:0-36838 GCF_042803315.1 Streptomyces sp. NPDC057424
CACCGGGCCCGGTGAGCGGTTCCAGGGAGATCGGTCAGCACCCGGTCCGGGGTGAGCGGGAGTTCAGGGAAGCAGACGATCGTGGCGTGGCGCACCGCGGCGCCGATCGCCGCGGCCGTCCCGGCGACGCCGGTCTCCCTGATCCCCTCGCTGCCCGCGGCGTCCATGGTGATGCCCGGCCGGCCGCCGGGCCAGTCGGGCGCAGGCGTCGTGCACCGCCCGGCCCCAGGAGGATGGGTTCTCCTACTGCTCCGACGTCACCCGCTGGGCGGCGGCGTCTGCCTCGTCACCGGCCGCAGGAGCGGAACGCTTGACCTTGAAGCGTTCGAACGTCCGCGTGAGCTGCTGGAGCGGGGATGCGGCGGGCGTATCGGACGGCCGCGGCCCGGCGGCAGCGGTCCGGGCGGACTCCTGGTAGGCGGCCAGGGCCTCATGGGCGCTCTCGGCCGCCTCCCGGTACAGGTCACGGGACTTGGTCATGGCCTCCAGCGCCTCGGCGTACATGGCCACCAGCCCGCGCTGGCGCTCCAGCTCCTCCTGGAGCGTCAGCAGGTGCCAGTCCTCCCGCAGCGCGGTGAGGGCGTCCTCGGCGTCCACGGGCAGGGGCCGGGGGAGCGCGGCGAACCGGGTCACCGCGTCGACGAGGTCGGCCGGCCTCGAGCCGTCGAGGAAGACCGCGCGGACCGAGAAGTCCTGGGCGTCGTGGCCCTCCGGCGCCGGAACGCCGGGCAGCACCACCGCTCCACCGCGCGGCACCTGGACGCCGGTGCCCCGCAACGCCCAGTTCAGGCCGCGCAACTGCTGCGGGGCGGCGTGATGCTCCACCACACGGTGGCGCAGGCCCGGCGGCAGCCACCGCGCCACCGGCGTACGTCCCCGGTCGTCGGTGGTCATCGCCTCGTGGACGACCACGTGGATGTGCCATCCGCCCCGCACGGTGTTTCTCAGCAGGCGGCGGGTCTCCTGGTCGTCCGCGGGCAGCGGGTTGATCTCACCCAGGGCCAGGTGCGTGGCGGCGTCCTGGTCCCAGGCGGTGTCCGGGCCCTCCGGCCAGAACAGGCCGGCCGGGGAGGGCCATGCGTGGTCCCATGGCTGCTCGGCCTCCGCGACCAGCATCCACTCCTGGCCGTGCCCCTCGCCCGCATCGGGCCTCACGCTCAGCCGGGCGCGTACGGTCACGTCGCCGCCGGCCCGCCAGCGGGCCTCGAAGACCCGTTCCGCCGGCGCGGCTTCGTCTTCGGGCAACTCCATGAAGTCGTCGATGGCCTGACTGTCCTTGCGCTGCTGCAGCGAGCGCCGGAGAACGTCTTCCGCGGAACCCCGGGTGTGGCGGCCGCGCGCCAGCCACACCGTGTCGGGAGTCATGGGGCGGACGGAGAGGGAGGTCTGCATGGGTCCATCTGTGAGCGGGGGTACGTGCGCCTGCCAGTATCGTCGCCGCAGGCCGACGGGGGCTACCCGGGGCCGCACCCGGCCGCGGGCACCGTTGACGTACATCCCTACGAACCTTCACCTCCCCGGTCGGGCCGCGACGCGCTGTGGCCGCCTGCCTGGCCGCCCCTCGTCGTGCCGTGGCCGCCCGGCCCGCCGGAGGCCCTGGCCGCGTCGGCCTGCGCGCGGCTGATCTCGTTCTTTTCCGGAGTCTCGCCGTCGGTCATGCGCACCGCATACCCGTGCCGGGCTGTGCCATGTGGCTCGAGGGCTGCGACGTGCGGCCACCGGGTGGCGCGAAGCGGCACCGGGCAGCGTGGTCCGGCACCCGGCGGCGCCCCGGAGCGGTGCGGGCGCGCGGGATGTGCGCCACGCGGGCGGGGTGTGCGCCATGCGGGCGGGGTGTGCGTGCCGCGCGCAGATCGAGGGATCTCACGCGTGGCCCGCCCGTCACACGGTCCCGACAATGGTGCGCACGAGCAGGGCCCGCCCACCATCCGCATCGGGGCGGGTCCTGCTCGCTTGGCGGGACATGGTGCGTGGGGTGCCGTTCAGTGCTCCCCGCCGCCACCAGGACCGGGGCGCCCTCATGCCTGTCCGGGCGAGGGCCGGGTACACGGTCCGTGCACGAGTTCGTCTGCGGACGCAGGAGAGGGGACCGGGGGCAGTGGCGGTAAAGGCGATGGGCTGGGCGCACTCGTTCCGTATCTCCGAAGGAGTGCGCGCGGGGCGGGAGTGGACACGCGGGCGCCTTGAGTCCCTGCCCTGGGCCGCCGCCGAGCCGGACACGGTGGATGCCATCGTGCTGTCGGTGTCCGAGCTGATCACCAATGCGCACATCCACGCGCACAGCGACGCGCATCTGGTGCTCACGTGGGACGGCGACTGCCTCCATGTCAGCGTCCACGACGAGGATCCGACGCTGCCGCGCCGGCGCGAACCGGAGCCGGGCGAGGTCTCCGGCCGCGGAGTGGCGATCGTGCGCAAGCTCGCCGACGAGTGGGGGATGCGGTGCCAGCGGCACGGCAAGACGGTGACGGCATGCTTCCGCCCCGCCGACCCCGGTGCCGACTCCGACGGCGGCGCCGACGCGCAGGGCGGCAGCAGCAGTTGAGATCTGCTCGCCGGTGAGGCCCCGCTTCTGCGATCGCGGCCCGCTTCCGAAGGAGAAGTGTCGTGTACCTGGCACGAGGATCGAGTGACGATCCCTACCTCTGGCTCTGGGTCCTGGGCGCTGTCGCGCTGTACGCACTGATCAGCTACGGACTGGCGTACCGCACCCGCGCCCGGCGCGGTTCCGCGCATCCGGCGCACGACGCCCTGCACGACCTCAAGGACCAGGAGGATCCCCAGCCGCCCGGGAACCGCTTCGTCAGCCGCCTGATCATGCTGTGCGGAGCGGGGCTCACCGGTCTCGTCGCGTACCTGACCAGTGGCGTCGTGCGCGTCCTCACGGTCGGGCTCACCGCCGTGGTGGCCGTGACCGTCTGGGCGTACTACGACCACCGCACGCAAACGCGCGCCGCCGCCCGGCGATGACGCGGACCCGGGCCCCCTCGTGCGGACGGGGACGGGAGGGGGCCCGGGGCGTCAGCCGCTCTCAGGGTGCTTGCCGGGCCCGTCGGCGCCGGGGGACAAGGGAGTGGGGGACAGGGTGGTGTCCTCCTCACCCGGCTCCAGCAGGGTGTCGGCGGCGCCGACGATGAGGGGGTCGGGCGTGCCGACCGCCTCCGGGTCCTTGTTGGCGTAATCCACGCGCGACAGCAGACTGCGCATGGTCTCCAGCCGGGCACGCCGCTTGTCGTTGCTCTTGACGACGGTCCAGGGGGCGTGGGCGGTGTCGGTGGCGCGGAACATGTCCACCTTCGCCTCGGTGTAGTCGTCCCAGAGACCCAGCGAGGCCAGGTCGGTGGGGGAGAGCTTCCACTGGCGCACCGGGTCGACCTGCCGGATCGCGAAGCGCGTGCGCTGCTCGGAGCGGGACACGGAGAACCAGAACTTCACCAGCAGGATGCCGTCGTCCACCAGCATCCGTTCGAAGGCCGGGCACTGGTCGAGGAAGAGCTCGTACTCGTCCTTGGAGCAGTAGCCCATCACGCGTTCCACGCCGGCCCGGTTGTACCAGGAACGGTCGAGGAAGACGATCTCCCCGGCCGTCGGCAGATGAGCGATGTACCGCTGGAAGTACCACTGGCCCACTTCGCGCTCGGTGGGCTTGTCCAGGGCGACCACGCGTGCGCCGCGCGGGTTGAGCCGCTCGGTGAGCCGCTGGATCGTGCCGCCCTTGCCCGCCGCGTCACGCCCCTCGCACACCACGACCAGGCGTGCGCCGGTGTCCTTGACCCAGCGCTGGAGTTTGAGCAGCTCTATCTGCAGGATGCGCTTGGTCCGCTCGTACTCCTTGCGGCTCACCTTGCGGTCGTAGGGATAGTTCTCCCGCCATGTCCGGATGGGGCGCCCTTCTCCGTCCAGCACGATCGGCTGCTCCCACCGGCTGGTGTCCACGGTCAGCCCGTGCAGCAGCTTGTCCGCGTCTTCGGCGCTCATCACTCGACTCCCCGTCCCTCCGCTGGTGAACGGACATACGAGTGCCCCGCCTGCTCACGCCCATGTGAGGCGCGAAGCCTCCGACCGGGACCGGTTCGATCACCACGGCCGTGCTGCGCGCACGGCCGTCGACGCACGTCAGGGCACCGGCAGGTACGCCGGGTCGGGCACCGCCCACTTCGTCTGGTTCGACTACGAGCCGTCCGGCCGAGGTGGACCGGGCTGGACAGGCTCCCCGCCAGGGCCGGCCGGCCGCTCAGAGTGCGGTGCCCGTCTCCTCGGCCAGGGCCCGCACGAGACGGTCCTGGAACGCCTCGTCGTGGACGGCGCGATGCGGCTGCAACCGCCGGCCGTGGTACCAGTACCCGCCGGTGGTCAAAGCCTCCGGGTCGTCGCTCGACGCCAGCCACTGCTGCGTCTGGTGGCCGAGTTCGAGGTCGTCCGGCGCGCTCGGCCCGCCCATCCTCGTCGGCACCCAGCCGGGATCCACGGCATTGCTCAGCACTCCGGGGCGCAGCCGCGCCACCACGGCCGCCAGCGTCGTCACGAAGAGCTTGCTGTCGGCGTACGACCCCGCACTCCCGCCCCGCCAGTCGACCCCGTCCAGCGACGACGGGTGCCCGCCGAGATGCGAGTTGCTGCTCAGGTAGACCAGCCGGCGCGGCCCGCGCAGCAGGGCGGTCAGCAGATAGGGCGCGACGATGTTGACCGGCATGACCGCCGGTCCGCTCCACACTCCGGCATTGTGGATGACGGCGTCGAGGGGCCGTGAGGCGTTCAGCTCGTCGGCGACCCGCCGCACGGCGTCACGCTCGGCGAAGTCGCCCACCACGATGTGCGCCCCGCGCTCGGCCAACTCGCCGAGAACCGTCGCCCGCTCCTGGTTCCGGGCGTGCACCACCACCTCGTGCCCCGCGGCCATCAGCGCTTCCGCGGCGGCCCGGCCCAGGCCGTCCGCGGAACCGCTCACCAGGATCCGTCCCACCGCTCCTCGCATGAGACTGCCTCCTTCTGCAGGGTTCGCCTCCCGCGCAGAGACACGTACGGGATCACGCGGCCGTTCAGCCCGGGTACCCCGTCGATCCCGGTATCCGCCCGGGCCCACAGCCTCGCACGGCGCTGCCTGGGCGGGCCGCCCGGGCGTGTCGAGGCCGTCGGCACCGCGGAGTGGGCCGGGGTGCCGCTGTGTGCCTCCTCCAGGAGGCCGGGCGGGGTCCGACGCGCTCGACGTCGTGTGCACGGGGGCGGACCACGGCGTCGAGCAGGATTACCAGGCCTGGTGTCGATGGTCCTTCGTGCGGACGGCCATGGTGCTCAGTAGCCGACGCGGAAGGTCGCGTCCTGCCGGTCGGTCGTCGTGGAGACCGGGTCGATGCGCAGGGCGTAGTCGGCGTGGCGCAGGTAGCGGGTCGGGTTGTTGTGCGAGCGGAACGAGGACCAGGTCGCCTCGGCCAGGCCCGCGGTGCGGTGGAAGGTCGCGTCCGCGGCGAACGTCGACGTGCCGTCGTTGGTGTCGAGCCGGAGCTCGTAGTTGTAGTGCCGAAGGTAGCGGGTCGGGTAGTTGACGGACCGGAAGGAGACCCCGGAGCTGTCTGCGAGCCCCGGGACCAGGGTCCACAAGGAGTCCCTGAACGGCTCGATCGGGTACTCGTCGACACGACCCAGGTAGCCGGAGTGGCGGACGTAGCGCGACGGGTAGTTGTACGACTTGAGCCGGTTCCAGGCCGGTGCGCCCCACCTCGCGAGCAGGTTGTCGTACTCGGTCCTGGTGATCGTCGCGATGCCGCAGTGCTTGGAGTTGACCGGCTGGGTGTAGGCCCGCTGGTCGAGGGCGGTCCAGGTGCCGGAGGCGAGGTTGCCGGACTGCCAGGCGTAGAAGACGCCGTTGGGTGTGTAGGTGTCGCCCCACAGCCACCAGGTGCCGGACGTCAGCGACTTGACCAGAGTCGGGGCCTCGGTGCCGCCGTGCGCCACGCCGGTGCTGAACTCGGTGAAACTGCCCGGATTCAGGGTGCTGGATCTGGCGCCCACCAGCGTCTGGTTCTTCTTGAAGTAGAGGTAGTTGTAGCCGTTCACGCCGACGGCCATGTCGCCGTCGATGACGTCGTAGCCGGGGTCGAAGAAGACCTGCGGGGCGGAGGCGGTCACGAAGTCGGTCGTGTAGTTGACCATGATCACGTTGTGACCGCTGGAGTTGACCGAGGAGTAGATCACCGCGTACTGCCGCCGGCCCGCGTCCCAGAACGCCTCGGGGGCCCAGCTGTGGGTGGCCATGTCGTGCAGTTTCAGCCGCCGGTAGCCGGTGAAGGTGCGCAGGTCGGCCGAGTCCCAGACGTGGATGTACCGGCTGTTGTAGTTCCAGTCGGTGCCCTTGAGGTCGGTGGCGAGCACGACGAACGTGCCGTCCTGCCTGCGCATCAGGAACGGGTCGCGCAGTCCGAGCGCCCCCGAAGTGGGGGTGACCAGCGGGTCGTTCTGGTTGAGCGGCGTCCAGTCGAGCCCGTCGGGGCTGACGGCGAGGTGCAGGCCGTAGTCGGTGCCGTCGCCGAGTTCGGTCGACTCGGTGAAGTAGACCATCGCGTACGCCGAGTCGGCGGCGTGCGCGGTACCGGTGCCGAGGGTCAGGGCGAGCGGGACGGCGGCGGTCATGCCGAGAAGACCGCGGCGGGAGAGGCGGGGGTTCGGGGTCATCGTGTTCTCCAAAGGGGAGTGCCGGGAATGCCGGAACCGCCGCCACCGCGGGCGGAATTCGGAAGACCGGCCAGGAGGGGCCGGGACGCGCGGCGCGTACCCGCGCCAGTTCCCCGGCGGCGACGGGCAGCACCGTCTTGTGCCGCGACCGTGTGGGGAGTGCGTAGTCGCTGGGCGGCGACCAGGGGGGTGCTGCGAGGCTGTCGGTGGGGAAGGGCAGGTAACCGCGTCCGCCGGCCTCGTCCGTGACGACCCACCAGCCGTCACCGTTGTCGTCCTTGAACACGGTGGGCCCCTCGGCCCGGCAGGAAAGGCATGGGCGGCTCGTCCTTTTCCGCTTCGGGAGAGAGCTGTCCTTCACCGCAGTTGATCGACATGCCGAACGGTGTTCGTGGCTCCGGATGGGAACGTAGGGGGCGCGCACTGCCACCGTCAATACTCGTGCGTGCCCCACCGCGACCGGCTGGAAGAGGTCCGGTCTTCTTCATCCCCAGAGCCCGGTGAGCCGTCGCGACCCGGAACTCGGCGCCGGCTTCCGGCACTTGCAGCGGGCCCCGAAGCCTGCGGCTCGTCTCGCGGAGACGGGCAGCGCCCGCGGGGGTGGACCCTCACGCGAGCGGCCGGGGGCAGCAGCCCGCGCGCCCCCGCGGGGCTGTTCACGCGCCGGGACGGCCCTGGATTCGCATGCCGGGGCGGCGGCGGTGAACCGTCACGTAGGACAGGCCGCTTCCGCCCGCCGTCACGCTGCGGACGCTGCCGTGCGGCAGCCAGACGAGACTGCCGGACTCCACCGGGCTCGGCCCGGCCGCGGAACCGAGCGTACCGTCGCCCGCGACGACGAGCAGGAGGACGTCCAGATCGGGTTCGGCGTGGGCGTCGATGGAACCGTGTGGCGGGATGCGGATGAGGTTGGCGTCCAGTTGCCGGCCGGGTTCGGCCAGTCGCCACAGTGCTCCGGTCGACGCCGGATCCGTCGCGGCGAGCGCCTCGGTGTTGCCCAGGATCCGCGGAACGGGAGCGTCGGCAGCGCCGGGGAACTCCTCCGGATCAGTCATGGATCGTGCCACCATCCGTACGGGCCTGCCCCGGGCCGGTTCACCCGTTCAGCAGGTGAACCGCACCGCTCAGGGGCGATACCCGGAGGAGTCTAGTGCCCCGGCAGGCAGCGCACGCCGCGTCGCGGCGTCCGGTGCGTACTCTCGCCGCACCGGCCGAAAGCCCGCCTACATCGCGTACGAGGACGTCCGGCCGGCACGCCGGGAGCACGCAGCGGACGCCGCTCCTCAGTGGGCAGACGGTGTCTGCCGGGGCACTGGCATCGGCCGCCGTCGTGACCGTGGCCGATGCTCGCTCACTCCTCCTCGGACGTGGTGGGACGCGTCCGCCCCGGCTCGGGCACCTCGCCCTGCTGCGCGCGGACGTGGAGCACGTCCCCGATGAACAGGTCGTACACCAGCACGCCGATCACACCGCCGACGAGCGGCCCGACGATCGGGATCCACCAGTAGCCGCTGAACGCCCCGGACAAGCTGCCGGGAAACGCGAGATCCTGCCATCCCGCCATCCAGGTGAACAGACGTGGGCCGAAGTCGCGGGCCGGGTTGATGGCGTATCCCGCGTTCGCCCCGTAGGACATGCCGATGGCCGCCACGACGAAGCCGATCACCAGCGGGCCGAGGTTCGCCTTCACGGCCGTGTTGCGCAGGTCGATGATCGCCACCACCAACATGACCAGGAAGGCGGTGCCGACGATCTGGTCGACCAGCGGACCCCAGATGCCGCCGTTGAAGTACGGCGCCGGGAACGTGGCGAAGATCGAGAACGAGGCGAGGGTGTGCCCGTTCGTCTTGGGCCCCTCCATGGCGGCGTCGAAGGCGTTGATGGCGTCGTGGTACACGGCGTAGACCAGCGCCGCCCCGGCCAGGGCGCCGAGCACCTGGGACGCCCAGTAGGGCACGACCTTGACCCAGGGGAACTTGCGGCGGACGGCGAAGGCCAGGGTGACCGCCGGGTTGATGTGCGCTCCGCTGACGCCGCCGGCCACGTAGATGCCGAACATCACGGCCATGGCCCAGCCCCAGGTGATCAGCAGCCAGTCCCCGGCGCCGAGGAAGAAGACCGTGGGTCCCTCGGTACGCCCCGAGCCGGGCAACGCCGCCACCGTCATCGCCACCACGCCGCATCCGAAGGCGATGAGGACGAACGTCCCCAGGAACTCCGCCAGGCACTCGCCCGGCAGGCCGGCGCGACGTCTGAGCGTTGAGGGTTTCACCAGAGGCTTGATCTCCACTGCCATGTGATTTCTCCCGGGGTTCGTTGCGGTCCCGTCTGACGCGCGGTAATCACGTCGTAACCCGGCGCGAGAGTCGCGGCAACCGCAGGAAGCCCTCTGGCGGCAGTGGAGTGCTGTGCGGCTGCCCGGCGACCCTCAGTGGTCCTGGGGCATCCCGTCGACGGGAGCGGCATTCACCGGCCGCCGGCGCCGGCACCGCTCGCACGCCGTTGACGTCGAGGCCGTCGGGGCAGCCGCTGAGAAGCGCCTGGCTCCTGCCGCACACCGGATCCGGAGCCTTCGCGGCCGGTGGACCGGAAGGGCAGTTGCCCAGCCGGAGTCCGGTCGGGATCTGCAGGACGGGCTCGCGCCCGTACCGGCCCAGCAGGCGCTCGCCGGTGGCCGCCGGCGCTCGGGGTCCAGCCGGCCGGGCAGGTCTCGAGCCGTGCGGCCTCGCCCCCGGCCGTGTTGGGCGGCCTGCCGCCGGTGGAGCGAGGTGGCTCGGCAAGCGGCGCTGCTGAGGGGCCTGGATCCCATGGGTGCCGGGGTCAGGGTCATGACCGGGCGAGGCGCGTGACCCGGTCGTGGAGGCGCTGTACGTGGTCCTCGGACTCCGGCTTCATCAGGACGCTGCGGAGGATACGGGCGCCGTCGGCGTCGGCGGTGACCTTCGGGTGGCGTGCCGTGAACGCCTCGCGGCCGGCCTTGAGAGTGCTCAGGAAAACGGGATCGGGACCTGCCATGCCGTCGGCCAGGACGCGTGCCGATGCCGCGTCGACAGCACGGAGCGTGGTGGGTTCCACCGAGGGGAAGTAGCTGACGATGTCCAGCTCCGGCTGCTGGTACAGCTCCAGGGCGTCCGAGGCGGTGATCAGGTCGGCCCAGCGCAGGGCGGCCCGGCGGCCGGCCGCGAGGACCTGGGCGAGGCCGTCGGGGGTGGGCGGGAGAACCTGGAAGGTGAGCCACAATGCGGCGGCCGAGGCGCCGGCACGGGAGCATTCCAGGCTGATCTCGCCGAGGTGGAGGTCGCTGGAGGTGAAGTAGGTGTAGGGCGAGTCGTGGAGGTAGAAGCGGCCCACCTCGGGGTCGCGGAAGAGGACCGCACCGCAGCCGTAGGGCTGGAGTCCGTGCTTGTGCGGATCGACGACGATCGAGTCGCATCGGGCGATCGCCCGCCAGGGCTGCGGGGACAGGCCTTCGGGGCCGTCGGCGCCGGCGAGCAGCGTGAAGAAGCCGCCGTAGGCCGCGTCGACGTGGAGCCGGACGCCGTAGCGGTCCCTGAACGGCAGGGCCTCGTGGATCGGGTCGACGGCTCCGAGCCCGGTGGTGCCGGCGGTGAGGACGACCGTGCCGACCTCTCCCGTCCGCAGGACGTCCTCGAGCGCGTCGAGGCTGATACGGCCGCGGTCGTCGGTCGGGATCGGGTACCCTTTCAAGCCCAGGACGTGGCACATGCGGCCGTGGGTGTAGTGGGCATCGGCGCTGTAGGCGATGCCGCGGCCCGGGTGGAGCTCGCGGGCGACGAAGAGGGCCTCGAGGTTGGCGATCGTGCCGCTGGTCGTGAGGTGGCCGAGGTGGGTGTCGTACCCGAACATCGCGGCCAGTTGTGCGACGGCCTCGCGTTCCATGCGAGCGGTGGCCGGGCCGCCGTCCAGTGCGTGGTTGTTGGGGTTGATCAGCATGGTGGTGAGGTGGCCGATGACAGCCGCCGGGTGCGGGGGCTTGAGCATCTGCCCCGCGTAGCGCGGATGGAAGAAGGGGTAGTTCTCCTTCAGCCTCCCGGTGAGCTCCTCGAAGGCCGCGGCGAAGCGGTCCTCGTCGACGAGGAGGGACGGGTGCTGCTCATAGGGGCCGAAAGAGTCGGCCCACTGCTGTATCGCGTCGTTGGCCCGGCCGAGCCAGTGCTGCAGGTCCACTGATCTCCCTCTCTGCCGACTTGGTGGGGTGGGGCTCCACCCTAGAGATTAGTTGATTACTCAGCAATTGATTGCTCAGTAATTGAGACGGCAGTAGGTGAAGAAGCAGTAAAGTAGGCCGGGTGAACCCTGCGAACCGAGAGAATGACGAAGCCGCCCGCGCCGCCGGCAGCCGGCTCGTGCAGGACTTCGGACTGCTGATCAAGGCCGCCACCCGCCTGGAACAGCGCATCGACGCGGCCCTGCGCAAGGAGTGCGAGGTCAGCCACACGATGTTCGAGGTCCTCATCCGGCTCTGCAGGCGCCCGGACGAGGAGATCTCGCAGCGCCGGCTCGCCGACGACCTCACGCTCACCAGCAGCGGTATCACCCGCCTGATCGACCGCATGGAGGGGGCTCGTCTGGTGCGGCGTGTGCCGGCCCCCGGGGACCGCAGAAGCGTCCTGGTCGAGGCGACCGATCACGGCCGTGCGATGTTCCTTCGTGCGGCCGCCGTCCACGCGCAGGTCGTCGAGCGGTACTTCGTGGCGCCGGTGGCCCGTGCCGACTACGGACGGCTGACTCACTCGCTGGGCCGCATCGAGAAGGCGCTGCGCGACGCCTGACCGGCTGCTCACGCGTGCCGGAGTGCGCGATCAAGGGATCCTCCGCCTCGTCGGCACACCGTGGTCGTTGCCTCTCCCGCGATCGCAGGAGAGGCAAGCGTCCGCCGCTCAGGGTGGGTCAGGGTGTGTAGACGGTGGGGCGTGGAGCCGTCGGCATGGCGTTGCCGATGAAGAAGCTCGGGTGCGGGGGCTGGTTGTAAGCGGTGTTCTGCCACGCCAGGGCCGTGCGGTACTGGGTGTCGTGGAGCAAGGTCGTGATCTTGGTGCTGGTCTGGTTCGGGGTGGAGTAGATGCGCAGTGCCCTGTTGTCGCCGGTGCGCCAGATGACCTCTTCGCGCCAGTCGCCGAAGATGTCGCCGGACAGGACGGGGGTGGACTTGGTGCCGTTGTTGGAGGCGACGCCGGAGCCGGTGAGCAGCCGGGTGTCGCCGGAGGTGCCGTACTTGTCGATGCGGGTGCCGTCGAGGAGTTCGCGGACGGGGTCGCCGTCCCACCAGGACAGGAAGTTGATGCTGGAGGGCTCGCGGCCCAGGGAGGCGCCGGTGGCGGAGCGCAGGGTGGTGTCGGCGGCGGACCAGGCCTCCGCGCCCGCGCTGCCGGCGTAGATGTCGGCGGCGACGCCGCGGCCGTTGTCGGAGCCCGACGCCGTCTGCCACAGCCGCGCTCCGGTGCGGGCGTCGGCCATCCAGGAGCCCGGCTTGCTGGAGTCCTCGGAGACCTTGAAGTACTCCAGGCCCGGACGGGAGGGGTTGAGGTCGCCGACGTGGCCGGCGTCGCCGTGGCCGAGCCTGGTGGTCCACAGGCCGGCGCCGTTGTCGTCGACGGTCATCGCGCCGTAGACGATCTCGTCCTTGCCGTCGGCGTCGACGTCGGCCACGGACAGGCTGTGGTTGCCCTGGCCGTCGTAGCCCTTGCCGCTGTTGGTGGAGGACGTCGTGTCGAAGGTCCAGCGGCGGGTGAAGGCGCCGCCTCGCCAGTCCCAGGCGGCTATCACCGTGCGGGTGTAGTAGCCGCGCGCCATGATCAGGGACGGGCGGGCGCCGTCGAGGTAGGCGGTGCCGGCCAGGAAGCGGTCGACGCGGTTGCCGTAGTTGTCGCCCCAGGAGGAGACGTTGCCGCGGCCCGGGACGTAGCCGACGCTCTGCATCGCCTTGCCCGTCAGGCCGTTGAACATCGTCAGGTACTCGGGACCGGACAGGACGTAGCCGCTGGAGTTGCGGTGGTCGGCGGAGGAGCTGCCGATGACCGCACCGGTGCCGTCGCGGGTGCCGTCGGCGGTCTTCATGGCGACTTCGGCCTTGCCGTCGCCGTCGTAGTCGTAGACCTGGAACTGCGTGTAGTGGGCGCCGGAGCGGATGTTGCGGCCCAGGTCGACACGCCACAGCCGGGTGCCGTCGAGCTTGATGCCGTCGACGACGGTGTTGCCGGTGTAGCCGGACTGGGAGTTGTCCTTGGCGTTGGTGGGCTGCCACTTCAGGACGAGGTCCAGGGTGCCGTCGCCGTCGAGGTCGCCGACGGAGGCGTCGTTGGCCTCGTAGGTGTAGGCCGAGTTGCCCGGGGCGGTACCGCCCGCGGGCGGGGAGATCGGCACGTCCTTGTAGCCCGTGCGGAACTGGACCGCGGGCGCGGACGCGGCCTGCTCGGTGCCGTTGACCACGGCGCGCACCGTGTAGTCGGCCGTGGCCGCGCCGCCCGCGTCGAAGTAGTTCGTCGAGGCGGTGACGGGGGAGGAGTTGAGTCTGGTGCCGCCGCGGTAGACGTTGAACGACACGTCGTTCGGGTCGGTCGCCAGCCACCGCCAGGACACCAGGTTTCCGCTGTTGGTGTGCACGCTGGTCAGTCCGCGGTCGAGGTTCTCGACCTGCCGGGCGGTCGCCGCGTGCGCGGTCTGCGGCAGTGCGACGAGCGCGGAGACGGCCAGTGCGGCAGCGCAGACGCAGCCGACGAACCGGCCGCCTGGCCGGTGGGGCGATCGCCACGGTCGTGGTGCGGAGCGGGGGCGCCGGTGCGAGTCGGTCACGGTGGCCTCCGGGGCGTGGGGGTATGGGAACGCTCCCATTTGGGGGGAGCGTAGAAACGAGCTGATGCCTCGTCAAGGATTCTGTCCAGTCTGCTGTTCGGCCCTGTTCGGATCCGTGAGTTTCTCGATGCCTACGGATTGACAGTGGGGTAGCGAGCCTTGAACACTGCGTGAGGCATCTCGCGGGCAACCGTGGTCGAAGGCAGTCGAACTGGTCGACCGGCCAGTGACCTCGGGTGCCGAGTACGGCAGTTCGGTGGCTCCCTGCACTGCAGCCGTCCCCTTTCGAGGAGAGGACTTCTCGTGCCTGCCTGACGGATTGTGAACGCTCCCAGCATCGGCAGGCGGATCACCCCGGTCCCGGAAAACTCCACCCCCCACAACCTGCTGTCCGCCGGCCGCCGCACCTCACGCGCGGCCGGCGGACAGGGAGGAGCGACCATGTCCCCGGCTCCCGCCCCCCTCTCCGCTCGGATCGCCCACCGGACGCTGCTCGAAGCCACTGCCGCGACGGCCGGTGCGATCGCCGGGGCCGCCGCGCTCGCCGGGCTCGGCGCGCCGGCCCATGCTGCCGCCGGGTTCGGCGAGGGCGTCGGCATCAGCCGGGTGCCGCAGACGGAGGCGCGCGGCTGCTCCTGGAAGAACTGCGCGAGTCCGGCGGTCGGGTGGACCGGGGCCTCCTCCACCCGGGCCTCACCGGTCGCCTGCGCCAAGGCGCTGACGGTCAACGGCGGACAGGGCATCTTCCATGGGGAGCCGGAGCGCATGGCCCCGTTCACCGGCCGCGGCATGGGTGCCTGGGACTCCTCCAGCAGGCGCCCCACCGTCATCATCAACGGCTTCACTCAGGCCTGAGCGGCGATCCGCACCCCCCCGACCCGTACATCTCTGTGGTGAAGGACGGACTCATGATTGAAATGAACATGGCACTGACGCGCCGTGGTGGGCGGGGCGCCCCGCTGGGAGCGGCGGGCCTGCTGACCTTGGCGGTCCTGGCCGGCACGGGCGCGGCCCCCAGTGCCGCAGCCGCGCCGCAGGCTCTGCCGGCCGGCTGCTCCGGAACCTCGTCGATCATCTGTCACTACGGGGTCGCGCCGGGGAACTACGACGTCACGGTCTCCATCGGCGGTGCCTCCGCCGGGCAGACCGAGGTGTGGGCGGAGGCGCGGCGCCTCATGCTCCCTGCGACGAGGACGGCGGCCGGAGCCGTCGCCACCTACTCGTTCACCGTCAACGTGCGCCAACCGGAGGGCCAGCCGACCGGACAGGGCGGCACCGGGAACCCCGGTCTGGACCTCCGCTTCACCGGCGCCGGCCCGCAGCTCTCGGCCGTCTCGGTGAAGCCGGCGACGCAGCCCCTGGTCGCCTACCTGGCCGGTGACTCGACCGTGTGCGACCAGCTGGCCGCTCCGTACACCGGCTGGGGGCAGATGATCACGCCTGCTCTGCGTCCCGGCGCGGCCATCGCCAACTACGGGGACTCCGGCGAAAGTTCGGGAAGCTTCCTGAACAACTCGGCGCTCTTGCCCACTCTGCTGACGAAGGTCAGGGCGAACGATCCCGTCTTCATCCAGTTCGGCCACAACGACAAGCAGACCAGCGCGTCCGCCTACCGGAACAACCTCACCACCATGATCTCGCGGATCCGTGCCAAGGGCGGTGTCCCGGTCCTGGTGACGCCACCGGTCCGCCGGCTCTTCGACGGCAACCGGCTCACGTCCACGGCCCTGCACATCAACGGTGCCGGTGCGAACCTGCCCGCGGAGATGCGCGCGGTCGGCGCGGCGCAGCGGGTCCCGGTGGTCGACCTCACCGCCCGGAGCAAGGCGCTGGTCGAGTCCCTCGGACCGTCCGCCTCCGCACAGCTCTTCCTCCGCTCCTCCGTGGACGGTGTCACGGACAACACCCACTTCTCGCAGTACGGCGCGACCCGGATGGGCGAGCTGCTGCTCCAGAGTCTCCGGGAGCAGAACCTGCCCCTGGCCGCCCACCTGCGCTGACCGACGCACCACGGCGCCCGTCCCTGGGAGGGAACGGATGAAGCACCTACGGACCGTCATCACCACCGCGCTGGTGATCGCCCTGTCGAGCCTCGGACTCGGTGCCGCCTCCGCGGCCGACAGCGTCGCGAAACACTGCGCCGGCACCTCCGGCGCCGCCGCACCCG
The DNA here is from genome assembly GCF_042803315.1 of Streptomyces sp. NPDC057424. Lineage (NCBI taxonomy): Bacteria > Bacillati > Actinomycetota > Actinomycetes > Kitasatosporales > Streptomycetaceae > Streptomyces > Streptomyces sp. NPDC057424. The sequence continues at coordinate 15,650 of NZ_JBHVCP010000069.1, forward strand.
CGGCCCGAGCGGCTGCCCAGCCGGTCACCGTGTGGCTGGCCGGCGACTCGACCATGGCCGCCCCGGGCTCCGCCCGCTGCCCGGTCGGCTGGGGCAGCCAGTTCGACGCCCTGTTCGACGCCGACGTCACCGTCAGGAACCAGGCCGTGGGAGGCCGCAGCATCCAGACCTGGCTGTACGAGGGGAACGTCAGCAGCACCAAGGGCCCGGACGGCGAGTGCCGCCTCACCTCCAGCGCATACTCCGCACGCTGGCAGGCGATGCTGAACGCGAGCACCGGGATGAAGGCCGGCGACTACCTGTTCATCCAGTTCGGCATCAACGACTCCTCCGCGACCTGCCCCCGGCACGTGGGCCCGGCCCGCTACCGGCAGTTGATGACCACGATGGTGCAGGCCGCCCTGGCCCGGGGAGCGCACCCGGTGCTGCTCACCCCGGTGGCAGCTCTCACCTGTTCCGGCAGCACGGCGACGAAGAACCGCGGCTTCGTGAACGAGACCTTCGCCGTCGGATCCGCCACCAGGGCGCCGGTGGTCGACCTGCAGTCGCTGAGCGTCTCGCTCTACAACAGCCTCCGCTTCTGCCCGCACAACGGCGACTTCGGCTCGGGCCCCGTCGGTGCCTTCTTCTGCAACGACCGCACCCACTTCGAGACGTACGGCGCGCAGCGGATCGCCGGACTCGTCGCCGGGGACGTCCGCAGGCAGAACCTCGCGCTCGCCGCCCATCTCAGGTAGCGCCGGGATCGGGTCGCGAGGGGCTGACCAGTGCCGCGACGGGGAACGTCGCCTGCTGCGGCACTAGCATGGCTGTCGGCATCCGAAGACGCCGTGTCGGCCTCCTGGCCGGCCGGCACCGGCCGATCGCAGGAGAGACGCAGCACGATGACGGGGCTCAGTGACACCGTCGCACTCGACGACCCCGTGGGCCAGTCGCTCGGCGGGCACCACGCACCTCTCGCCCGCCGCCTCGGCGGCGCTGTCACCTATGTATCCGGGGTCGCCTCCTTCTCCGCGGTATCCGCCGAGCAGGGCTCGGCGGCGTGGGCCGACCTGGCCAAGCTGCTCGGGCCGGGCGAGTTCGCCGACATGTTCAGCTGCCCGGTGATGCCGCCGCCGGACTGGGAGCCGGTCTTCGTCCTCGAGGGCCGCCAGATGATCTGGGCCGGCGACAGCGGCCCTGACCCCTCTCGTGCCGAGTTCGGCTCCGGCGTGGCCGAACTCGGCGCGGAGAGCGTTCCCGAGATGCTCGACCTCATCGAGCGGACCAGGCCGGGCCCCTTCCGGCCCCGCACGCATGAGCTCGGCACCTATCTCGGCGTCCGTGACGGCGGCGCGCTGGTGGCGATGGTGGGGGAGCGGCTGAAGCCTCCCGGATGGACCGAGATCAGCGCCGTCTGCACCGCCCCGGAGGCACGCGGACAGGGCCACGCGGTCCGCCTGCTGCGCACGCTCATCGCACGCATCGTGGCTCGCGGAGACCGTCCCTTCCTGCACGTGGCCGAGGCGAACAGCGGTGCCCTGGCGCTCTACGAGCGGCTCGGCTTCGAGACCCGGAGGCACGTGACGTTCCGCGGTTTCCGCACTCCGTGAGGCGTCGGGTCCGCACGCACCGCTCTCCCCGGGCGGTGGCCCCGCGATGTGCTTGCATTCGAGCGACTACCGCAGCAGTTCCACGGAGAGGTGCGAGGACAGTGCGCGGAGGAAACCGGCCGCGTCGAAGATCTCGCCGGCGGAAGCGACGCCCGCCGTCCTGGTCCGTCCGGTGAGGACGCGGTGCACCGCCTCCACCGCGAGCGGCGCCGTGACGGCGTAGATGTCCTGCCCTCTCGCCACGGCGCGCCGCTCGGTGCCGCCGGAGCGCACGACGACGTCGACGAGGAAGGTCTGTGCGGACCGCCCGTCCTCGTCGACCGCGGTCGGCGTCGGCGTGTCCGGGGCCGACACGTCCCGGGCGGCCTCGGCCGTCATGTAGGTGCGCACGTCGGGGATGGGCAGGTGGCTGGGGATGGTGACGACGTCGGCCATCGTGAACTCACCGATGACCGCCCGGGAGCCCAGCGGCTCGGGGAACGGCCACTGGAGGGTCGGCGACTCGTCGTGGCGGTGGTCCAGCCGCCCGTTCCGGTACACCAGGCGCGCACCGCCCCGCCGCTGCCGGGAGACCGCGCCCGCGGCCCGCGTCCCGTCCGTGGGCTGCCAACCGCTCAGCGCGTACGCGACGTGCGCCTCGTCGGCCCCGGTCCAGTCACCCATCGCCGCGGTGGCCAACAGGTCACCGAGGCCGCCGAAGAAGGCCATCGCCGGGACGATCACCGCACCCGCGGCGCGGGCGCGGTCCGCGAAGTGCGCGAACGTGTCCGCGTTCGCCTCGATCTCGGCTGCCACATCGACATACGGGATGCCGGCACGCAGCGCCGCCTCGATCACGGGAGCGGCCGTCGTGGCGAACGGCCCGGCACAGTTGACCACCGCCGCGGCCCCGGCCAGCGCACGGTCGAGCGAGTCCGGATCGTCGACCGACGCCGGCCGGACCTCGATCCCGGGGTACGCCGCCGCCAGCGCCTCCAGCTTGACCTCGTCGCGACCGGAGGCGACGGGGACGAACCCGCGCCTTTGCAGCTCCGCCACCACGAACCGCCCGGTGTGCCCGTACGCTCCGAACACCGCCACCGTCTGACCCGGCCCCATGAGCTCTCCCCTGTGCTCGGACGATCAACTGCGGCCATCCTGGCGGCGATGAGCACCCGACGGTGAGTGTCTGGAACGACACGCCCCATACAATTACGGACATGACCACTGTCGCGCTGGCCGCCACCGACGGGATGCTGCACTTCGAACTGTCCCTGGCACACGAGGTGTTCGCCGCCGCCCCGGCCGGGGTGACGGTCCCCTGGTACGACCTCACCGTCTGCGGACCGGCCGCCGTACAGGTGGGCCGCTTCCGGCTGCAGCCCGACGCCGGGCTCGACCGGCTCCGGCACGCCGGCACCGTGATCGTCCCCGGCTGGGCCGACGTGGACGAGGACCCACCCGGCGACCTGGTGGACGCGGTGCGCGAGGCCCATGAGGCAGGCGCACGCGTGGCCTCCCTGTGCACGGGCGCGTTCGTCCTGGCCGCGGCAGGGCTGCTCGACGGACGGCGCGCCACCACGCACTGGGCGCACACCGAGGTTCTGGCCGCCCGTCACCCCCGGGTGGAGGTCGACCCGGACGTGCTGTACGTCGACAACGGCAGCGTGCTGACCTCCGCCGGCAAGGCCGCCGCGCTGGATCTGTGCCTGCACCTCGTCCGTCTCGACCTGGGCTCGTCGATTGCCAACGCCGTAGCCCGCCGCCTGGTCGTACCCCCGCACCGGGCGGGCGGACAGGCTCAGTTCGTCACCGCCCCGGTACCCGACCGGGACGACCCCCCGCTCGCCGGCCTGCTCCCCTGGATCATCGAACGGCTCGACCAGCCGCTGACCGTGCAGGACCTGGCCCGCCGGGCGGGAATGAGTTCCCGGCACCTGGGCCGTCACTTCAGAGCGGTGACCGGCACGACCCCTCTGCAGTGGCTGCTGACCCAGCGCATCCGGTACGCCCAGGAACTGCTGGAGACGACCGACGAGGGCGTCGACACCATCGCGACGGCCACCGGCATGGGGACCGCCACGACGCTGCGCCGCCACTTCAACCGCACCGTCGGCGTGCCCCCGGACACGTACCGCAGGACGTTCCGTTCGCGGACCGGCTGACCCCGGAGGCGGTCACGTCCGGCTGCCGCTGTGCACCACGGCGAACACTCCCCGGGCACGGGTACCTCCGCCGTCTCCCAGGAGCCGGTGACGTGGCCGATCGCATCCCGCGGAGGGAGGAACGGGCCGTCCGGGGCGGGCTGCAGGGCCCGGTGCAGGCGGAGGACCGGCACCACGTACCACTTCGTCACCGACGGCATCGCGTCGGCCCTGGCCCAGGCACGCACGGCGGCCGGAGACGGCGACGTCACCGTCCTCGGCGGCGCGAGCACCGTCAACCAGTACCTCGCCGCCGGCCTGATCGACGAGCTGCGGCTGCACATCGCGCCGCTCACACTCGGCGTCCGGAACACGGCTGTTCGAGGGCGTCCCGCCGCTGGCACTGGAGCAGGTGACCTCGCGGGCGACGAGCCGGGTCCCACACGTGACCTACCGCGTACTGCCCTGAGCCGCACGGCGGGTGCCACGTGCGCGACGGCCTCAGGGAAGCGGCGCACCCGGGGCGGGACCGAGCCCCGAGAAGATCACTCCCGGATGAGACGGGGCCTCGTTCAGCACCCACAGACCGATCAGCGTGGCCAACGCGAACACCACGGTGATGAGCACCGCGAGGACGAGCCGGCGACGGCGTTCGCGACGCAGCCACTCGCCGCGTGCCGTGCGATAGGCGTCCGGCGCCGCCCGCACCTCGCCGGCGAGTGCGGCCAGGGCCTCGGTCAGCTCCCGCTCCGTGCGGTCCGGGTCGGTGTGATTCATCGCCGGGCCTCCATCACCTGGGTCAGCGCGGCGAGACCGCGTGCGGTGTGCGTCTTCACAGAACCGGAGGAGATACCCATCGCTGCGGCGATCTCGCCCTCCTTCAGCCCGAGCCAGTGCCGCAGCACGAGCGCCTCGCGCTGCCGGGCCGGCAGTTGCTGCAGCGCGCCGATCAGGACGCGCTGGTCGTCGCGGAGCAGCGCCGCGCTCTCGGCGGAGACGACGGTCTCCTCGGGCGGGTTCTCCACGTGCTTGCGGGCGACCTGGAGGTGCCGGATCCGCATCCGGGTCAGATTGCACACCGTGGAGCGCAGATACGCCTCCGCCGCCTCGGTGTCCCTCAGGCGCCGCCACTTCCGGTAGATCTGGTAGTACGCCTCGGCCACCACGTTCTCCGGGTCGTCCGCGCCCAGCAGCACGGCCAGACGCAGCATCGAGGCGTAGTGCAGCTCGAAGAGCCCGGCGAGTCCGGCCTCGCGCTCCAGCTCCGCAGGGTCGGCCGGCGCGGGCGTCAGCGCTTCGACGCCCTGCTCCGGCACCGGTATCGGGTGTCTGTGTCTCACGGGTGGGTCGCTCCCGTCTCCGGACGCCGCCTGACCATCAGGCGGGACGGCAGGTCGGTCAGGTCGGCGCCGCGCGGGACGCCGAGACGTTCGAGTACGGCGGTGCCGGCCACCGCGACGATCAGGTTGAGCAGCAGGGCGGCGAGTCCGGCGTAGATCTCCAACGGCCCGGAACCGAGGCTCACGATGGACGAGAACCCCTCACGCACGACCAGGAAGGTCCCGGCCACCATGCCCACGCCCCACCCGGCGAGCAGCGCCCGCGCATGCAGCCGTCCGGTGAACAGGCCGACGGCGACGGCCGGGAAGATCTGCAGGATCCAGACCCCGCCGAGCAGTTGGAGGTTGATCGCGTCCTGGTCGCGCAGCCCGAAGACGAACGCGACCGCCCCGGCCTTCGCGATGAGCGAGACGGCCTTGGCGATGCGGACCTGCCGTTTGGGCGTGGCCGTCGGGTGCACGTACTCGACGTACACATTGCGTACGAAGCCGGTGGCGGCCGCGATCGACATCACCGCCGCCGGGACCAGCGCTCCGACGGTGATCGCGCCGAACACCAGCCCGGCCAGCGGCCCCGGCATCAGCCGGTCGACGAGCATCGGCACGGCCGCCTCGGCCCCGCCCTCCGGTGCCCGCACCCCGGCCGCGAGCGCCGCGAAGCCGAGCACCCCGAACAGCGCGAGCAGTCCCGTCCAGGCGGGCAGCGCCACGGACACCTTGCGCAGGGTGCGCGGTCCGTCGGCGGCGAACCCCGCCGTCAGCACGTGCGGGTACATCAGCAGGGCGAGCGCGGAACCGAGCGCGAGGGTGGCATAGGCAGGCTGCTGGGCCGGGGTCAGCACCAGCGCCGAGCCGCCGAGCCGCCGGGCCGCACCGTCGAAGACGGCACCGGGCCCGCCGAGCCGTTCCAGCATCAGCCAGGTGACCGCGGTGAGCGACACGAACACGGCCACCGCCTTGAACGCCGAGATGACGGTGGGCGCCCGCAGCCCGTGCCGGTACGTGGCCACGGCGAGCCCCGCGAACAGCGCCACCAGCACCAGGTCCCCGGCCGCACCGCGCGGGTACACCCCGCCGGCCGTCAGCACGGCCCGTATGCCGAGCAGCTGGAGCGCCAGGTAGGGCATGGTCGCGAGGATCCCGGTCAGCGCCACGACCAGCGCGAGGGGCGGCGACCCGTACCGGCCGCGGACGAAGTCGGCGGCGGTGACGTATCCGTGGGCGCGGGCCACGGCCCACAGGCGGCCGAGCAGCACGAAGGCGAGGGGGCAGACGATCACCGTGTACGGCACGGCGAAGAAGGCCGCGGCGCCGTTGCCGTACGCCAGACCCGGCACGGCGGTGAAGGTGTACGCGGTGAAGATCGTGCCGCCGAGCAGGAACCAGGTCCACACCGGGCCCAGGCTGCGGTCGGCCAGAGCCCAGCCCTCCAGGGACGGCAGTCGGCCGCTGGGGCGCAGGCGCCGCGCGGTGACCGCGAGCAGCGACGCTCCGCCGGTCACGGCGAGGAACGTCACTGTCATGGTGCCGTCGGCCATGGGTCACCGTCCTTGGTGTGCCTGATCCTCACGGGGGAGTTGCGCGGCGGCCCCGATCGGAGGACACGGAACCGGCGGGAAATCCTCTGGAAATTCGCTGTCAACCGGTTCCGGGGGGTGGGCAACTCTTGCACAGACCGACAGCGAGCAGGAGAGCCGCCGATTCGCTGATCCCCAGGCACCTCGTGTCACGAGGTGTCCCGCACCGCCCTGGTGAGGAGCCGCCATGCCTACGTCCGCCCTGCCCGAAACCGGCCTGCCAGCACCCGAAAAGTCGCGTATGTCAGCTCGATCCGTCCTGCTGTGGACCGTGGTCGCCCTGCTGGGCGCCGTCGCCTGGGGCGTCCTCGCTCTGGCCCGGGGCGAGGAGATCTCCGCGGTCTGGCTGGTGATCGCCGCGCTCGGCTCGTACGCCATCGCCTACCGCTTCTACGCGCGGTTCGTCGCCCGCCGGGTGCTCCGACCGGACGACCGCCGCGCCACGCCCGCCGAACGCCTGGAGGACGGCGTCGACTTCCAGCCGACCGACCGCCGGGTGCTGCTCGGCCACCACTTCGCCGCGATCGCCGGGGCCGGGCCACTGGTGGGACCGGTGCTCGCCGCACAGATGGGCTATCTGCCGGGTACGTTGTGGATCGTCGCCGGGGTGATCTTCGCCGGGGCGGTACAGGACATGGTGGTGCTGTTCCTGTCGATGCGCCGGGACGGCAAGTCGCTGGGGCAGATGGCCCGTGAGGAGATCGGCCGGGCGGGCGGGGCGGCCGCCCTGGTCGGGGTGTTCGCCATCATGATCATCCTGCTCGGGGTGCTGGCCCTGGTCGTGGTCAACGCGCTCGCGCACTCCCCGTGGGGCACCTTCTCGGTCGCCATGACCATCCCGATCGCGCTGTTCATGGGCCTGTGGATGCATCGAGTCCGCCCCGGCCGGGTCGTCGAGGCCAGTGTCATCGGCGTGGCGCTGCTGCTGTTCGCGATCGCCGGCGGTCGCTGGGTGCAGGAGTCCTCGCTCGCCGACGTCTTCACGCTCAGCCCGACCGCACTCGTCTTCTGCCTGATCGGCTACGGCTTCGTCGCCTCCGTGCTGCCGGTGTGGATGCTGCTGGCCCCGCGCGACTACCTCTCCACCTTCATGAAGATCGGCACGATCGCCCTGCTCGCGGTCGGCGTGATCGTGGCCGCGCCCGTGCTCAGGGCGGACGCGGTGAGCGACTTCGCGACGTCGGGAGCGGGCCCGGTCTTCGCGGGGTCGTTGTTCCCCTTCCTCTTCATCACGATCGCCTGCGGCGCGCTGTCCGGCTTCCACGCCCTGGTCTCCTCCGGGACCACGCCGAAGCTGATCCAGAAGGAGTCCCAGGTCCGGCTGATCGGCTACGGCGCCATGCTGATGGAGTCGTTCGTCGCGATCATGGCGCTGATCGCCGCGGCGACGCTGGAGCCGGGTCTGTACTACGCGATGAACGCCCCGGCGGGTCTGCTCGGCGCGACGGCCGAGTCCGCGTCCCACGCGGTGGCGGGTCTCGGCTTCACCATCACCCCCGACCAGCTCACCCAGGCCGCGAAGGCGGTCGAGGAGCAGACCCTGATCGCCCGCTCCGGAGGCGCCCCGACCCTCGCGGTCGGCATGTCGGAGATCTTCTCCACCGTCTTCGGCGGGTCGGCCATGAAAGCCTTCTGGTACCACTTCGCGATCATGTTCGAGGCGCTGTTCATCCTGACCACGGTGGACGCCGGCACCCGGGTCGGCCGCTTCATGCTCCAGGACATGCTCGGCAACGTCTTCAAGCCGCTCGGCCGGGTCAACTGGAAGCCCGGAATCTGGCTGTGCAGCGGCCTGGTCGTCGCCGCCTGGGGTTACTTCCTCCACACCGGCGCCACCGACCCGCTCGGCGGAATCAACCAGCTCTTCCCGCTCTTCGGCATCGCCAACCAACTGCTCGCCGCCATCGCCCTCACCGTCTGCACCACCGTCCTCGTCAAGTCCGGGCGGCTGCGCTGGGCCTGGGTCACCGGTCTCCCTCTGGCCTGGGTCACCGCGATCACGTTCACCGCCGGCTGGCAGAAGATCTTCTCCGCCGACCCGAAGATCGGCTTCTTCGCCCAGCGGGCCCACTACGCCGACGCCCTGGACGCCGGCCAGATCCTCGCCCCCGCCAGGACGACCGCCGACATGCACACCGTGGTCACCAACTCCACCGTCGACGGTGTCCTCATCGGCCTCTTCCTGCTCCTGGTCGCCGTGGTGATCGGCAACGCGGCGGTCGTCTGCGTGCGCGCGATACGGTCCGCCACGCCACTGCCGACCACCGAGGCCCCCTATGTCGAGTCCCGCATCGACGCATCGGACCGGGTCGCCGAACCACTGGCCGGAGCCCGCTCGTGAGGATCCGGCACTGGGCGCGTGCCGTGCGCTGGTACCTGCGCGAGCTGACCGGAGAGGCCGCGTACGACCGCCACTGCGAGCGGCACCGGCGCCACCACCCGCTCGCCCCGGCCCCGACCCGCCGCGAATACCAGGTGCTGCGCACCCGGCACCAGGAGGCCCGCCCCCACAGCCGCTGCTGCTGAGCGCCTCCCGCGATACCGCGCGCGACGGAACGACCGCGTCCCCTCCGGCACAGCCGGAGGGGACGAAACGCTCGCCCGGATGCCGGTTGGGGCGAGTGAAGCTCAGGAGTGGATGCGGAGCACCACGTACGTCTCCCCGTCCCTGGGCGGTCGTGCCCAGAGACGGGTGGCGCATGTGTGCAGCCGCCCGTGCAGTCCACCCGGTCAGCGCAGAACAGGCCCGGGTCCAGCGCCCGCGGTATCTGCCCGGTCTCTCCGTCCGCGTACGTGAACGCGTACTGCTCGACACCGTCTCGTGCCACCGAAAGGCGGAGGAGCATCGCCGTCGAAGGCGGAGCTCCAGCCGGTGCCCGCCCGGCCGAGTGCCATGAGGGGGTTGTCGTCGAAGGACATGAAATCCGTCGGTTGGCAGCTCCGGCAGGACCGCGGAGCCGCGCTCGGCCTTCCCGGCGTCCGGACGGACATGCCGGGCAACGGCTGGGTCGGCCGGTGTCGCTGTGGATCGACTCGGTCGTGTGACTGACGTGTGAAGGCGCAGCTCAGACCGGGCAGCCCGCTGCCCTGCGGCGCCCGACGACACATCCTGCCTGGTTCCGTTCAACCTCGTTCAGCCACCGCTCGCTTCCCTGCACATTCCTTTGGAAAATGCCAAAGCGTTCACCTGCGCCAAGCACAGTCCGTAGTGTCGTGCTCACGTTCGCGGGAACGGCCGTGCAGGGGGAGGGGGTTCGGCGTGCCCGGAATCGACGAGAGTCTGCTGGAGGCCATGCGGCTGCCAGGTGCTCGAGGGGCGTCGGTGGTCGACTGGATCAGTGGTCTTGCCCTGGGCGCAGTAGGTGACGCACCCGGTGGCGATGTGGAGGCGACGGCTGCGGAAACCGCCGAACTCGCCCGCCTCGCCACCGAGAGCGGCGCCCTCGCTCTGACCGGCGGAGACCCGGCCGGGCAGTCCGGTGACGACGCGGGAGGATCCTCCGGCGGCGGCCCCGGCGGACCGTCAGGCAAGGAACCCCCCGTGCAGGACCTGATCATCACGAACGCCGACTCGTACCACCTGCTGAGGTTCGTCACCACGACCTTCGACAGCACCGTGTTCGTGCACTTGTGGCTCGACCGCCGCGAAGGGAACCTGGCCCTGGCCCGCATCCGGCTGGCCGAGATGGCGGACCGGCTGGTGCTCGGATGAGCACGCCGACCCGGACCCCGCGCTCGGGCGAACCCGCATCGGCCCTGCTCGGCACGCTCGCCGCGCAGGGCGCGACCGGAGCCCTGTCCACCGAGTCGGGGATCGTCTACCTCGCGGCGGGACACGTCGTCCACGTCGAATCCGCCGTCACGCCCGACCTCGGCGACCTGCTCACCCACAGCGGCGCACTCGCCCCGGACGGCTGGTGGGAGGCGATCGACCAGGCCGGCCGCCGCTGCCGGGTCGGGCGGCAACTGGTGGACAGCGGCCACCTCGCCGCCGGCGCGCTGGAACTGTGCCACCTGGGTGCCCTCTTCGACGCCGCGTACTTCGTCCTCGCCCACGACGGGCCGGCACTCCGGTTCCGCCCCGGAGCCGCGCACTGGCTGGGCGCGGTCCGTTCCGTACCGGTGGACACCGTGCTGCGCGAGTCCAGACGCCGCCGCGAACTGCTGCAGCGCATATGGCCCGAACCCGACGTGGACCGTGCGCCGCTCGCGCGGGTGCCCGGGCCGGGCGCCCGCGATCTGCCGGCCCGCCGCGGCCGGACGCTCGCCCAGGTCGACGGTGTCCGCACGGCCGCCCAGATCGCCATGACCCTGGCCTGCCGCACCTTCCACACCCTCGTCGAACTCCGCCGCCTCGCCGCCGCCGGGCTGGTGACCCCCGTGGCACCCCTGGTCCCCGTCCCTTCCGTAGCCCCACCCTCAGCCCCAGCGTCCGCCCCCGCCACCGTGTCCGCCGAGCCGGGCCCCACCCCTCGTCCCGCGCTACCGGACGAGCCCGAGACCGCACTGCTGCGACGGCTCCTGCACGCCTTGGAGGCACTGTGATCCGCGCGCGAAGACAGCGTGCCGAAAGGAGACTGCTCATGGCCGTCGAGACCGACGTCCTGGAGGAACTGCGTCGGCTCCGCACCCGCATACCCCGGCTGACGGGCTCCCTCGCGGCCACCGTCGACGGACTCGTCCTCGCCCACGACGTGCCGGACACCGAGCCGGAGGGACTCGCGGCGCTCACCGCCGCCGCCCTGGGCGTCGCCTACCGCATGACCGACGCCGCCGCCCGCGGAGACTTCCGCGAACTGCTGGTGCGGGGATCCGGAGGCTACGTCGCCACCTACGCCGCCGGAACGACCGCCGTACTCACCCTTCTCGCCGAGGACCGGGTCAACGTCGGACGCCTCCACCTCGAAGGGCGGCGCAGCGGCGCACGGATCGCCGACCTCGTGACCACGCGCGTGGGCCCGGGCACCGGCCGCCACGCCGACCGGCCGGCGCGCGAAGAGCACCTTGCCACGGTGCCCCCGGCCACGGACCGCCCCATCGGCACCCTCCCGGTACGCACCCCGCAGCGCCCCACGCACCAGCCGCGCCCGCAGACCGGCATCTGAACCATCCGAACCGCCTGACCCACCGAAGTAGAAGACCGAAGGAAAGGAACCGAGCGCATGGCCAACACGGAGACCGCGCTGAAGGAATGCCTGAGCTCCATCGACGGAGCGACGGCCGTCGCACTCGTCGACTACACCAGCGGCATGGCTCTCGGCACCCTCGGCGGCAGCAAGGACTTCAACCTGGAAGTCGCCGCCGCGGGCAACACCGACGTCGTGCGGTCCAAGCTGCGCACCATGGAACACCTGGGGCTGAAGGAGGAGATCGAGGACATCCTGATCACTTTGAACACCCAGTACCACCTCATCCGTCTCCTGAAGGGACGCGGAGGCAGCGGACTCTTCCTCTACCTCGTGCTCGACGGGAGCCGGGCCAACCTCGCGATGGCCCGTCACCAGTTGCGCCGCATCGAAGCCGACCTGGAGGTCTGAACCAGTACACCGGACGGGAGCCCTCCGCCACGCACGCGTCGCGGAGGGCCCCGGCACGCCGCACGGCAACGGCATGTGCGCGACCGGGCCCCCACCGGGCCGGCACTCGCGACCCAACCGCGCGAGACGGATACGTGGGTCATCTGGCACGTGGCACCGACCTCGCGGGCCTGCGCGCCTACCTCGACCGCTGGCTGCCGACTCCCGGGACCGGGAGGCCGGCGAGCCACTCGATCAGGATCCGGTTGGTTTCGGACGGACGCTCCTGCTGAACGAAGTGACCGCAGCCGTCCAGGATGTGCGAGGCCCTCAGACCGGGCAGCGTCCTCGGGTACGCCTCGATCGCGTCCGCCAGCCAGGTCGTGGACGCGTCCAGGCTGCCGCCGATGAACAGCGACGGCTGGGTCACAGGGGCACCGGCGAAGCCCGCCAGGTCCTGCCAGTCGCGGTCCATGTTCCGGTAGCGGTTCAGGGCCCCGGTCATCCCGGTGCGCTCGAACTCCCCGGCGTAGACGTCGAGGTCGGCCTCGCTCAGCCAGCCGGGCAGCCTTCCGACGGGGAACCGGTCGCGCAACTGGCCGCCTCGGACCAGGAAATGGGGGTCGGCCTCGGGCATCGTGTCCGCGGACAGGGCCGCGTAGAAGCCCGTGAGCCAGCCGCGCACGTCGGGCTCGATCTCCGACTCGGCCCGGCCGGGCTCCTGGAAGTAGGAGACGTAGAACTCCTCGTCGCCGCCCATCCGCGCGAAGACCTCACTCGGCCTCGGCCCGCCGGGCGGGGTGTAGGGCACGCTCAGCAGCCCCACCGCGTGGAAGACGTCCGGCCGGACCAGCGCGGAGGCCGCCGCGACGGTCGCGCCCCAGTCGTGCCCGACCAGCACCGCGGACGGCTCGCCCAGGGCCTCCACCACGGCGACGTTGTCCTCCACCAGCTCGAGCATCCGGTACGCGTCCGGCTCCGGAGGCCGCGACGAGCGTCCGTAGCCGCGCACGTCGACGGCGACCGCGCGGTAGTCGGCAGCGGCCAGAGCCGGAAGCTGGTGGCGCCAGGCGTACCAGGACTCGGGGAATCCGTGCAGCAGGAGCACGAGCGGTCCGTCACCCTGCTCGACGAGGTGGGTGCGGCCGGCTGGTGACGGCACCAGGCGATGCGTGCGGTCGGCGGCGGACGTCTGTGGCATGGATCCTCCCGCGATCCCAAGGGGCGCTCGGTCCACCGATCATCCAGCGCCCGCCGCGCCGCACGCGAAGCCTGTTGCCGTTCCGGCAAAAGGCTCAGCCGTGGTACGTGACGTACCCGTTGCCGTCCTTGTCGGAGCCGCTCTTGGTGTACGAGTGCACGTCGGCACGGCTGCCGGACGGCTTGTACACGTAGATCGTGTCCTTGTCGTTGTTCCACATGAAGTTGCAGTTGTCGCGGTAGGCGACGTTCTTCGCGTCGGAGTCGGCCCCGTTGCCGCCGCGCAGCTTCACGTAGTCACCCGGCTGAAGGGTGTGGCTCGCGGTGAAGGTGAACTTGTTCCCCGCGGCGTCCTTCACGACGTACCCCTTGAGGTTCACCGTCGTGGAGCGCGAGTAGTTCTTGATGGTCAGGTACTCCTGGGCGGTGTTCCCGCCCGAGCAGCGGTTGGAGTCGCTGCCGGGCGCGTCGTACTGGATGCCCCGGATCTTGAGCGCGGAGTTGTACTCGGCGGCCTGGGCCGGAACCGCCGACAGGGCGGTCAGGGCTCCGGCGGCGAGGGCCGTGGTGGCGACAAGGCGTATACGCATGGACGTTCGTCCCCCCTGCATGACCTTCAGGTGAAGGCAATGTGATGGTTCGGTGAAGCATCGAGATCGTACACGCTTCAAGTACGCAGAAGGGCGGATCCGGCGACATTGCCACCGGACCCGCCCTGCGGGGTGTATGGCGTCAGGCGCCGCTGGCCCGCAGCATGTCCTCGCGCTCGACGATCTTCACGCGCTCGCGCCCTTCGGGCTCGCCCAGAGCCTTCTCCGCGGCGTCCAGCTTGTACCAGCCGTCCCAGGTGGTGAAGCGGATGTCGCGCTCGGCGAGGAACGCGTCCACGGCTTCGGGGGCGGGGGCGGCGGGCGTGTGCAGGCGGCCGCCCGCGTAGTCGGCCAGCAGGTTCGACACCGTCTCGTTGGCGTCGCCCTTGGTGTGCCCGATGAGGCCGATGGGGCCGCGCCGGATCCAGCCGGTGACGTACGTGGACTGCAGGTGCTCGCCCGACTCCTGCATGACCCGGCCACCCTCGTCCGGAACGGTGCCGGAGTCGATGTCCCAGGGCAGCTTGGGGAGTTTGTCGGACAGGTAGCCCACCGCGCGGTACACCGCGCTCACGTCCCAGGTGTTGAAGGTGCCGGTGCCCTTGACGTTGCCGGTGCCGTCGAGCTCCGTGCGCTCGGTGCGCAGACCGACGACCTTGCCGTCCTCGCCGAGGATCTCGACCGGCGACTCGAAGAAGTGCAGGAAGAGCTTGTGAGGCCGGTCGCCGGTGTCGCGGATCGCCCAGTTCTCCAGGGTCTTCGCCACCATGTCGGCCTGCTTGTTGCCGCGCCGCGTGGTGATCGAGCCCTCGTCGTAGTCGATGTCCTCGGGGTCGACGATGACCTCGATGGTGGGGGAGTGGTCCAGCTCCCGCAGCTCCATCGGGCTGAACTTCGCCTGCGCCGGGCCGCGGCGGCCGAACACGTGGATCTCCTTGGCCCGGTTGGCCTTCAGGCCCTCGTGGACGTTGGCCGGGATCTCCGTCGGCAGCAGCTCGTCCGCCGTCTTGGCAAGGACACGCGCCACGTCGAGCGCGACGTTGCCGACGCCGAGCACGGCGACCTTCTCGGCCTCCAGTGGCCAGGTGCGCGGCACGTCCGGGTGGCCGTCGTACCAGGACACGAAGTCGGCGGCGCCGTACGAGCCGTCGAGGTCGATGCCCGGCAGGGAGAGCGCCCGGTCGGCCGTCGCGCCGGTGGCGAAGATCACGCCGTCGTAGAACGCGCGCAGGTCGTCCAGCCCGATGTCGGTCCCGTAGTCCACGTTGCCGAAGAGCCGGATCTGCGGTTTGTCGAGCACCTGGTGCAGGGCGGTGATGATGCCCTTGATCCGCGGGTGGTCGGGGGCGACGCCGTAACGGATCAGTCCGAACGGCGCCGGCATGCGCTCGAAGATGTCGATGGACACGCCGGGTTCGGCGGCCACCTCGGACTTGAGCAGGGCGTCGGCGGCGTAGATCCCGGCGGGGCCGGATCCGACGATGGCTACCCGCAGGGGGCGGGGCATGGTCAGGTTCCCTTCGAGCGGCGACAAGCGATCTCGACGGGAAGCCTAAACTGAGGCAAGCCTAAGTCGGTACGAGGGTCCGGTCTATGAGCTCATAAGGCTACTTTATGGGCAGTCCCTGGTGGCGCTTATGGCAGGGGCTGCTCCGCCCAGATCACCTTCCCGGCGGGCAGGTAGCGCGTCCCCCAGCGTTCCGCGAGCTGCGCCACGAGGAACAGACCCCGCCCGCCCTCGTCCGTCATGGCCGCGTACCGCAGATGCGGCGAGGTGCTGCTGCTGTCGAACACCTCGCAGATCAGGTTGCGGTCGCGCAGCACCCGTACGCGCATGGGGCCGCCGCCGTACCGGAGCGCGTTGGTGACCAGCTCGCTCAGAATCAGCTCCGTGCTGAACGTCAGCTCGTCCAGGCCCCACTCGGCCAGCTGCCGGCTGACCGCCGCCCGCACCTCGCCCACGGCCGCGGGGTCCTCCGGTACCGGCCACTCGGCGACCTGGTCGGCGGCGAGCGCCCGGGTGCGCGCGACGATCAGCGCGATGTCGTCGCTGGAGCGGGCCGTGAGCTGCGAGTCGAGCACGACCCGGCAGGTGTCCTCCGGCGACTGCCCCGCCCCGCCCAGTGCCTCGCGCAGCATCTCCAGACCGACGTCGATGTCCCGCTCCCGGTCCTCGACCAGCCCGTCGGTGTAGAGGACGAGCCGACTGCCCTCCGGCAGCTCCAGCTCCGCCGTCTCGAACGGCAGGCCACCGAGCCCCAGCGGGGGGCCGGCGGGCACGTCGGCGAACTCCACGCTGCCGTCCGGGTGGATCAGCGCCGGCGGGGGATGTCCGGCCCGCGCGAGGGTGCAGCGCCGGGAGACCGGGTCGTAGACGGCGTACAGACAGGTCGCGCCGGTGACCGGGGCGCTGCCCTCCTCCTCCGTCTCGTCCTGGTCGATACGGCCGACCAACTCGTCCAGCAGGGCGATCAGTTCCTCGGGCGGCAGGTCGAGGGCCGAGAAGTTGTGCACCGCGGTGCGCAGCCGCCCCATGGTGGCCGCCGCGTGCAGCCCGTGGCCCACGACGTCCCCGACCACGAGCGCGACCCTGGCCCCCGACAGCGGCAGCACGTCGAACCAGTCGCCGCCCACCCCGGCCTGCGCGGGCAGATAGCGGTAGGCGATCTCCAGGGCGTCCTGCTCGGGCAGGTTGCGGGGGAGGAGGCTGCGCTGGAGCGTGACCGCCATGCTGTGCTCGCGGGTGTAGCGGCGCGCGTTGTCGATGGAGACGGCGGCCCGCGCCACCAGCTCCTCGGCCAGGGCCAGCTCGTCCGTGTCGAAGGGTTCCGGCTTCTCGCAGCGCCAGAAGCTGACCACGCCGAGCACCAGGTTGCCGGCCCGCAGCGGCACGGTGATCAGCGAGTGGATGCCGTACGCGATGATCTGCGCGGAGCGATCGAGGTCCTGTTCCTGCCAGCCCGGGGCGTGGCTCAGCCGGGGCTCCAGGACGGGGCTGCCCGTGGCGAGGCTGCGGCCCTGTGGAGAGGACTCGACGAACCTGATCCGCTCGCCGGCCGGGTAGAGCGGCGCGTCCTTGCGGATACCGCTCACCGCTGTCCGGCTGAGCGCGGCCGCCGCGTTCGGCTGCCCGCCGCCCAGCACCGCGTCGAACAGGTCCACGGTGACGAAGTCGGCGAACCGGGGCACGGCCAGCTCGGTCAGCTCCTCGGCCGTGCGGGTCACGTCCAGGCTGGTCCCGATGCCCACACCGGCGTCGTACAGCATGTTGAGCCGCTCCCGCGCGGTCTCGGCCCGCCCGGACAGAGCGCGCAGCTCGGTGGAATCGCGCAGGGTGGCGACGCTGCCGGGCGGCACGCCCGCTCGGTCCGTGGTCCGCTGGTTGACGGCGAGGAGCCGGTCCCCGACGAGGTGCACCTCGTCCGTGGCGACGCGTCCGGAGGCCAGCAGGTCTGCGGTACCCGGGTCGAGACCGAGGGCGAGGACGTGCCGGCCCTCGGCGTCGGCGGGCAGGCCGAGCAGCCGGTGCGCCTCGTCGTTGGCGAGCAGCAGGGTTCCCCCGTCGTCCACGATGAGCACCCCCTCCCGGACGGCGTGCAGTACGGCGTCGTGATGCTCGTACATCCGGGTCATCTCGTGCGGCCCGAGTCCGTGGGTCTGGCGCAGCAGCCGCCGGCTCACCAGCGCGGCGCCCGCCGTCGCGAGGGCGAGCGCCGCCGCGGCGGCCGCGAGCACCAGGGGCAGCTGACGGTCGGCGGTGCCGCCGACGTTCTTGGTCGTGATCCCCGCCGAGACCAGGCCCACGACCCGGCCGTCCGGGTCCTTCACCGGCACCACGGCCTGGACGAGCGGGCCGATGGTGCCGTCGACCTCTTCGGTGAACGACTCCCCGGCCAGGGCCGGTGCGAGCGTCCCGACGAACTGCTTGCCGATGCGGTCCGTCTTCGGGTGGGTGTAGCGGATCCCGTCGGTGTTCATGACGACGATGAAGTCGACCTTCGACCGCTCACGGGCGGCTTCGGCCCGGGGCTGGAGCACGGCGGTGGGATCAGGGCTCTGCAGCGCCTCGACGGTGCCCGGCGCGTTGGCGAAGGTTTCCGCGACGGCGAGCGAACGGTTGCGGGCCTCCTGCGTCGTGTCGTGCCGCACTTGCAGCACCAGCGCCACCACGGCCGCCACGACCAGCAGCAGCACGATCACCACGACGAGCAGGAATACCTGTCCGGCGACGCTGCGTTCGCCCAGCACCGGCCGCAGCCCCGCCACCGGTTGCCACCGCGACGAGCCCGCCTCCCGCCGCTGCCGTGTCGACGGCGCAGCGCCGGGCCGCAGGGGCGATCGAGTCCCGGATCGACCCAAGAGTCGGACCATGTGCCATGTCTACACTGCCCGGCTCCGGGAGGCGAGGGGCATCACCCATGGTGACAGGGGGTCCTCACCGTTTCGTCACGACTACGGGCGGGCGCGGGCTCCGTGCCCACCGTGAAACGTGCGACCTTCCCACCGGAGAACGTACGACGGCCTCACGCGCCCAGCGAGCGGGCCAGCTCGGTCGTGGCCCGTGCGATCTCGCCGTCCTCGTCCGCCATGAGCCGGCCCAGCTCGCCGCGCCGGGCCCGTACCGCCTGGCGCGCCGCACGCTCCCACACCACCGGGTTCTCCCGGTGGTTCAGCAGCTTCGGATAGACGGCCGCGGTGCTCTCCCACTGCCGGGCGTCGGCGATGTTCTTGAGCAGCTGGATGATCTGGGCGCGGCAGGTCACCTGCGGCAGCTTCGCCAGCTCCCACAGGAAGGGCACCGTGGCCGCGGTCGCCTGCTCCACCACGAAACCGAACTGGCAGATCCGTTTCCGCAGGTCGTCGAGGGCGGAGCGGGCGGTGTCGGCATCACCCCCGGCGATGCCGTTGAGCAGGAGGGGAATGGCCGCCGCCGAGCCGGTGGAGTCCCGGATGTCGCCCCACGGCACGCGGTCCAGTGCCGTGAGCGGCGTCTTCCGGGCCACCCCGGTCGGGGCGTCGGGGCGCTGGGGGCGCTCGCTGCTCGGGTGTTCCGTCGAAGCGCTGCGCATGGCGAGGGGCCTTTCCGCGGCAGTCGTGTCAGATGGGTGGACAGGGCGTGGCCGGGCGGGTGGACAACCTGGCCCAGACCGTCTTGCCCGCAGGGGGGCTGGGGGACCAGCCCCACTCCTCCGACAGGGCGTCGACGATGCAGAGCCCCCGGCCGTGCTCCTCCAGGGCCGCGCCGGTCGGCGCGTACACGGGCGGATGGTCGTCGGGGTCGGAGACGGTGACCAGCAGATGGCTGGGGTCCAGGAGGAACCCGAGCCGGATCTCCGGCACCCCCGGCACGTCCGAGGCTCTCGGTGCCGCGTGTGTCGCGGCGTTGGCGGTGAGCTCGGTGATGACGAGGGTCGCGTCGTCGCAGCGGTGGTCGAGGGACCAGCCGTGCAGGGTGTCGCGGGTGAAGGACCGGGCTCGTGCGAACCCCTCCCGGCTGCACTCGACCCGCAACGCGGCCGAGGCGGACAGGGCACCCGAGAACTGCGGCAGTGTCTTCGGTACCGAGGGCGGGGCCCCGTACGGCATGACCGTGTGCGGGCCGGCCGGCAAGGCGTGGCTCGCCCCGGGTGTGCCTGCGTGTGCCGGCGCCCCATTCGGCGGCCGGAGCACGTGCTGCGCAGGTGATGACACGGCATCTCCCCGATGCGACGTCAGGACAGGGCGCCAGCCCGGGGGTTGACGCCGCAGCTATTATCCACGCTGAAGGCGCTCGCGTGCAATTGCACGAGAAATTGCGTGAAAATCAAGCCGTTGTGGGTACGCAAGCCGGGACGAGTTCGGTCGAAGGGACGCGGCCGCTCTCGGCCGGACGGCCGGGCACACCGTGCGCGGCGGGGAACGAGAACAGCAAGGAGACTGCGGTGCCACCAGTGCAGAACGGAGTGCAGGCAAGCTCGTTGGGCGCCTGCTGGATGAAGAGCCGGCACAGCAACGCCGAGGGCAACTGCGTCGAAGTCGCCCCCCTCGTCGACGGCGGGATCGCGATGCGCAACTCCCGTGACCCCGACGGGCCCGCCCTCGTCTACACGTCGGCGGAGGTGGCGGCCTTCCTGGCCGGAGCGAAGGACGGCGAGTTCGACCACCTGCTGTGAGGCGCGGCGCTGGTCCGCCCGCGGCGCGATGCCCTCAGGGAGAAGCGGAGTCCGACTCCCCACTTCTGCGGGGCCGTTGCGGGCGGATGCGTGAAGACCCGGTGAAGTGCGATAGTGTTAGTCGCCCTTGTGCCGGTCTGCTGGGAGTCATGATGTCCGCCGCGTCGCATCGCATCTCCCGTCTGGAACCCTACCTGGACAGGTCCGAGCCGGCGCCGACTCTGCTGAAGATGCTGGTCGGTGTGCAGCTCGCCGGCTTCCGCGAGGACGCCGGGTTCGCCCAGGACCAGGCGGCGCGCGCCGCCGGGTTCAGTGCCGCGAAGTTGTCCCGCATCGAGTCGGGCAAGGGCCGCCGACGGAGAACGACGTCCGTGCGCTGCTCGAGCTGTACGGCACCGACGACTACGAGGTCTCGGTGCTGCTCAAGCTGCTGCAGCGGGCCGGAGAGCCCGGCTGGTGGCAACGGTACGACAAGCGGCTGATGCCCGAGTGGTTCGACCGGCTGGTCGGACTGCAGGAGGCCGCCGCCACCATCCGCACCTTCGAGATCCAGTACGTGCCCGGCCTGTTGCAGACGCCCGCCTACACCCGGGCCGTGGTGGAGCGCGGATTGCCGAACGCGCCGGCCGGTGAGGTGGAGCGGCGCGTCGAACTGCGCAGGCACCGGGCCCGGTTGCTGTCGCGGGGCGACGCCCCGCAGTTGTGGGCGATCATCGACGAGTCCGTGCTGCTGCGCGTCCTGGGCAGTACGGAGGTGATGCGGGAGCAGCTCGCGCACCTCGTCGAGATGGCCGAGCGTTCCAACGTGACGTTGCAGATCGTGCCGTTGAGCGTCACCAATGCCTCGGCGCCGGCCATCCCCATCACGTATCTGCGTTTCGGCGGTCTCGATCTGCCCGACGTGGTCTACCTGGAGCACATCAAGAGCGCGAACTTCCTCGAGGACCGCGACGAGACCGAGGAGTACCGGATCGCGCTGGACCGGCTCGCGGACGAGGCGCTCAAGCCCCGTGACTCGCTGGAGCTGCTGCGGCAGACGATGGAGCAGCGCTACCCGTGACACCCGGATGCCTCGCGCGGGACGGCCACCGTCCCGCGC
>NZ_JBHVCP010000070.1:0-36451 GCF_042803315.1 Streptomyces sp. NPDC057424
GCACTCGGCGGCCACCCACCGATCAGCCGTGTGAACAACGCTTCAGGTCAATACACCTAGGTTCTGTCCGGCGGATCATGTGACTTTCCCACCGGTCGCTCGTTGGTTGGGTTATGAGTCGGGGGGATCGGACGAATCACGAGTGGTCGCTGCTGGAGCCGCATCTGCCTCCGCCGGGTGGCCGGGGCGGCCGGTGGAACGACCACCGCACCGTGATCAACGGGATCCTGTTCCGGATCCGGACCGGTGTCCCGTGACGTGACCTGCCGGAACGCTACGGGCCGTGGAAGACCGTCTATGAGCGGCATCGCCGCTGGTCGGCGGACGGCACCTGGGACCGGATCCTGCAGTCGGTCCAGGCCGACGCCGACCTCACGGGCCGGATCGACTGGTCGATGGTCGGCGTCGACTCGACGTCCTGCCGGGCCCATCAGCACGCGGCCGGCGCCCGCAAAGCCAAGCCGCGGGTCCCGAAAAAAGGACGACGCCTCGGCACCACCGCCCCGACGAGGGACTCGGACGGTCCCGGGGCGGCCTGACCTGCAAGATCCACCTCGCGGGCGAAGGCGGCTGCCGCCCCACGGCCCTTCTGATCACGCCTGGTCAGTGGGGCGACGCCCCGCAGATGGTCGAGGTCCTGGACCGGATCCGGGTCCCCAGGCCGCTGGGCGGACGGCCCCGAACCCGGCCCGACCACGTCAGCGGCGATAAGGCATACAGCTCCCGCCGAAACCGCCGCTACCTTCGAAGACGCCACATCCGGCACACGATCCCGGAACCGAGGGACCAACGGGCCAACCGGCGACGCAAAGGCAGAGAAGGCGGCAGGCCCTCCGGCTTCGACCGCGACCGCTACCGGCGCCGCAACGAAGTCGAGCGGACCATCAACCGGCTGAAGAACTCCCGCGCGGTCGCTACTCGTTACGACAAGCGGGCCTACGTCTTCCACGGCACCGTCACCGCCGCAGCGATCCGGCTCTGGCTTCGGCAGTGATCCGCCGGACAGAACCTAAGGCCCCGCCAAGGCATACCTGATGACGCTTTTGATTTGCTGTCGCTACCGAGGCAGCCGAGAGAGCATCTGCGCGAGCTCGTCAGGGAACTCTGACAAGTGCGGCTCGGCACAGTACCTCACGGTGCAGGCGGCAGAGAGCAACTCCATCTCCGAGTAATCTCCGCTTGACAGCATTCTCGCGGACATTCCCAAAGGAACCATGAAGTCCGACTGGGCGCCGTCCGATAGGGAATCGAGAAGATCGGAATCCTCTGAGAGGGCGAACTCCACGATTGATTTGAGGGCACCCTTCAGTTCGGAGATATCCACATTTTTGGAAATCTCAATTATGTCTTCATATTCGGCGAAACCGAAGCGATTCACTCGGAGGTGCTGCCTACTCACGTCATTTCCCTCAGTAGCTGATTCCCTGGTGATCCAGCCTAGGTTGGCAGACCAGTGAACACGGGCTGGCGGGGGTGCCGTGGGCGCCACCCGGCGGAGAATTCAATCCTCTCACCTTCACCACTTCAAACGTCCCTCCTCTGAGCCCACCGGCACCCTCGGCGGCCTCAGCCTGAATGAGGCACATCGTCTCTGCGCATCCCGCATGGTAACGGCCACCTTCCGGCGTGAACCGCCGAACAAGGGAGTCCACTTCCCCACCAGGAGTTGGAGTCAGATCATGCCCTGAATGACCGAAATAGGTTCGCCCTGACGGAGAGGTGTATTTCGCCGCAAAGAACGGACCGTCGACCTTGTTGAACCCCGGGCGCAGACTTTCTGCGTACTCCGCCAGCGATGTGTTGCAGTTGTGCACGAGAACCGGCGTAGCCCCCGCCAGCACATAGTACGCATGGATGTCCTGGACCGTCAGGTCATGCGTGCGCTGACGCTTTTCGTAGTGGCTGTTGGCCGTGACCTCGACCGTTTCGCCGGACGGGGTGCGCAGCTTCATGCCCGGCTTCAGGTCGCCGGCCTTGATCCACGCCTGTTCGGACTCCACCCAGAAGGGGTGGGTCGTCGTGGCGACCAGGGCCTGCGTCTTGCCCGAGGCCGTCTTCACCGTGAGGTCGGAGAAGTGCTTGTCGTCCTCGGTGACGATGGTGCCCGCCACCTCGCGGACCGTCGTCTTGCCGGTCTCGGGGTCGGTCGTGACGACCTTGTCCCCGAGCTTGACCTTCTCGATGGGCTTGGTGGTGCCGTCGGCCAGCAGGACCTTCGTGCCGGGGAGGAAGCTGTGGCACTCGGGTTCGGAGTTCTTGCTCTTCTTGCGGGCCGCCGCCGCTTTCTCCCTGGCGTCCTTCAGCTTGTCGGCGGCCTTGGACAGCCCGGATCTGGCCTTGCCCAGCGCCTTGTTCGCCTGGTACAGGTCCTTCGCGCCGCCGATCAGGTCCCCGACCAGGCCGGTCACCCGCTTGGCGAGCCTGGCGCCCTTGGCCCAGTTCCACGGTGCCCCGTACTTGGCGAGGATCTTGCCCGCCAGGCCGCCCGCGAAGCTGCCCGCGATGTTCAGCAGGGTCTCACCGCACGCGCCGACATCGCCGCTGGAGATGCAGTCCAGCGCCGCGTCCACGCCGAGGATGTCCCGGGCGATCTTGACCAGGGCCTTGCCCGCCGACTTGATGCGCTTCTTGGCCGTCGACTGCTGGCTCTTGGCCACCGTCACATTCCGGGCGGCCGTGTCGTAGTCCGACTGGGCCGTCTCGACCTCGGTCTTGGGGAAGTACGGCTTGCCGCCACGGCACTCGATCAGGCCGAGGTGACACTCCGGGATGATCAGACCGCTGGGATCCGCGTGCGTGACCGGGCTGTTGTTGGCGTAGGCATAGCCGTTGATCTGCTGCGGCTGGGTGTAGTCGATGATCGGGTCGACCGATATGAACTTGCCCAGCTGCGGGTCGTACTCCCGGGCGCCCAGATGGGTCAGGCCGGTCGAGGCGTCGATCGTGCCGCCTACATAGCCCTTCTCCCCCGGCCAGGTGCCGGTCTTCTCGCCGCGCTGCACGCCGTAGGGGTCGAAGCGGCGTTGCGAGATCGCGCCGGTCGCCGCGTCGATCGCCAGCTCGCCCGTACCGTGATGGTCGGACGCGACGAAGGACAGCTTGCCGCCGGTACGGACCGCCACCGTCTGGCCGGCGTACTCGTAGTAGCGGGTGGCCTCGGTCCTGGTGCCGTCGGCCGAGAGCCTCAGCTCGGTGCCGGGCAGGTAGACGGTCGTGCCGGAGGGATCCTTGCGCAGGACACGGTTGCCGGAGCCGTCGTACAGGTAGCTGGTCTTCGAGCCGTTCGCCTCGGTGACCTCACGCACCTTCCCGGTGTCGGTCCAGGCCAGCGACTGCGCGTCGCCGCCGATGGTGCGCTTGGTGGTGTTGCCCGCCTCGTCGTACTCGTACGTCGACTGACGGTCCCCCGTCGGGGTCTTCTCCACCACCTTGGTGACCTGGTGCGGTCCGTCGCCCAGAGCCCCCGCGCCGCCGTAATCGAAGCTGCGGGTGATGTTCTTCGCCGCGTCACGGCCGGTGTCGTGGACGGTCTCCGAGACCCGGTTGCCGATGGCGTCGGTCTCGTACGACTTCCAGTAAGGAGCCGGGCCGCCCAGCGCACTCGCCCCGGGGGACGAGGCGCAAGCCTGCGGGCCGCCCCCGTCCAGCGGCGCCACGGAGCCCCTGGTGCCGGAGCCCGCCGCGTTCGCCGCCGACGCCCCCGGAGTCCAGGCGTCCGCCAGCCGCTGCCGGCTGTCGTAGGCGAAGCACTGCACGTCCGGCGAGGCGGAGTCCGCCGTGTCCGCGATGGACAGGACGTTGCCGGCCTGGTCGTAGGAGTAGTTCGACTCCTTCGCCGGGGCCGTCGCGTCCTGAACGTCGACCACCGAGCGGGTGAGCCGGTCGGTGCCGGTCTCGTAGTCGAAGGTCTGCCAGACCTTCTTGCCGCTGCCCCCGTACAGCTCCAGCTGCTGGAGACGGCTGTTCTTGGAGTAGACGGTGTTGGTGACGTACGAGGTGCTGCCCGTCATCGTCTTCGGGCGCTGCAGGGCGTCGTACGTGTACGTCACGTTCTCCGCCGACAAGTCACCCATAGCGGGCAGACCAGTGGTCCGTACCGTTCCGTCCCGGTTGTAGGTCGTGCTGAAGACGTACGTGTCGGCGAGGTCGCCCTGGGAGGCGGGCACCTGGTACGCCGTCTTCAGCGGACGGTAGAACTCGTCCATCGACTGGACGGCCGAGGCGAAGTACTCCGTCGACGAGACGTAGCTCAGGAAGCCGTAGGCCTGGCCCAGCCAGCCGGGCCTGTCGTACCTGGTCTCGGTCAGCTTGGTGCCGGTGCCGGCGTCGCCCTGCCAGGTCGTCACGACGCGGCCGAGCTCGTCGTAGACCGTGGAGGTCTTCTTGTCGCGGCCGTCGTACGCGGCGACCGGCCGGTCCAGTGCGTCGTACTCCGTGCGGGACGTGCCCGCGTCGGGGTCGACCGACTTGGTCTTTCGGCCCAGCTGGTCGTACTCGTACCGCCACACGTTGCCCTTGGCGTCGGTGACCGTCTCCAGCTTGCCCGCGGGCGTGTAGGTGTACTTCGTCGCGTCGTACGGCACGTCGGCGCCCGGTGAGGAGCCCCGGTAGTGCCGGATCTCGGAGGTGTTGCCCTGGCCGTCGGTGACCGTCGTGGTGGGGACACCGCCGGTCGGCGGGTCGACGTGGGTCAGCTCGCCGTCGTACCTCGTGGTGGTGCGCCACTGCTCGGCGCCGCCGACCGCGAAGATCTCCGCGGTGGCCCGGCCCAGGCCGTCGTACTCCAGCAGGCTCTGCGCGCCGACCTCGCCGTTGCGCACCAGCAGCAGTTCGCCGGAGGCGTCGCCCGCCGCGTTGTACGTGGAGTTGGTCTTCTTGATGTTGCCGGTGCCGCCGTAGAACGTGTCGGCGACCATGCGGGTGCCGTCCGGGCCCTCGGTCTGGATCTGGCGGGGGCGGAGCAGGCTGTCGTAGAGCTGGTACTCGGAGCCGTAGGAGCCGTCGTTCTCGACCTTCTGCGTCCTGATCGAGGTGACCTTGTCCTTGCGGACGTTGTACGTGTACTTGATGCTCGGCGTCTGCGACGTCCTGCGGTCCGCCAGCCACACCGAAGTGAGTCGGCCGAGGGCGTCGTAGGCGAGGTCGGTGCGCTTGCCGTTGGGGTCGGTCTGGCCCTTCGACATGCCCCAGGCGGGGGCGTAGTCGGTGGTCGTGGTGTGGCCGAGGGCGTTGGTGACGACCGTCTTGGTCAGCAGGCCGTTGGTCTCGGTGTAGGCGGTCTTCGTCTCGTTCTGTTCGGCGTCCTTCTGGGTGAGCGGGCGGCCGTAGGAGTCGTAGGTCGTGGTGCCGGTGACCTGGTACGTCGGTGTGGTGCCGGTGTGCGAGACCAGACGCTCGGTCTTGGTCGCGTCACCCTTCGTGGGTGCCGCGCCGAACGCGCCGCCGTCGTAGGAGGTGCGTTCGTCCGCCAGGACCTGTGTGGCGCGATCCGGTGTCGCCGAGCAGCGGACAGAGACCGCCTCGCTGCGTGCGGGCAGCGTGAGGATGTTCTTCGCCGTGTTGTCCGCGTACGTGGTGCGGGTGCAGGAGTCGTCCTTGGGGGTGGAGACGTCGCCCTGGTCGTCGACGTTCAGGACGCGGCCGGTGCCGTTGGAGGTGTCGTACGTGGTCGTGGACTTCGTCTCGCGCCAGGTGCCGTCGGACTGGAGGTTGAAGCCGCGGCCGGTCCGGGTACGGACGATGACCGCGTGGGTGGTGCCCCAGTTCTCGGTCCGGGTGGCCGTGTAGTGCTTCCACGGGGTGTTGATCGTCTTGGAGATCAGCTTGCCGCCGTCGTAGGCGGCCGTCTCCAGCTCGTGGCCGGTGAACTCCTCGGCGTCGGTGTACGAGGCGCCGGTGGAGTCCTTCACCGTCACCGACCGGGTGCCGCCGGAGGAGTTCTTGTCGCCGTCCATGCCCTGCATGAACGTGTGGTCGACCCGGGTGGTCTGCTCGTCGGCGGTGCCGCTGGTGACGGTGACCTTGCCGTAG
This sequence comes from Streptomyces sp. NPDC057424, assembly GCF_042803315.1. Classification (NCBI taxonomy): domain Bacteria; kingdom Bacillati; phylum Actinomycetota; class Actinomycetes; order Kitasatosporales; family Streptomycetaceae; genus Streptomyces; species Streptomyces sp. NPDC057424. The sequence goes on from NZ_JBHVCP010000070.1 coordinate 6,031, forward strand.
CCCTGCCAGCCGCCCCAGGTGAGGTACTTGGCGTCGGTGATGCCGTCCGGCTTCGCCTTGCGCCAGGCCGCGTCGCCCCGATAGTCGTAGCGGGTGACCATCTCGTCGCTGCCGCCGGTGCGGTCGGTCTCGACGACCGCCGCGACGACGTACTTGTGGAACCAGTCGGTGATCGGGTCGACGGAGCCCGGCGGGGCCCACTTCACCGGGTAGCAGCGCTTGGTCGACTCGCCCGGCTTGGGCAGCGTCGCCTTGGTGCAGTCGGTGGGCGCGTAGTCGACGTCGAGCTGGGCTCCGGTCTCGCTGAGGACCATCGAGAGCCGGTAGCGGTGGAAGGGCGCGATGTTGTCGCCGATGGCGTCGACGCGGTTGGCGAGCTGCTCGCCGAAGAGGTCGACGGTGGGCAGCTTCGCGTCGGTGCCGGCCCGGCCCTCGTGGGTGATCTTCGACAGCCACAGGGTCTTGGAGTCGTCGCCGTTGTCGGTGAACAGGTGCGTGAACTCCCAGGCGTCCACGTCCGTGTAGTTCGTGGCGTCCTCGCGCATCTGCGTGACGGCCGACGTCAGCCGCTTGGTGGTGAAGTAGGTCTGCACGGGCGAGGTGCACTTGGTGCCGGCCTTGCACTCCTGGTCGACCGGGACGTCCGGCCAGTGGGAGGCGTTGGCCTTGGTGCGTTTGCTCGCCGCGCAGTCGAAGCCGGCCGTGGGCAGGCAGCGTTCGGCGGTGTTGAAGACCACCCGGGCCGGGGCCTTCGCGGCGTAGACCTCGCCGTCCCGCTGACCGTAGTCGATGCGCTTGAGGTGGCCGCCGCGGTGGTAGGCCGTGCCGTTGACGTCCGTCTTCCCGTTCAGCGCGTAGTGGTTGGTCTCGCGCTCGTAGTAGTAGGACATCACGTTGCCGTGGGTGTCCTTGACGTAGTCGAGGCTCCACCGCCAGGCCTGCTTGCAGTGGGCGCTGCTGAAGGTGGCGTTGTGGCAGGGCTCACCGGAGTCGTCGCCGAAGACGGGAGCCGTCCAGACGGAGTCGGTCTCCTCGTCACCGGTGGCCCAGCCGGGCAGGCGGTTGCGCCCGAAGTGGTACTCGGTGCCCTCCGGGGTGGTGATGCGCCAGTGCTCGCCGTTGTTGTCGCCGTTGGTGGCGCCGGTCAGCCGCTCGACCTTGGTGCCGTCGTCGCCGGACATGTGCCACTTGCCGGTGGTGTCGTCCTTGACCAGTTCGCCGGCGTTGCCGTTGAGCATGATCGTGGCGTTGTCGTACGCCCAGCACTGCTCACCGGAGTTGCTGTGGCCATCGTCGGCACAGGGCTTGTAGCGGCGCTCGATGTAGCCGGGGTCGTAGGAGAAGCCCTCGCCGAGCCAGGATCCCTGGTTGTTGGTGACCGAGGTACGGCCGTCCGCCGACTGCGAGGAGTAGCCGAGGCCCACGGTGGGGACGAGTCCGCCCGGGGTGGGCACGGTGCGCAGCGGGTAGTTCCAGGTGAAAGCGCCGGAGGAGGTGGCGACGCTCCAACTGGCCGAGGGGGAGAGGGCCGTCGCCTTGTACGTGCCCTGGGCACTCGACGGACCCGCCGCCACCGCGACCAGCGAGGTCGCGTCGGTCGCCATGGTGGAGACGCCCTCGGCGGGGGCCGGGGCGGCGGTCACGTCCGCGGCGAGGGTGCCGGACTCCACATCGTTGACCGTGGGCAGTTCCCTGGGCTGCTGCGGGCAGTCCTTGCTGCCGGGGGTGGCGACGGTGGCGCAGGACGGGAGCTGAACCAGGCGCAGGCGGGAGGCGTAGGAGCCGCCGTACCCCTCGGCGAACTCCGAGTAGTCGACGGAAAGGCGGACCTTGGCCGCCTTCTCGCCGCCGTCGGCCCGCTCGACGCCGAGCAGAACGCCGGCACCGAGCCGCGCGGCCCGCTTGGGGTCGAGGACTTCGACGCGTACCTTGCCCGGTGTCTCGGCGGCCTGCGAATCGGGGGCCTGCTGCTTGTCGGTGGCGTTGGCGCCGGCGCTGGTCTTGGCACCGGTCTTGGTCTTGCTGCCGGCAGCAGCCCCGGTCTGGGGCTTGAGGACCTTGACGGGCAGGCCACCCGCCTCGGCGGTGGTGCCTGTCTTCACCTCGGTGCCGCCCTGTCCGGGCCACACCGCCTTGTCCAGCCCCTCGACGGCGGCCTTACGGGCCGGGTCGGAGGGGCGGGGCTTCGCTTTCGCGTCGGACCCCTTGGCGGGGTCGCCGTCGTCCTGGACGCCGGGCCGGCTGGTGCGGCCCCGGTCGCCGTCGTCGAGCGCCACTGCCTGGACCGACGAGGCGGACAGTGCGAGCGAAAGCCCGATCACCGTCGCGACGACCGTCTGTCTGGGCATGCGGCTGCTCAGTGAGCGGCCACGGAAGAGCATGGGCAAAAACTCCCTGGTCGAAGGAGAATGTCATGAGATGGAAAGGGCGGGTGTGCCGGGCCTAGTCAGACGCGGCACACCCGGACGTGACTGCTCGTCACATATCTGGTTCAGCCGTCAGCCCGGACATCTTCTGTACTGCGACCGGATCAGCCGCCCCGCCATAGACCCGCACCTCGTCGATCGCCCCGGCGAAGTACTCGCTCGCCCCGCGCAGTGAACGGCCGATCTGCAGACCGCCGGTGGCGGACCACAGGGTGTCGTCCGTGCCGTGGGCGCCGGCGACGAGCTGGCCCTCGACGTACAGCCGGATCGAGTTGGCGAAGGCGTCGTAGACGACCGCCAGGTGCTGGCCGGAGCCGCCTGTATCGGGCAGTTCCTCTTCGTTGGTGAAGGTGACGACCTCGGCGGTGGCCCTGTCGGTCTCGGCGACCGCCAACTCCCACTGGCCGGTGGCCGCCTGGTAGCGGACCTGGACACGGTTGGCGTTCGCGCCCGGCAGGGACAGCACCGTCTGGGACTTCTCCGGGTCCAGCGAGGTGAGCTGTGCCCGGGCCGTCACGGTGAAGCTGCTGTTGCCGAGGACGGGCGCGGTGGCGGTGGAGGCGTAGTCCCCGTCGCCGTCCAGGACCAGGTGGCCGTCACCGACCAGGGCGGCGATGTCGAACAGCGGATCGGCCGGACGGTAGACGGCGGCGTTGCCCGCCAGGGTCAGCGCCTGCCCGCCGCCGGTCTCGGCTGAGGAACCACCGGCGGCGTCGTCGAGCTGCCAGTAGCCCCTGCGGTCCGGCTTGACGGTCATCAGCTCGGCGACCTGTTCCGCCGGCAGGACGCGGTCGAAGACGCGGACCTCGGCGAGGTCACCCGTGAAGTGGTCGCGGTAGCCGCTCTTGGCCGTGGCCCGGCCGATCTGCAACGGTCCGTACGACTTCCAGGTGGACCGGCGCGAGGCGGATCCCTTCAGGTCCTTGTTGATGTAGAGCTGGAGCTGTGGGCCTCCGCTCTTCTGCGCGTCGTACACGCCGGTCAGCAGCACCCACTGGTCCTTGACCACGGACACTCCGGTGGAGACGGCCTTCCACTCACCGAGCGAGTCCACGTCGTTGACCGGGACGGCGAACTTCCACGTCCTGGCGGACGCGTCATAGCCGAGGGTGAAGCCGGGCTCGCCGGTGCCGTCCTGGCTGACGACGACCATGTCGCGGTCCAGCGCGGTGGGCCGCACCCAGGCGCTCACGCTGAAGTTCCTGGCGGTGTCGAGCACGGTCTCGCTCGCGTCGAGATGGGCCTCCGCGCTGCCGTCGAAGCGGGCCGCGGCGTCGGCCTTCCCGCCCGGGCCCTCCACGCCGAACGTGACGGCGCTGCCCGCCGTCGCCGAGTACTGGCCGCTCTCGTCGTGGGCTGCCGCGCTGCCCGCCGGGTCGGCGAGGTTCCACTGGCCGACGACCGGTTTGCCCTCGGTCACCAGGAACTCGTAGTGGGCCTTGGCGCTTCCGTGCCCGGCCTTGTCCACCGCGATCACGTCGACCCAGTGCCGTCCGGGGCGGGCCGGCGCCCACTCCACGGAGACGGAGCCGCCCGCCTTGGACGGGGTGGCGGTGGTCGCCGGAGAGGCGTCGCTGTCGAAGGCGTACCGGTACTTGACGACGTCGGTGTCCGGGATGGAGTCGTTCGGGTTGGGAGCGAAGGTGAAGGTGCCGTAGGTGCCCACACCGTCGTGGGGGACGGTGTCGGACGGGTACTGCTTGGACAGCACGTTCGGTTTGCCGGGCCAGCTCTCGTCGTAGACGAACTCGCAGCGCTGCGGGTCGCCCTCCCAGCTCCACGGGCCCCAGCCGTCACCGTCGTAGGCCCGCACGCTCCAGTAGATGGGGGTGTTCTCCGGGATCGACGACCTGACGGTGTGGGTGAACCTCGTTTTGCTCGTCGGGGAGAGCCAGTTCGGGGTGGTGTACGTGTACGAGCCCGGGTCGCTGCCCTCCCACTCCACCTTGAACTGGACCTTCACCTTGTCGGTCCGGCCGTTGCCGTGGTCCGGGTCGCTCGCGATGGCCTGCAGCTTCGGCGGAACGTCGGTGTACTCGCGGCCCGAGCCCCAGGTGCACAGGCCACCGGGGTCGGTGAACATGGCGGACGTCTTGATCTGCCGCGGCAGGTTGTTGTACTTGATCGACAGATAGGCGTTGCCGCAGATCCGCTTCCACCCCGCGAAGCGGGACTCGTCGGCCGCCCGCAGCCCCAGCGACATCGAGCTCCAGCTGTCGGCTGCGGCCGTCTTGATCTCGCTGGTCAGCTCGCCGCCCTCGAAGTGCAGGTTGGCCTGGCTGGAGCAGGAGGTCGGGGAGATGGCCTTGTCGACGGTCTGGAGGTGGTCGTCCCAGTCGTCCTTGGTGCTGGACCAGTCGCTGGCGGAGGTGATCTTGTAGTTCTTGCCGCCGATGCGGTAGAGCCGGATGGGCTCTGCGGTCGGCGTGGCGCTGTAGATGTGCGCCACCCGGGCGGAGAAGGTCGCGCCGAGGATCTGCTTTCCCCTGTAGAAGGACAGCGGCATCGTGAACAGCACGCGGCGGACGCCGACGCCGTTGCAGGAGACCGGGTTGTAGTCGGTGGGGCACTTGCCGACGCCCGCGCTGCCGGAGTACTTCCAGTCCTGCTCGCCGGGGATCCCCGACATGACGCCGGTCCAGGCGGTACGCGAGGTGGTGCGCTGGATCGGGTCGATGACGACAGGGAAGACGGTGTCCTCGCCCTTGAGAAGCTTCTGGTCGGGGATGAGGCTCAGCTTGTCCTCGGTCACCTCGACGTCCAGCGGTGCCGTGCGCCCGCCGCCGCCCGGGCCTTCCAGGGCGGCGTCGGGTGTCTGCTGGGCCTCAGGGCCTGCGGTGGCGGGCGCATCCGCGGCCGCCGCCTTCAACGCCTGCGTGACGGCCTTGGGGCCCTGGCTCTTGGCGGCGGTCTCCTCGACGGCGGCCGAGTCCCACATGGTGGGCTTGCCGGCCTCGAAGACGGTGCCGCCCACCGCGGCGTCCTCGGCGAGGATCGCCCCGGAGGCGGCCTCCTTCATCCTCAGGCCGTCGGTCGTCATGTCCAGGTCCACCCTGGCCAGCCTGGGATCGGCGGCCGCCTCGGGGGTTTTGACGACGAGCAGATGGCCGAACCCGTCGACCTCGGCCCGGACCGTGAGGTCGACGCCGGGCAGGGCGTCGGCGTAGGTGGCGGTGTCGCCGTCGACCTGCGGCGCGGGCAGCTTCCCGTACGGCCACGCCAGCGCGAACTCACGCCCGGCCCGCCGCATGGTGACGAACGGCTTGCCCGCCTGCCCGGACGAGAAGCTCAGGTCCACGGTGGCGGCCTTCGGTCCCCAGTTGCCGTCGGGCCGCTTCACCAGTGTCTCGTCGATGGCGACCCACTTGCCGTCCCGGACCGTACGGACCGGCTCGGTGTATTCGCGGGCAGTGAAGGTGCCGTCGGGCTCGGCGAAGATCTCCCTGCGCTCGGTGCGCAGTCCGACGACCTCTGTCTTGGTGCCGCTCTCCTGGGCGGCGGCCATGGCCTGCTGCTCGGTCCGCATGGGCTGGTCGGCGGCGGCCGGCGTCTGGTCCCGCGCCGCTGCGTCACCACTGCCCGGCAGGACTGCCAGGCCGCCGGCCACCACCGCGCCGGCAACGGCCGCCGCGACGGCGGCGCGCAGCCCGATGCCCCGCCGTATCGGTCTGTGTCTGTCTGCGGACACGCGTCCACTCCCCCAGTCGGTTCAGGTGTGTCTCGGGTTCGCAGTAGGCCGGAACGCCCGGTCCTGCCGACTGCCCCGCGTGGTAGTTGACGCCCCGTCAGCGGACGGTGGTGCCGAAGGCGACGCCGGTCGCCGGGATTCCGCCCTCACCGGGCCTGAACGTCTCGGTGGGCGCGCCACCGGAGGTCACGTTCCATGGGAAGCCGTAAACCGCCCGTCCTTCTGCCGGGCCGTAGGGAACGCCCACGTACAGCAGCGAGGGCGTGGCGCTCAGAGAGATGCCTGCGAGCATGCGCGGCGCGGCCGCGGACGGGATGCCGTAGCCGGGGTCGATCCACTGGTCCAAGGCGCCGGGGGCCCCGACCAGCGGGACGATCTGGACGCCGCCCTTGTCGGGGTTGTCCTCGGACCACTCCTCGCCGGGCACGCCGATCGCGGCCTTGGTGGTCGCACCCGTGGAGGCGGTGTTCGGGGAGGTGTTGACGGCGGCGAGCCGCTGGCCGAAGAAGTCGCCGGCCTCCGCCTGCTCATGCACGTCCGCGGTGTTCTGGTCGATCCAGGCAGTGTCCGTGAACGTGCCGTTCGCCGCGAGCTTGAAGACCTGGACGGCGCCCGCGTCGACGGTCGTCGACAGGTCCTCGCCGGGGACGCCGACCAGGAGCAGCGACTCGGTGGTGGAGGTGGCCCCGGAGGCACGGTAGGGGACCATGGCGAGCGCGGTGCCGAACTGGTCGCCGACTTCCTCGGCGCCTCTGATTTCGTCCTGGTCCTGGCCCAGTCCGCCCAGCGGCTTGGGATAACCGGAGGTGAGCGTGTGGTTGAAGTAGGCCACACCGCCCGCGAAGGTCGTGGTGTCGAGCGCCTCGCCCGGCGTGCCGACCGCGAAGTGGGTCGGGGTCGCGGCGAGCGCGGAGCCGAAGCGGTCGTCCCGCTCCGCCACGCCGGCCACGGCACCGGCGGCGTCGGCGTCCTGGCTGACGAAGACGACCGACTGTGCGGTGCCGCTCACGTAGTAGAAGGCGCCGGCGTCCTCGACAGTGCCGACCGACTCACCGGGGCTGCCGATCAGCAGGAACGGTTTGCCGCCCGAGGTCTTTCCGGCCTCGACCGCGTAGCCGACCCAGTCCTCGGCTTCCGGGCCGCCGCCCAGCGGCTTGTCGCTGCCCTGCAAGAACTGCTTCACGGCCCTGCTGCCCGCGCCGAGACCGGCCGTGGCGCCGTAGATCACCTGTACGAGTCCGGCGTCGGGCGTGGTGTCGAGGTCCTCGTACGGCGAGCCGATCACCAGGTCGCTGCACCCGTCGAGGTCGGCATCGTAGACGGCCAGCGAGTGGCCGAACCGGTCCCCTGCCTCGGGCGCGCCCGGTATGCCGCCCGTGCCCTGCGAGAGGGTGACAGTGCCCTTGCCGCCGCCGTAGACGACGTGTACCACGCCCGCCTTCGCGGCGCCGTCCACCGTTGCCTCCGGGTCGGCGATCGCCGTGTCCCGCAGGCCGTCCCCGTTGAAGTCCGATTCCGTCCCCGAGGGGCATGCTACGGCGGCCGCGGCCGGCGTGCCGCCGGTTCCGACCCCCCAGGCCAGCAGTGCCCCGGCCAGAACGGCGACGACGCTACGCCGCCCTGCTTCCCCCACTCTTCGCACAACTTCCCCGTAGATAAAGAGAGTTTAAAAGTCCCTTGGATCTTTTCGTCACTTGAAGTGCACACGCAATCCCCGAATCACCCATACCCCGCATGACATGAGTCACAGATGGCGCAGGCGTCACCCTCCGCGCACACGCATCCCGGCCTCACGGCGGAAGACGTCTCCTTATGCTCGCGAGGCGAAGCGGAGACAGCGGAAGGCGGCAAAGTGAGCCAGCCCAGCACCCAGGTCGACGAGACCGCCGAGATCGGTGCCGAAAGCAGCGTTTGGGACCTGGCGCAGGTCCGGACGCCGCGGTGCGTGGTCTCGGCGAGCTTGGCGAGCTCCGAGGCCTCCGCCGTGCCCAGGTCCCAGACGCCGTTCGGCCGGGGCAGTCGTCCCGGGTGTCGAAGTCGAGGACCTGCTCGTTACTACAGGGATGTCGGCTCGGCACTGAGTCGATCGCAAGCGATACACGCGGTGAACGAAGACCGGGCGGGCAGGTAAGGATCCAACGGCACGCCACCACCACGCAAAAACGTGATCCGCCCCCGGTCACGCCGGGGGCGGATCACGTTCCGCGTCCGGAAGAGGCGTCAGACCTCGTCGGCAGCGGCAGAGACGGATGACCGAGTCTGCTCTGCCGCCACGGTCTTCTTCGACGCGGTCTTCTTGGCGGCGGTCTTGGTGGTCTTCGCCGCCTTCTTGGCCGTCGTCTTCTTGGCGGCTGTCTTCTTGGCCGCCGTCTTCTTGGTGGTGGCGGCCTTCTTCGCCGTGGCCTTCTTGGCCGTCTTGCGGGCCGCCTTCTTGGCGGGGGCCGACTCCTCGGGGGCCTCCTCCGCGGCGGCGCCGCCGGACGCGGGCGCTGCCGGGGTCCCCTCGGACGCGGCCTCCTCGGACCCGGCCGACGGGACGACCACGACGGCCGTCTCCTCGGACGCCGTGGACACCGTGGGCTTGCGCACGGCACGGCGCCGCGGACGGGCCGGGGCGGCGCTCCCGGCGGGCGCCTCGGCCGGCTCGACGACGGCCTCGGGCTGTCCGGCCTGCTCGGGCGCCTCCGCGGCCTCGGACACCGCGGGTGCGGTCTCGGCGACCGTCACCACGTTCGCCTCGGCCCCCGCCGGAGAACCGGCCGGGGCGGACACCTTGCGGGTGGCCCGGCGACGGGTACGGCCCTTGGGCGCGGCCTCCTCGGCGGGAGCGGACGGCGCGGCCTCGACCACCGGGTCCTCCATGGCCATCGGCTCGGCCTGCGCCTCGGCGGCCGGCTCCGGCTGCACCGGACGGGCGACCTCCTGCTCGGCGGTCACGTCCTGCGCCGTCGGCACCTCGGCCTCGGCCTGCCCGGCCCTGCCCCTGCCGCGCCGGGTCGTGCCCTGCTCGGCCTTCGGCTCCGCCGTCTCCGCCCGCGGAGAGCCCGCCGGGGCCGACGCCCTCCGGCTCGCCCGGCGCCGCGACCGGCCACGGCCGGCCGCGGCCTCCGCCTCGGCGGCGCTGCTGTACAGCTCCTCGTCGGGCTCGAAGGCCGGCTCGGGCAGCGCGATCGGCTCGGCGGCCTCGGCTCCGACCTCCGCCTCGGTCTCCGCCTCCTGCTCGGCGGTCTCGACGGCGGCCTCGTGGACGTGCGGCTGCTCGGCGGCACCGGCCCGCGCGCGCTTCTTGCGCTTGCCGCCGCCACCGGGGGCCGCCGGCTGCTCCATGTGCACGATGACACCGCGCCCGTTGCAGTGGACACAGGTCTCGGAGAAGGACTCCAGCAGGCCCTGCCCGACCCGCTTGCGGGTCATCTGCACAAGCCCCAGCGAGGTCACCTCCGCGACCTGGTGCTTCGTACGGTCCCGGCCCAGGCACTCCAGCAGGCGCCGCAGCACCAGGTCCCGGTTGGACTCCAGCACCATGTCGATGAAGTCGATGACGATGATGCCGCCGAGGTCGCGCAGCCGCAGCTGACGCACGATCTCCTCGGCCGCCTCCAGGTTGTTCCTGGTGACGGTCTCCTCGAGGTTGCCGCCCTGACCGGTGAACTTGCCGGTGTTGACGTCGACGACGACCATCGCCTCGGTCCGGTCGATCACCAGCGAACCGCCGCTGGGCAGCCACACCTTGCGGTCGAGGGCCTTGGCGAGCTGCTCGTCGATCCGGTACGTGGCGAAGACGTCGACCTCGGAGGTCCACTTCGACAGCCGCTCGGCGAGGTCCGGCGCGACGTGCGAGACGTACCCGTGGATCGTCGACCACGCCTCGTCGCCGCTGACGACGACCTTGGAGAAGTCCTCGTTGAAGATGTCGCGCACGACCCGGACGGTCATGTCCGGCTCGCCGTACAGCAGCGACGGCGCATTCGAGCTGCCACCGCTCTTGGCCTTCTTCTGGATGTCCTCCCACTGCTGCTGCAGCCGCTCGACGTCCCGGCGCAGCTCGTCCTCGCTCGCGCCCTCGGCCGCGGTGCGCACGATGACGCCCGCGTCCTCGGGGACGATCTTCTTGAGGATGGTCTTCAGCCGGGCCCGCTCGGTGTCGGGCAGCTTGCGGCTGATGCCGGTCATGGAGCCCTCGGGCACGTACACGAGGTAGCGGCCCGGCAGGGAGACCTGGCTGGTCAGGCGGGCGCCCTTGTGACCGATCGGGTCCTTCGTCACCTGGACCAGCACGGACTGGCCGGACTTCAGGGCGGACTCGATGCGCCGCGGCCCGTTGGCCATGCCCAGCGCCTCGAAGTTGACCTCACCGGCGTACAGGACGGCGTTGCGGCCCTTGCCGATGTCGATGAAGGCGGCCTCCATCGACGGCAGCACGTTCTGCACCTTGCCGAGGTAGACGTTGCCGACGTACGAGGTCGACTGCTCCTTGTTGACGTAGTGCTCGACGAGCACGTTGTCCTCGAGGACGCCGATCTGCGTACGGTCGCCGTGCTGGCGGACGACCATCACGCGCTCGACGGCCTCGCGGCGGGCCAGGAACTCGGCCTCGGTGATGATCGGGACCCGCCGGCGGCCCTGCTCGCGGCCTTCGCGGCGGCGCTGCTTCTTGGCCTCCAGACGGGTCGAGCCCTTGATGGACTGCACCTCGTCGGACGGCTCCGTCTTGGGGCGGGGCTCGCGGACCTTGACGACCGTGCGCTCCGGGTCGTCGTCGGAGGACTCGGCCTCGGTCCCGGAGTCACCGGCACGACGACGGCGGCGACGACGGCGACGGCTGCTGCTGGAGCCGCCTCCACCGGACTCGTCGCGGTCGGCGGCGTCCTCGGAGTCCTCGTCGTCCTCCTCGGCGGTGTCCTCGGCGTCCTGCGCCGCGGTCCGCTCGGACTCGGCGTCCGAGGCCTCACCGCCCTCGCCGTCGGAGTCGGCGGACTCGCCACGCCGGCGGCGACGGCCGCCCCGGCGACGGCGGCGGCGCGAGCCGCTGCCGTCGGACTCCTCCTGGTCGTCGCCGTCGGCCTGGTCCTCGGCGGACTCGTCGGCCTCCTCCGCCTCGTCGGCTGCGGTGTCGGCGGCGGCGTCGGTCTCGGGGGCCTGGGCCTCGGGCTCCTCACCCGCTCCCCGGCGGCGGCGCCGGCGACGCGACCCGCCGCTCTGCTCCTCGCGCTGGGCCTCGGCCGGCGTGGGCTCCTCGGCCTCCTTGGGCTCCACGGCCCCGGCCGACTCGGCGGCGGCAGCGGCAGCGGCCCGTTCCGGCGTCTGGAACTGGGGCTCGGTGAAGACGGGCGCCTGGAACAGCGCGACGGCGGGCCGCGCCGGACGCGACGGCGACTCGCCCTCGCTGCCGGCCGCGCCCGCGGCCGCACGAGCGGAGGACTTCGAGGCCCTCGTGCCCTTGGCGGGCTGGGCAGGCTCGGCGAAGCCGCCCGCCGCCCTGCGCACGACCCGGCGGCGGCGACGCGGACCGGCGTCCTCGGCCGGCTCGGCGGCGGTGGCTTCCGTGGTTTCGGCGGGGGCCTCGGCCGCGCGGGCGGGCTCGGCGGCAGGGTTCTCGGTCACAGGTGCCTTCGCCTCCTCGGCGTTCCCCTCCACCGCGTCCGCGGCGGAAGGCGCCCCGGCAGGCGCGGACGCCCGCCGCGAGGCACGCCGGCGAGTCCGACGCGGAGCAGCCTCTTCAGCGGCCTCGGCACCTTCGGCGGCGCCGTCGGCCACGACCGCCGGCTCCGCGCCGTCGGCCTCGGCCGGTGCCGCGACCGTGTCGGCCGCCTCCGCCGGAGCGGCGGCGGGCGAGGTCACCGTGCGCGTGGCACGGCGCCTGGTGCGCTTGGGAGCGGCGTCCTCGGTCGATTCCGCGGACGCGGCGGGTGCGGCGGCCTCGGTCGATTCCGCGGACGCGGCGGGTGCGGCGGGTGCGGCGGCCTCGGCCGACTCGGAGACGGCGGGAGAACCGGCGGTCACCGTGACGACGGCCTCGGCGGCCTCAGCGGCCTCCGGAGCGCCGACGGGCGCGGCAGCACGGCGCACGGCGCGACGCCGCTTGCGCCCGGCGGGCGCGGCGTCCTCGTCGCTCTCCACGGCCTCGGCAGCCTTGCCGGCCACGGCACCCTCGGCCTCGTCGGCCGCTACGGCGTCGGCCGCGAGCTCCTCGGCATCGGCGGCCGGTACGGCCGGCGCGACGGTCTCCACCGGCGCGTCGGAGGAGGCACCGGTGGGCGGACCCGCCGGGCGGGACGCGGCACGGCGCCGCCGGCGGGGCGGCAGGGTGTCGCTGGGAGTGTTCTGTTCGGAACCCTCTGTGGGTTCGGTCGGTTCGAGCATGCGGGCTTATCTCCCGTCAGGCTCCCGGGCGCCGCGCCTGGTCCGGCGATGCCGGTGACGTCCGCGGCGCGCGCTGTGCGCGTTCGCCGCCGTCCGGGGCGCGGGCGCCGCACGGGAGCTCTCTGTGTCCTGTCTCGCCGGTTCCGTACGCCGAATGCGTACGGCCTGGCGAAAGTCTTCTGGTCGGTGCGCTGCCCGACCCAGGTGGCTCCCGAGTCCAAGGGCGGCGCTACGACGTCCGTCCCTACGCGGGACCTTCCTTACGCCGGCGCCGTCGCGGCGGCAGTCGGTTCGGCCGTTGAGGGGGCCTCGACTGCCTCGCGGTCGGGCGCGAGCGGGTCGGTCACCGTGCCGGTCTCTTCATCGAACAGCCCCTGCGCCAGCCTGGTCACCGCAGCGGCGACCGGCGGCGCCAGGTCGGCCACGGCGCGAAGACCGGACAGGACGTCGTCGGGTCGTACGGCAGGCGTCACGTGCCGAACAACCAGCCGCAGTATCGCACAGGGCTGGTCGGTCGGCCTATCAGCCTGCGAACTGTGCGTTTCCCCGAGGCCGCGGACCTCCAGGCTCGCCACGGCGGAGCGGGCGTCGAACGTACGGACACCGTTCTTGGCGAGGCGCTGGACCTCGACGGTCTCGGCCGCGTTGAAGGCGTCAGCCGCTCGGCGGGCCTCCTCCGGCGGCACACCGTCCAGCCGGAGCTCCCAGACGGAAGCCGTCAGCCGGTCGGCGAGTCCCGAGGTACGGGCCTCGACCGCCTCGGTGATGTCGAGCCCGGCGGGCATCGACTCGTCGAGGAGGGCCCGGAGCTGCTCCGGGTCGCGCGGCGCGGTGAGCGCGATCTCCAGGTACTCCGCCTCACTGCCCGTGCCGGTGGGTGCGGCATTGGCGTACGACACCTTCGGGTGCGGTGTGAAGCCGGCCGAGTAGGCCATCGGCACCTCGGCACGGCGCAACGCACGCTCGAAGGCGCGCTGGAAGTCACGGTGGCTGGTGAACCGGAGGCGGCCGCGCTTGGTGTAACGCAGTCGGATGCGCTGCACCGCGGGTGCGGGCGGCGGGCCTTCGGGCTGTCGCTTGCCCAGTGTCGTTCAGTCCTTCGTGAGAGCGGTCGTACTGCTACCAAGAGTACGTGCCTCGCGCGCCGATGGTTCCCTCCGGCCGACCGGACGCGGCTGCCGCGGCTCGCCGAAGAGCATCCGCCGAACGTCGGCTCGGGCCTGCCGCACGGACTGCCGCGCGGCGGCCAGCGCCTGCCGGGTGGCCCGCCCCACACTGCGGGCGGCCTCGGCGGCGGGCCGCCAGACGGCGTCCCGTACGACGTGCCCGACGGGCGTCAGCACGCTGCGGTACACCCATCGCACCGGTTCGACGAGGAGCCACCGGAAGAGGGTGCCGAGGAACCGCCCGACGGCAAGCGAGATGTGCCCGGCGACGCGCCATGCGTGGCCGAGCGCGTCCCGCACCTCCCGCCCGATGACGGCGAGGACGCGTCCGGCCGGGGTGAGGATCCAGCGCCAGAGGGCGAGCGCGGGCAGGACCAGCAGGATGCGGGCGATCCAGTAGAGGGCCGTGCCGACGCCGGTGACGGCCGTGCTCACCAGCCACACGAGCCCCTTTCCGCACCAGACGACCGCGCGGCCGACGGGCGCGAGCACCCACGTGTACAGCCAGACGGCGGGTACGGCGACGAGGTACGTCGCGAGCCAGGCCAGAACCGTCCGGACACCTATACCGAGCGCGGCGAGCACGGCGCCGAGCCCCTTCACAACCCACATCACCGCGTGCCCGACGGGCGTGAGCAGATGGGCGTACACCCAGCCGAGCGCGGCTCCCACGCCCCTGGCGATCCAGCCGGCCCCGGCCCCGACACCCCGGACGGCCCACGCGATCGCGTGCCCCACGGGGGTCAGCACATACCGGTAGAGCCAGACCAGCGGCACGACGACGAGGACGTTCCCCAGCCATCCGAGGGCCCTGCCCACCGGGACGACGACGTAGCGCCACAGCCCGGCGAACGGCCAGACGAACACCGCCCGCCCGAGCCACAGCAGCGCCCGCCCGAGCGGCCGGAGCAGCGCGTCGTTCAGGAACCGCCCGGCCACGACGAGCGCGTCCCACAGCATCCGCACGGGGACGACCAGAACGAGCACGATGATCCGCACGGGAATCCGGATCGCGACGGCGAGACACCCCTCGGGCGGCTCCGGCTCACGCCGGACGGGCGGCTCAGCAGGCCGCTTGCGCAGATCGACCCGCGCCTCGGAACCCTCGCGGGGATGCTTCTCCAGATCCATACCGTCGTAGACGCCTTCAGCGCCCCGTCCGGATCCAGCACCACACAGCCCCGCCCCGATCCCCCGCGATTCCTCCACTCGGCCGCAAGATCATACGGCTCACGCGCGGGTGACCTGCGCCTGCCGCAGCCGGGCGACTCCCGCAAGCCGTTGCGGGCGTACGCGGGGATCGCCCGGGTACCGGGTCTCCGGAGGCCCGCGGCCGATGTTCTCCCTCAGGGCACGGCCGGGTCCGCCGCCCCGTCCGTCTCCCAGCGCAGCAGATCTCCCGGCTGGCACTCCAGCACCTCACACAGCGCGGCGAGGGTGGAGAAGCGGACCGCCTTGGCACGGCCGTTCTTGAGGACCGCCAGGTTGGCGGGGGTGATGCCGACGCGTTCCGCCAGTTCGCCCACGGACATCTTGCGCTTGGCCAGCATCACGTCGATGTCGACGGCGATCGGCATCAGATGACCTCTTCCAGCTCGGCCTGCATCTGAGCCGCCTCGATGTCGCGCGCGACGGCCTGCGCGAGCAGCATCCGCAGCACGAGCACGACCAGCGCCACGCCCAGCACGGCCACCACCACCCCGCACAGCAGGAGCACCACTCCGGGAGCGACGGCCTCGCCCGGCGCGAGCACGACCGCGAGCGCGAAGACCAGCAGGGCGGCCGCCACGAACGCGCCGATCACGATGTGCACATAGCGGAAGGCAGCGGGGGAGAACACCGTCCCACGCCGCACCATCGTCACCAGCCGCCACACGCAGACCACGACGACCTGGGCCGTCACGACTCCCAGGACCGTGATCACGAGGATCGGGGTGCGCAGGTACGCGTACTCGGGCCTGAGCCCGTTCATGTCGACGGCCAGCAGCGGGACCATCACCGCCTGCACGAACAACGACCCGGCGAGCAGCACCACGAGCACCCCACGCAACGCCGCCACGGCCAGCTTTCCCATCGCCACTCCTTCGATCGAACCACGATGGAAATCTATCGAAATTCGATAGATGCCACAAGAGGCGACCGCCGGGAAGACGAACATCGGGTGCGACAGCCCACCGGTGTGTGCGCACATGACACCGTGGCAGGAGGCATGCATGCCCAGCACTCGGACCGAGGAGGACGACAGTGGACTGGCGCGTGTTCGCACAGGAGATGGCCGCCATGGCGCGTGACCTGCTCGCCCAGGACTCGGTCGGCGCCACACTCGAGCACATCACCGCAGCGGCCACGGAACACGTGGCCGGGTGCGACGCGGCCGGCATCCTCCTCCTGCACGGCAAACGCGTGGAGACACTCGCACCCACCCACGACCTGGTCGTCGAGAGCGACCGGCTCCAGGAGCGCCTCACGGAGGGCCCCTGCTTCGACGCGGCCCGCACCAGCAACGGGGAGCGCGTGTTCCGCATCGCCGACTTCACCACCGAGCAGCCCCGCTGGCCCGCCTACGCCGCACGGGCCCGTGCACTGGGCGTGGGCAGCATGATGGGCTTCCTGCTCTACACCGAGGACGAGGACCTCGGCGCGCTCGACCTCTACTCGCACCGGCCGGGGTCCTTCACGGACGACAGCGAGACCGCCGGCTGGCTGCTCGCCTCGCACGCGGCGGTCGCCCTCTCCAGCGCCCGCAGCCACGCCCAGATGGAGCAGGCCATGGCCACCCGTCACGTCATCGGCGAGGCCATGGGCATCCTCATGGGCAGCCACCGCCTCACCGAGGACCAGGCCTTCGACGTGCTGCGCCGCTACTCCCAGGAGAAGAACATCAAGCTCCGCGAGGTCGCCCGGCGGGTCTGCGAAGAGGGCCGCCTGACCTGACGGCTCCCCCAGCACACATTCTGAACTGGGGGAACCTGACCGAGTCGGTCCCCCAGGGAAGCGTCACCAACCCGGCCTGCTCAGCGGGTCCCCCTCAGAACACGCCTCTCACCTCCCAGGCTCCCTCCCGCACGTGGAACGAGGCGCGAGCCGGTGTCCTCTCCGGCTGCATCGGACCAGTCATCGCCGGCCACCCGATGCCCCTGGAACCACCGAGCCCCCTCCCGGCAGGCAGGGGGCTCGGCCGCAGCGTCAGGGCAAGCGCGCAGCGGAGCGGTGCTCGGTTCCGCTCAATGCGCGTGCCCGCTCGAAGCCGGTGCGGGACCCGCGTTCCTGACCGTCAGAGGCAGCAGCTTCTTGCCCGTCGGGCCGATCTGGATCTGGGTGTCCATCTGCGGGCACACCCCGCAGTCGAAGCAGGGCGTCCAGCGGCAGTCCTCGACCTCCGTCTCGTCGAGGGCGTCCTGCCAGTCCTCCCAGAGCCAGTCCTTGTCCAGGCCGGAGTCGAGGTGGTCCCACGGGAGGACCTCCTCGTAGGTGCGCTCGCGGGTGGTGTACCAGTCGACGTCCACGCCGAACGGGGCGAGGGCCTTGTCCGCGCAGGCCATCCAGCGGTCGTACGAGAAGTGCTCGCGCCAGCCGTCGAAGCGGCCGCCGTCGTCGTAGACCGCGCGGATGACCGCGCCGATGCGGCGGTCGCCGCGGGAGAGGAGGCCCTCGACGATGCCGGGCTTGCCGTCGTGGTAGCGGAAGCCGATCGAGCGGCCGTACTTCTTGTCGCCGCGGATCTTGTCCCGCAGCTTCTGCAGACGGGCGTCGGTCTCCTCGGCGGAGAGCTGCGGGGCCCACTGGAACGGCGTGTGGGGCTTGGGGACGAAGCCGCCGATCGAGACCGTGCAGCGGATGTCGTTGGAGCGGGAGACCTCGCGGCCCTTGGCGATGACCTTCGTCGCCATGTCGGCGATCTGGAGGACGTCGTCGTCGGTCTCCGTCGGCAGGCCGCACATGAAGTACAGCTTCACCTGGCGCCAGCCGTTGCCGTACGCCGTGGAAACCGTGCGGATCAGGTCCTCTTCCGAGACCATCTTGTTGATGACCTTGCGGATGCGCTCCGAGCCGCCCTCGGGGGCGAAGGTGAGGCCCGAGCGCCGGCCGTTCCTGGTCAGCTCGTTCGCCAGGTCGATGTTGAAGGCGTCCACGCGGGTGGAGGGGAGCGACAGGCCGATCTTGTCGTCCTCGTAGCGGTCCGCGAGGCCCTTGGCGATGTCGCCGATCTCCGTGTGGTCGGCGGAGGACAGGGACAGCAGGCCGACCTCCTCGAAGCCCGTCGCCTTCAGGCCCTGCTCGACCATGTCGCCGATGCCCGTGATGGAGCGTTCACGCACCGGGCGCGTGATCATGCCGGCCTGGCAGAAGCGGCAGCCGCGGGTGCAGCCGCGGAAGATCTCCACCGACATGCGCTCGTGGACCGTCTCGGCCAGCGGGACGAGGGGCTGCTTGGGGTACGGCCACTCGTCGAGGTCCATGACGGTGTGCTTGGAGACCCGCCACGGGACGCCGCTGCGCTTCGGCACGACACGGGCGATACGGCCGTCGGGCAGGTACTCGACGTCGTAGAAGCCGGGGACGTACACCCCGCCCGTCCTGGCCAGCCGGAAGAGGAGCTCCTCGCGGCCACCGGGGCGGCCCTCGGCCTTCCAGGCGCGGACGATCGCGGTGATCTCCAGGACCGCCTGCTCGCCGTCGCCGATCACCGCGCAGTCGATGAAGTCGGCGATCGGCTCGGGGTTGAACGCCGCGTGGCCGCCGGCCAGGACGATCGGGTCGTCCAAGCCGCGGTCCTTGGCCTCCAGGGGAATGCCGGCCAGGTCGAGGGCGGCCAGCATGTTGGTGTAGCCCAGCTCCGTGGAGAAGGACAGGCCGAACACGTCGAAGGCCTTCACGGGCCGGTGGCTGTCCACCGTGAACTGCGGGACATGGTGCTCCCGCATGAGCTCCTCGAGGTCCGGCCACACGCTGTAGGTGCGCTCGGCGAGGACGCCCTGCTGCTCGTTGAGCACCTCGTAGAGGATCATGACGCCCTGGTTGGGCAGACCGACCTCGTAGGCGTCCGGGTACATGAGCGCCCAGCGGACGTCACAGGAGTCCCAGTCCTTGACTGTGGAGTTGAGCTCTCCGCCGACGTACTGGATCGGCTTCTGCACATGCGGGAGCAGAGCTTCGAGCTGCGGGAAGACCGACGCAGCGACTTCGGCAGGCATGTCGCGCACCTTCGTGAGCTGGACTGAACTGACAGGGGTGACCATCCAGACTAACGCGATCGCGGGGAGCCTCCGTACGCCGGAAGGTCAGAGGTCCGCCGCACCGTCCTTGATCCCGTCCCAGAAGCCGGGCAGTTCGGCCTCCACGCGTACCGCCCGCCGTTCCTCGCGCTCGTGGAGGAGGCCGTAGGTGAAGGCGCTCTCCCCCGCCGCGTGGGCG
This sequence comes from Streptomyces sp. NPDC057424, assembly GCF_042803315.1. NCBI lineage: Bacteria > Bacillati > Actinomycetota > Actinomycetes > Kitasatosporales > Streptomycetaceae > Streptomyces > Streptomyces sp. NPDC057424. Next base: position 25,089 of record NZ_JBHVCP010000070.1, read on the forward strand.
ACCGCCGACAGCTCGCGCAGGGCCTGCCGGGCCATCACGCTGTCCTGGTGTTCGCCGAGCAGGTTCTGCAGCGCCTTCATGGACTTGGCCATGGTCTTGGCCGGCTTGCCGAGCACGGGTTTGGCCGTCTCCGCCGCGTAGCGGGTGCGCTTGGCCTTCTTGCGGGCCTCGTGCAGCGCGACGTCCCGATCGGTGCCGGGTTCCAGGTCCGCCGCCTGCTCGATCAGCGCGGACACCTTGCGGAAGTCCTTCCGTACGGCCTTGGCGATGGGCTTGTGGGGCTCCTTGCCGGCCGCCTCGAGCAGCGGCGGGTCGGCGATCAGCGCGTCCAGGGTGTCGAGCAGGGTCAGGTAGCGGCGGGAGTCCAGGACGCCGAGGAGGCGGCCGCGGGCCCCGCTGTGCTCGGCGCGGGACCAGGAGTGCAGGCGTTCCACGACCGGGCCGCGGACCAGGCCTGCGGGCACCTCGTCGACGGCCGCGGTGAGCCGTTCGGTCAGCACCTCGCGGTCCCGGTCCAGGCCCAGCTCCGCGGCGAGCCACTTCAGCTCGTCGGCGATGGGGTCGGTGACGGTCCGGTCGAGGATCTTGCCGAACGACTTGAAGGTGCTGCGCAGCCGGCGGGTGGCCACGCGCATGCTGTGCACGGCGTCCTCGGCGTCGCGGCGGACGGCGGGGTCGAGCTCGACGATGGCGTCCCGCTGGGTGCGCACGTAGGCGAGCACATGGTCTCCGGCGGTCACCGGCTCCCGGGCGGGCGCGGTGGCGCGCCGCTTCCCCGGTGCCGTCTCCTCGAGGGCGCGGGCCAGTTTCGACGACGCTGCCGAGGGCCGTACGCCCGCCTTGCGCAGCCGCTTCTCCACCTTGTCGAGCAGGGCCGGGTCTCCCCCGTCGGCGAGTTCCACCTCGACCTCGGTCCACCGTGCTTCGCCGCCGTGCCCCGTGAGCCGTTCGGCGTGCACGGTGTCCACGCTCACCTCGGCGAGCAGATGGCCGTCGGCGTCGAGCAGATGGCGTACGTCGCGGTCTGAGCGCAGCCGGACCACGGGAAGCAGTTCGCTGTTGCGGACGCGGGAGCGGACCAGAGCGGTGAGGTCGTCGGGGAGGGTGTCGGAGAGCGGGGCGTGGATCTCGTCGCGGACATCCGGAGCGATGGGGAACTTCAGGTGCCAGCCCGCGTCGGAGCCGCCGGTGCGGCGGCGCAGGGTGACGGATGACGCGGCGAGGCGTTCGTCGACGGTGTCGTAGTAGGTGGCGTCGAGGTGGGCCATGCCCTTGTCGGCCACGGCCGCGATCCCGGCGACTCCGGTCAGGTCGGGGAGTCCGCTGTCCGCCGACTCGTACTTCCGCTCGATCTCTCGCTTGCTGTGCGCCATGAACCGAATCTAGTCTGCCGGGGCGCGGGGCGGCAGAGGGCCACCCCGCGCGGGGTCATGCCGACATCGGCCGCTGCACGCGGATCGACTGCAACAGCCCCACCGCTATCCACACGGCGAACATCGACGATCCGCCGTAGGACACGAACGGCAGCGGCAGGCCGGTGACCGGCATGATGCCGAGGGTCATGCCGATGTTCTCGAAGGTCTGGAAGGCGAACCAGGCGATGATGCCGGCGGCCACGATCGTGCCGTACAGGTCCGTGGTCTCCCGGGCGATGCGGCAGGCCCGCCACAGGACGATGCCGAGGAGCACGATGATCAGGCCGCCGCCGAGGAAGCCCAGTTCCTCGCCCGCCACGGTGAAGACGAAGTCCGTCTGCTGTTCGGGCACGAACTGGCCGGTGGTCTGTGAGCCGTGGAAGAGGCCGGAGCCGGTCAGTCCGCCGGAGCCGATGGCGATGCGGGCCTGGTTGGTGTTGTAGCCGACGCCGGCCGGGTCGAGTTCGGGGTTGGCGAAGGCGGCGAAGCGGGCGATCTGGTAGTCGTCGAGCACCCCGATCTGCCAGACGGTGACCGCGCCGAGCGTGCCGGCGCCGAGGAGGCCGAACACCCACCGGTTGGACGCCCCGGAGGCCAGGAGCACGCCGAGCACGATGATGACCATCACCATGACCGACCCGAGGTCGGGCATCAGCATGACGATCAGCATGGGTACGGCGGCCAGGCCGAGGGCCTGCACGACCGTGCGGTGGTCGGGGTACTGCTTGTCACCCGCGTCGACCCGGGCCGCCAGCAGCATCGCCATGCCCAGGATGATCGTGACCTTGACGAACTCCGAGGGCTGGAGCGAGAAGCCGCCGGGGAGCTTGATCCAGGAGTGGGCGCCGTTGATGGTGGAGCCGAGCGGGGTCAGCACCAGCAGGATCAGCAGCAGCGAGAAGCCGTAGAGGACGGGGACGGCCGTGCGCAGGGCGCGGTGGCCGAGCCAGATCGTGCCGGCCATCATGGCGAGGCCGATGCCGGTGTTGAGCAGGTGCCGGACGAGGAAGTAGTACGGGTCGCCCTGGTTGAGTTCCGTGCGGTTGCGGGTCGCCGAGTAGACGAGGAGCGTGCCGAGCAGCGACAGGGCCGTCGCCGACAGCAGGATGGGCCAGTCGAGCCGCCGCGCCACCGAGTCGCGGGCCAGCAGCCGCGTCCAGCCGGAGCGCTCGGGCCCGTAGCCGGAGACCTGGAAGCTGTTCACGCCGCCGGTCATGCTGGCAACCTCCGGCTTCCCCGGCGGCGGCGCCTTCGGGTGTCGCGGTTCTCGGGCGTCGGCGGGGCCGCCGTCGCCGGCTGGAGCGGGTCGGCCGGGGCGTTCGGGTCCTTCTTGTTCGCCTGCTGGTCCTTGGCCGGGTCCTTGGAGACCTTCGGGGAGGAGATGGTGCCGTCCGTCTTGACCTTCGGCAGGGTCTTCTGCGGGGTCGGCAGCAGTGCCTTCTTCGCGTCGATGGCGCCGTCCTCGGAGACGCCGTAGAGCGCGTTGTAGATGTTGCGGACGGCGGGGCCCGAGGCGCCGGAGCCCGTACCGCCCTGGGAGATCGTCATGACGATCGAGTAGTCCTTGGTGTACGTGGCGAACCAGGAGGTCGTCTGCTTGCCGTAGACCTCGGCCGTGCCCGTCTTGGCGTGCATCGGGATCTTGTCCTGCGGCCAGCCGCCGAACCTCCAGGCGGCCGTACCGCGGGTGGCGACTCCCGCGAGGGCTTCGTCTATCTCGTTGCGGAGCTTCTTCGTCATCGGCAGCTTGCCGTTCGCCTGGGGCTTGATCGGGGTGACCGTCTTGCCGTCGGCGCTGATGACGGCCTTGCCGACCGAGGGGGTGTACATCGTGCCGCCGTTGGAGATGGCTCCGTAGATCGTGGCCATCTGGATCGGTGTGACGAGGGTGTCGCCCTGTCCGATGGAGTAGTTGACGGAGTCACCGGCGCGCAGGCGATTGCCTTCGAGGCAGTTCTCGTAGGCGATCTTCTCGGCGTAGCTGCCGTTGCGCTTGCCGGTGCGGCACCAGGCGTCCTTGTTGGCCTTCCAGTAGTCCAGCTTCCACTGGCGGTCGGGGACGCGGCCGGTGACCTCGTTGGGCAGGTCGATGCCGGTCTCCTTGGCGAGGCCGAACTGGTGGGCGGTCTTGTAGAACCAGTCGTTGGCGTTCTTCTTCGGCTTGGTGCCACCGTCGCGCTTCCACTCCTCGTGGGAGAGGCGGTAGAAGACGGTGTCGCAGGAGACCTCCAGGGCCCGGCCGAGGCTGATCGGGCCGTACCCCTTGGACTCGAAGTTCTTGAAGACCTGGCCGCCGATCGAGTACGAGCTGGAGCACTGGTAGGGGCCGTTGAAGCTGTAGCCGGCGTTGACCGCGGCGGCCGTCGGGATGACCTTGAAGATGGAGCCGGGTGCCGACTGGCCCTGGATGGCGCGGTTGAGCAGCGGGTAGTTGGAGCTCTTGCCGGTGAGCCGCGTGTAGTCCTTGGCGGAGATGCCGCCCACCCAGGCGTTCGGGTCGTACGTGGGGTTGGAGGCCATGGCGACGACGCGGCCGGTCTTGGCCTCCATCACCACGACGGCGCCGGAGTCGGCCTTGTAGTTGGTGCCGGTGTTCCGGTCGTGCTGCTTGCGGGCTTCCTTCATCGCCTCGTTCAGCTGGTACTCGGCGATCCGCTGGACGCGGGAGTCGATGCTGGTGACGAGGTTGTCGCCGGGGTGGGCCGGGTCGGCCTCGGCCTGGCCGATGACCCGGCCGAGGTTGTCGACCTCGTAGCGGGTGACGCCGGCCTTGCCGCGCAGGGCCTTGTCGTACTGGCGCTCCAGGCCCGAGCGGCCGACCTGGTCGGAGCGCAGATACGGCGAGTTGGTGTTCTGCGCCTTCTTGATCTCCTCGTCGGTGACCGGCGAGAGGTAGCCGAGGACCTGGGCGGTGTTGGCCTTGCCCGGGCTCGGGTAGCGGCGCACGGCCTCCGGTTCGGCGGTGATGCCGGGGAAGTCCTCGGCGCGCTCGCGGATCTGGAGGGCCTGCTTGGCGGTGGCCTCGTCGGTGATCGGGATGGGCTGGTAGGGCGAGCCGTTCCAGCAGGGCTGCGGCGTCTTGGCGTCGCACAGCCGGACCTTCTCCTGGACCGCCTTGGGCGTCATGCCGAGGACCTTGGCGAGCTTGGTGAGGACTTCCTTGCCGTCGTCCTTCATCTTCAGCAGGTCGGTGCGGGAGGCGGAGACGACCAGCCGGGTCTCGTTGTCCGCGAGGGCCACGCCGCGTGCGTCGAGGATCGAGCCGCGGACGGCGGGCTGGACGACCTGCTGGACGTGGTTGCCCGAGGCTTCCTTGGCGTAGGCGGCGCCCTCGCGGATCTGGAGGTACCAGAGGCGTCCGCCGAGGGTGAGCAGGAGGGAGAGGACGAGGACCTGGATGACGACGAGCCGGATCTGGACCCGTGAGTTCCGGCCGGTCTCGGGAATGTTGGTCACTGCGGCTGCCTCCCCCTCTCGGTGCGCGTACGGGTGTGCGGGTACGAGTGATGAACGCCCGCCCACGAGCGGGCGTTCCTACTGGACCGACCCGTTCGGGTGAACTTCCCTGCGTTCACAGCCGCTTGACCCCCTTGATGCGCCCTGCACGTGCCATCCGCGCTCGGGCCGCCTTCACGCGCAGCCCGCTGCGCTGGCCGCCGATCTTCAGTCCGGTGCCGCCGGAGAGCCAGCCGGAGGAGATGTCCGAGGCCTTGGCTGCGGCCGAGGTCGACTCGGCGAGCGGGTCGTTCTCGGCGCGCCGGGCCAGGGCCATGATCACCGGCACCACGAACGGGGCGAGCAGCAGGTCGTACAGGGCGGACGTGAACAGCAGGCTGCCCAGGCCCACATGGCGGGCGGCCGTGTCCCCGACGAGGGCGCCGACCCCCGCGTACAGCAGCGTCGAGCCGACCGCGGCGGCGACCACCACGGCCATGGGGCCGGTCGCGGACTTCAGCTGGCCCGTCTCGGGCTTCACCAGGCCCGCGAGGTAGCCGATGACGCACAGCACGAGGGCGTAGCGCCCGGCGGCGTGGTCGGCGGGCGGGGCCAGGTCGGCGAGCAGGCCCGCGCCGAAACCGACGAGGGCGCCGCCCACATGCCCGTACACCAGCGCGAGGCCGAGGACGGTGAGCAGCAGCAGGTCGGGCACGGCGCCCGGCAGATGGAGGCGGGCGAGGACGCTGACCTGGATCACCAGGGCGACGACGACCAGGGCGGAGGAGAGCAGGATCCGGTTGACACGCATGGGATGACAGCTCCTACTGCTCTTGCTGGTTCTGGCCGTCCACGGGCGCCTCGGCGGACGGCGTCACGGTCACCGTCACCGTCGGCCTCGGGGTGGGCTTGGGCTTGGGCGGGAGCACGGTGTCACGTGGGTCCTTCTTCGGGGCCTCGACGACGACACCGACGATGTCGAGCTTGGTGAAGGCGGTGTACGGCGTGACAAAGAGCGTGCGGGTCAAGCCACCGCCGGAGGGGTCGACGCGGGAGACCACGCCGACGGGCACGCCGGGTACGAACGGCCGGTCGGCCTGCGAGCCGAAGGTGACCAGGCGGTCGCCCTTCTTCACCTCCGCCTTGCCGTTGAGGAGTTCCACGCGCAGCGGGCGGTCGCCCTGGCCGGACGCGAAGCCGAGCTCGTCGCCGGACTCCATCCGGGTGCCGACCGTGAAGTCGGGGTCGCTGGCGAGCAGGACGGTGGCGGTGTTGGGTCCGACGGTGGTGACGCGCCCGACGAGCCCGTCGCCGTTCAGGACGGTCATGTCGCGCTTGATGCCGTCCCTGGCGCCGACGTCGATGGTGATGGTCCAGGAGAAGCCCTGCGCGGCTCCGATGGCGATGACCTGGGCGCCCTTGATGCCGTACTGACCCCGGCCGGAGATCTTCAGCATCTTGTCGAGCTGCTCGAGGCGGCTGCGGCTGCGGTCGTCGCTGCCGAGGCGCGCCTTCAGGGCCGCGTTCTCCTCTTCCAGCGCGGCGAGCCGGTCGTGCCGTTCCCCGGAGTCGCGGATGGCGGAGACCGCGTTGCCGACCGGGTCGACCGCGGCCGAGACGCCGCTCTCGATCGGGCCGAAGACCGTCGCCGCACCCTGCCGGGCACCGTCGACGGGCGAGTCCTCCCCACCGCGGATGTCCACCGTGATCAACGCGAACGCGATGGCGATCAGCAGCACCAGGAGCAGCCGGCTCTCTCGTGTGTCCCTCACGTGCGGCGGCCGTGCCCTTCCTCATAGGAATTCGGGAAGCCCCAGGGAAACCCGAGGGGCTGCTTTGTGGGAGCTTATGCCTCTATATCAACGATCCGCCGTACGAGAGGAGATCGTCCCGTACGGCGGAATCGAAGAGTTATGTCATCTGCGCGGCTGGGCGTCCAGCACCTGCTGCAGCGCCTCGAACTCCTCGACGCACTTTCCGGATCCGAGCGCCACACTGTCCAGCGGGTCCTCGGCGATGTGGATCGGCATGCCGGTCTCCCGGCGCAGCCGCTCGTCGAGACCCCGCAGCAGCGCTCCGCCGCCGGTCAGAACGATTCCTCGGTCCATGATGTCGCCGGACAGCTCCGGCGGACACTTGTCGAGGGTCGTCTTGACGGCGTCGACGATCGCGTTGACGGGCTCCTCGATCGCCTTGCGGACTTCGGCGGCGGAGATGACAACGGTCTTCGGCAGCCCGGAGACGAGGTCCCTGCCGCGGATTTCGGTGTGCTCGTCGGAGTCGAGGTCGTACGCCGAACCGATCGTGATCTTGATCTGCTCGGCCGTGCGCTCACCCAGCAGGAGGGAGTACTCCTTCTTGATGTGCTGGATGATCGCGTTGTCCAGTTCGTCGCCCGCGACACGGATGGACTGGGCGGTGACGATGCCGCCGAGGGAGATGACCGCGACCTCCGTGGTGCCGCCGCCGATGTCGACCACCATGTTGCCCGTGGCCTCGTGGACCGGCAGGCCGGAGCCGATGGCCGCGGCCATGGGCTCCTCGATGATGTGCACCTGACGGGCGCCGGCCTGGGACGACGCCTCGATGACGGCGCGGCGCTCGACACCCGTGATGCCCGAGGGCACACAGACGACGACCCGCGGACGAGCCAGATACCGCCGCTTGTGGATCTTCAGGATGAAGTAGCGGAGCATCCGCTCGGTGATCTCGAAGTCGGCGATCACGCCGTCCTTCAGCGGACGCACGGCAACGATGTTGCCGGGCGTGCGCCCGATCATCTTCTTCGCTTCGGCGCCGACCGCGAGGATGCCACCGGTGTTGGTGTTGATCGCGACGACGGACGGCTCATTGAGTACGATCCCGCGACCCCTGACGTACACCAGCGTGTTGGCGGTCCCGAGGTCGACAGCCATGTCACGGCCGATGAACGACATTGAGTTCCCCATCAGGATTCGTCTGGCCTTCCCACTAGCTTTTGAGGGCTTTTCAGGTAGGCAAAGGTGGGTGCTGTGACGTGAAGGCTTCCATCGTAGACGCGCCTTCGCGAACACTGCGGGAGGGTCTCCGCCATTGTCAGCAGATGCCGACCGCATTCGCTTCTGGAGACGGGCGTTCGGGGACCATCGTTCCCTCGATCGCCACGCATATGCGGCAAAGCCCCGGGGCCTCGGCCCCCGGGCCTGCCGTATGTGCCGGTGAGGTGCGGACGCTACGCCCGGCCGGGGAAGAAGATCTTCACCTCGCGCTCGGCGGACTCCTCGGAGTCGGAGGCGTGGATCAGGTTCTCCCGGACGATCACACCGAAGTCGCCGCGGATGGAGCCGGGCGCCGCGGCGATCGGGTCGGTCGGGCCGGCCAGCTGACGCACCCCTTCGATGACCCGCTCACCCTCGACGATCAGCGCCACGACCGGGCCGGAGGCCATGAACTCCACCAGCGGCTCGTAGAAGGGCTTGCCCTTGTGCTCGCCGTAGTGCTGCTCCAGCGTGTCCTGGTCCAGGGTGCGCAGCTCCAGCGCGGTGATCGTCCAGCCCGCCTTGCGCTCGATGCGGCTGATGATCTCGCCGGTCAGGCCGCGACGGACGGCGTCGGGCTTGAGGAGGACGAGGGTGCGCTGGCTCACGACGGGCTCCTTGTGCATAAAGGTTTAGCGGTGGGACGAGGTTACCCGGCGGGTCGGGGCGCCTGTTACGCAGCGTCAGGTGTGGAGGAGCTCGCCCGGGCCGCGAATCTCGCCTTCGCCTCGTCGACCTTGCGGCCGTAGTGCACCGACGCCCACCACAGGGCCGCGAAGATCGCGCCCAGGAAGTACATGGTCGGGACGATGAACCCCGACGCGATGAGCGCGATCTGCAGCGCCCAGCCGAGGGCGACCCCGCCCGGGCGCGTCACCAGGCCGCACAGCACCAGGCACAGGAACATCGCGATGCCGCTGACCGTCCACACGGTCGCCATGGACAGGTCGGGGTCCTTCATGGCGACCAGGCCGGCGAACCCGATGACGAAGAACTCGCCGATCAGCGTCGAAGAACAGAGCGTGCGCACGGGACTCAGCCCCTCCCCAGGAGCAGTCGGGCCTCGCCGACGGTGATGACGGAACCGGTGACGAGCACACCGCCACCCGCGAACTCGCCCTCCTCCTCGGCGAGCGTGATGGCGGCTTCCAGGGCGTCGGGCAGCCGCGGCTCGACCTGAACGCGCTCCTCGCCGAACACCTCCACGGCGACACCGGCGAGTTCGTCGGCGTCCATCGCGCGGTGGCTGGAGTTCTGCGTGACCACGATCTCGGCGAACACCGGCTCGAAAGCCTCCAGCAGCCCCCGGACGTTCTTGTCGCCGCTCGCGCCGACCACGCCGATGAGGCGGCTGAACTGGAAGGCCTCCCCGATCGCCTCGGCCGCGGCCCGGGCACCCGCCGGATTGTGGGCGGCGTCCAGCACGACCGTCGGCGACCGGCGCACCACCTCGAGCCGGCCCGGCGAGGCCACGGCGGCGAAGGCCTTGCGGACCGTGTCCAGGTCCAGCGCGTCGGCCCGCTGCGCGCCGACGCCGAAGAACGCCTCGACGGCGGCGAGCGCGACGGCCGCGTTGTGCGCCTGGTGCGCGCCGTGCAGCGGCAGGTACACCTCGGGGTACTCGCCGCCCAGCCCGCGCAGCGTCACCAGCTGCCCGCCGACGGCCACCTGCCGCTCGACGACCCCGAACTCCAGTCCCTCGCGGGCCACGGTCGCGTCCACCTCGACGGCCTTCTTCAGCAGCACCTGCGCGGCGTCGACCGGCTGCTGCGCCATGATGACCGTCGCACCCTGCTTGATGATGCCGGCCTTCTCCGTGGCGATCTCGGCATGCGTGGTGCCCAGCCGGTCGGTGTGGTCGAGGTCTATGGGCGTGACGACGGCGACGTCCCCGTCGATCACGTTCGTGGCGTCCCAGGAGCCGCCCATGCCGACCTCGACGACGGCCACGTCCGCGGGGGCGTCGGCGAACGCCGCGTACGCCATGCCGGTCAGCACCTCGAAGAACGACAGGCGGTACTCCTGCGCGGCGTCGACCATCTCCACGTAGGGCTTGATGTCCTGGTACGTCTCGATGAACCGCTCGGGCGCGATGGGGGCGCCGTCGAGGCTGATGCGCTCGGTGATCGACTGCACGTGCGGCGAGGTGTAGCGGCCGGTGCGCAGCTCGAAGGCGCCGAGCAGGGCCTCGATCATGCGGGCCGTGGAGGTCTTGCCGTTCGTGCCCGTGATGTGGATCGACGGGTACGACCGCTGCGGCTCCCCCAGGACGTCCATCAGCGCGGCGATACGGCTGACGGAGGGCTCCAGTTTGGTCTCGCCCCAGCGGGTGGCGAGCTCCGTCTCCACCTCGCGCAGGGCCTTGTCGACCTCGGGGTCGGCGGGGCGCGTGGGGATGTCGGCGTCGGGCGGGGCGCCCTGGGTGCGCAGGGTCCGGCTGCCGGCTTCGATGACGGCGAGGTCGGGGTCGCGGGTGGTTTCCTCCGCGATGATCTCGTCGAAGGTGTCGAGGGGGTCGGGCTGGTCGTCGGCGTCGTGGTCTGGAGGGAGCTCGCTCACGGGGCCCAGTCTACGGAGACCGGCTGACATTGCCTGCGGTGGCTTGCGCCCATGGGCGACCGCGGGTCCGTGGGGGGTGCCCGCGCCGTTCCCCGCGCCCCTGAACTGCGTGAAGGCCCCGGCGCTGACCAGCACCGGGGCCTTCACGACCGTACGAACCCGTTACGCCTGCGGCAGCCTCTCCAGCTGCGCCTGGATGCGGGCGATGTCGTCCTCCGCCTTGGCGAGGCGGGTGCGGATCTTGTCCACGACGTGGTCGGGGGCCTTCGCCAGGAACGCCTCGTTGCCGAGCTTGGCGCCGGCCTGGGCCTTCTCCTTCTCCGCCGCGGCGAGGTCCTTGGCCAGGCGCTTGCGCTCGGCCGCCACGTCGATCGTGCCGGAGAGGTCCAGGGCGACCTCGGCGCCGGCGACCGGGAGGGTCGCCGTGGCCGTGAAGGCGTCGCCCTCCGGCTGGAGGCGGAGCAGCTGGCGGATGGCCGCCTCGTGGGGCGCGAACCGCGTGCCGTCCAGGGTCAGCCGGGCCGGGACCCGCTGGCCGGGCTGGAGGCCCTGGTCCGCGCGGAAGCGGCGGACCTCGGTGATGACCGACTGGAGGCTCTCGATCTCGCGCTCGGCGTCGGCGTCCCGGAAGCCACTGTCCTCGGGCCAGCCGGCGATGACGACCGACTCGCCGCCGGTGAGCGTCGTCCACAGAGTCTCGGTGACGAACGGGACCACCGGGTGCAGCAGCTTCAGCGTGACGTCGAGGACCTCGCCGAGGACGCGCTGGGAGACCTCGGCCGCCTCGCCGCCCGCCTGGAACGTCGTCTTGGACAACTCGACGTACCAGTCGAAGACCTCGTCCCACGCGAAGTGGAACAGGGCGTCGGAGAGCTTAGCGAACTGGTAGTCCTCGTAGAACGCGTCGACCTCGGCGACCACCGAGTTGAGGCGGGAG
>NZ_JBHVCP010000071.1:0-34668 GCF_042803315.1 Streptomyces sp. NPDC057424
GCCACCCCCCCCGCGGGCGGTGGCCATCCGGGCCGGTTGCTGTCGCGCATCGGGTGGCGCGGCCCTGCCCCTCCGCGCGCCGCGCAGTCGATGTCCCGCACCCGGACGCCCCCCGTCGCGGGGTATGCGTTGACCGCGTCGTCGGCACCCGCCGACCCGTAGGACCCGTACCCCGCGTGCCGGTCGGCCCCCTCCAGGAAGATCAGGCTTGAGGTTGCTGGTGGCGGGCGCGAAGAGCGGGCCCCCTGGGCGGGGTGCGCCGGACGTCCCGCCGGTACACCCCGGGATCACGTGGCGCGGCGTTGTCGCCGCACAGATCGCCGTCTGCGTGCTGCCGGAGGGGAGCCGTGCGACAGGACGGCAGGAGCGGCCCCCCGTCCGGGCACTCCGGCCGGCAGCCGGCCGAGGTGGGGCCGGCCCTCGGGAAGAGACGGGGACATGCCGTTTCCATGGCGGGGGCAACAACCCGAATCTCCGCCTCAAGCTGGGACAATGCGCGGGCAGACCTTGTGCAGGTCGCTGCAGGGGGTTGTCCAGACATTCTCTCGCGCCTAGGGTCCTTTCCGAGTGCAAGCGCTTTCCAAGCGTGTGTCCGCCGGCCGTCCGAGGAGCGCCGCATGTCCTTGTCCCCCACCCGCCGCCGCGTAGCCGTCGTCGGCACCGGAGCCATCGTCGGCGGCAGCCATCTGCCCGCGCTGCGGGCCCACTCCGACCGGGTGGAACTGGTGGCCGCTGTCGACGTGGACCCGGAGCGCCTGGACGCCTTCCGCGAGCTGGCCGGTGAGCGGGTCGCCGGGTACACCTCGGTGGACGCGATGCTGGACGCCGTACACCCCGACCTCGTCCTCATCGGGACACCGCCCTCCCTGCACCGCGACCAGACGGTGGCCGCGCTGAAGGCGGGCGCCTGGGTGCTGTGCGAGAAGCCGCTCACCCTGTCGCTCGCCGAGTACGACGAGATCGCCGCCGCCGAGGAGGCCTCCGGCGCGTACGCGGCGGTCGTCTTCCAGCACCGCTACGGATCCGGCGCCGTGCAGGCCCGCGAGCTGATCACGAGCGGTGAGCTGGGAGCTCCGCTGGTCGCGCACTGCCAGACCACCTGGCACCGGGACGCCGCGTACTACGCGGTGCCGTGGCGCGGGAAGTGGGCCAGCGAGGGCGGCGGCCCGACCATGGGCCACGGCATCCACCAGTACGACCTGCTGCTGCACCTGCTCGGCGAGTGGGAGGAGATCAGGGCCATGGCCGCGCGCCTGGTCCACGACACCGAGAGCGAGGACGTCTCCACCGCCCTGGTGCGATTCCGGAGCGGTGCCCTCGCCACCGTCGTCAACAGCGTGCTCTCCCCGGACGAGGTGAGCCGCATCCGCATCGACTGCGCGGACGCCACGGTCGAGCTGACCCACCTGTACGGCCACACCAACGACAGCTGGTCGTACACCCCGGCCCCGCACGTCGCCTCCGAGCGCGCCACCGGCTGGCGCACCCCCGCCACCGACGTGCCCAGCTCACACACCGCCCAGCTGGGCGCACTCCTCGACGCCTACGACACCGGCACCCGGCCACCGGGCAGCGGCCCCGACGCCCGCGCCACGCTGGAGTTCGCCGCCGCCCTGTACAAGGCCGCGTTCACCGGCCGCTCGGTGCACGCGGGGGAGATCGGCCCCGGGGACCCCTTCTACGAGGCCATGCACGGCGAGTACCCCGACTGGGCCCCCAAGGAGCGCGCATGACCATCCGCGTCACCCACACGCACGGCGAGGACATCGCCGTCACCGCAGGCGGCACGGAGATCCTCCGCTACGTGTACCGCCCCGACCCGGACCCCTTCGAGTCCCGCAAGCCCTACGCCCACCCCGTGCGCACCCTCTCGGGCCGCACGGTCACCGGCTACCGCCCGAACGACCACCGCTGGCACAAGGGCCTGCAGATGACCGCGAGCCATCTGTCCGGCCAGAACTTCTGGGGCGGCAACTGCTACGTCCACGGCCAGGGCTACCTCCCCCTGCCCGAGCGCGTCGGCTCGATGCGGCACGACGGCTTCGCGGACTTCACCGTCGAGGACGACCGCCTCGCCTTCACCGAGAACCTCACGTGGATCGAGAACGGCGGCGCGGAGTGGGCGCGCGAGGTCCGCGGCCTGACCGTCCATTCGGTGGACGAGGAGGCCGGTTCCTGGGCCCTGGACTGGTCGATCCGCCTCACCAACACCCGTTCCGAGCCCCTGGCCTTCGGCTCCCCGACCACCGCGGGCCGTGAGATGGCCGGCTACACCGGACTCCAGTGGCGCGGCCCGCGCGACTTCACCGGCGGCACGGTCTTCGCCCCGGACACCGACGCCGACGCGGGCAAGCTGATGGGCACCCAGGGCCCGTGGCTCGCCTTCACCACCGAGCACGACGACGTCGACGGCCACTCCACCCTGGTCTTCGCGCACGCGCCCGAGAACCTCGACGGGACCTCCCCGGTCCACGAGTCGCACTGGTTCGTCCGCTCCGAGCCCTTCCCGACGGTCGCGTTCTCCTGGGCGTTCTTCGAGGAGTTCGAGCTGCCGCCGGGCGAGTCCTTCGGATACCGGTACCGCATCGTCGTCGCCGACGGTGCCTGGGACCGCGACCGGGTCGGCACGCACCTGGAGGGCCTGGCGTGGTGAGCGAACCCGAGCCGGCAGGGCTTCCGCACCCGCTGCCGGGCGCGATCGGCCTCTCCCACCTCAGCGCCTACGACTGGGAGGCCGCCGACGGCGTCTGCGGCGGCAGCCCGCACCTGCACCTGGTGTGCACGGAGGCGTACGTCGTCACCGGCGGCCGGGGCGCGGTCCAGACGCTCAGCCCCGACGGCTACCGGGACATCCCCCTCGAAGCCGGCTCGATCGCCTGGTTCACGCCGGGCACCGTGCACCGCATGGTGCAGGGCGGCGATCTGCGCATCACCGTGCTGATGCAGAACAGCGGCCTGCCCGAGGCGGGGGACGCCGTGTTCACCTTCCCGCCCGAGGTGCTCGCCGACCCCGACCGGTACGCCGCAGCGGCGAGTCTGCCGCCCGGCACCGGACCGGAGACGGAGGCGGCCGCCCGGCGCCGCAGGGACCTCGCCGTCGAGGGCTACCTGGGGCTGCGCGAGGCCCTCGTCGCCGGCGACGACCGCCCGTACCTGGAGTTCCAGCGGGCCGCCGCACGGATCGTGCGCGACAAGGTGCCCACCTGGCAGGCCCTGTGGCGGGAGGGCGCCCTGGCCACCGCGCAGCGCACCGGCGCCCAGCTCGACGCCCTGGCCGAGGGGGAGCCCGCCTACCTCGGCGAGGCCACCGCCCACGAGGCCGCGCCCACCCGGCTCGGCGGCTTCGGCATGTGCGGCCGGCGCGACGAGTACGCGCTGCCGGGCACCACGCTGCCGTACCAGGGGGAGTAGCGGCAGGGGGACTGAGGGGGGACTGAGGGGGGCTCAACCGAAACTCCGTCGAGAGGAGTGACCCCGGCATGCCCGGACACAGGACGAAGGGGTTCTGCGCGTCGGCCGCCGCACTGGCGCTGTGCGCCGTGCTGGCGGGCTGCGGAGGGCCCGGGGAGTCCGCCGGCGGCGGCAAGGTCGTGCTGCGCTACACGTGGTGGGGCAACCCCGACCGCGCGGAACGCACCGAGCGGGCCGTCGCGCTGTTCGAGGAACAGCACCCGGACGTCGACGTGACGACGTCGTTCTCCGGCTACGACGCCTACAAGCAGAAGCTCGCCACCCAGGCCGCCGGCGGCGACGCCCCCGACGTGATGCAGCTGGACTACCGCCAGATCGACCAGTACGCCTCCGGCGGCGTCCTGCTCGACCTGGCGAAACAGAAGTCCGTCCTGCGCACCTCCGAGATCGACCGGGGCCTGCTCGCCACCGGCCGCGTCGACGACGTCCAGTACGCGATACCGCAGGGCCGCGGCACCGAGACCGTCGCCTACGACGTGCAGACCTGGAAGAAGTCGGGCGTGCCGCTGCCCGGCGAGAGCTGGACCTGGAGCCAGTGGGCGGACACCATGCGCGCCCTCGCCAGGAAGACCGGCAAGCCGGGGGCGACCGACCCCGGCCAGAGCGAGGACGCCTTCGAGGTCTGGCTGCGCGGCCAGGGCAAGTCCCTCTACACCGAGCGCGGAGGGCTGGGCTTCACCGCCGGCGACCTCACGCGCTGGTGGACCTTCACCGACCGGCTGCGCCGCGAGGGCGCCGTCTCGCCCGCCGAGCAGACGACCCAGCTCGACGGCTCGGTCGAGAACACCCCGCTGGGGCGCGGCACGTCCGTCACCGACGCCAACTGGGACGCCCCGGCCAGCGGCTTCCTCGCCCTGATACCGACCGGCGTCGCCCTGGCGCCCATGCCGTCCGGTGAGGACGGCACACCCGGCCAGTACTTCAAGCCGTCGATGTTCCTCGGCGTCTCGGCGAACACCGGCCATCCCGAGGAGGCGGCGCAGCTCGTCGACTTCATGATCAACGACCGGGAGGCCGCGAGGATCCTCGGCGCGAGCCGCGGGATCCCCGTCAACGAGACCATCCGCGACGAGACCGGCCCGCAGCTGAAGGACTTCGACAAGACCATCGCCGACTACCAGGCATCCCTGGAAGGCAAGCTCAAGGACCCGCCCCAGGCGCCGCCCTCGGGCGACAACGCCCTGCAGAGCACCTTCCAGCGCGACTACGACCAGGTGTCCTACGCGCGCATGTCGCCCCGCGAGGCGGCCGAGAACTACGTCACCGAGGCGAAGGCGGAGCTGAGGTCATGACCACCACCGCGATCCCCGCGCAGGCGGAGCGCGCCCCCGCCGCCGCCCCGAAGCGCCGCCCCAGGTGCGAACGCGAGGGCGCCGCCTGGGTGTTCCTCTCGCCCTGGGTGCTCGGCGCGATCGTCCTGACGCTGCTGCCGATGGCCGTGTCGCTGTACCTGTCGTTCACCGACTACGACCTGTTCAATCCGCCGAAGTGGGTCGGCCTGCGCAACTACGCGCAGATGTTCACCGAGGACCCCCGCTACTGGCGTTCGGTCGTGACGACCCTGACGTACGTCGTCGTCGCCGTGCCCCTGCAACTCGCCCTCGCCCTCGTCGTCGCGCTGGCCCTGAAGGGCATGAAGCGCGGCAAGGGTTTCTACCGCTCCGCGTTCTACGCACCGTCCCTGCTCGGCGCGTCGATGTCCATCGCGCTCGTCTGGCGGGCGGTCTTCAACGACGGCGGCACCGTGGACAACCTGCTGGGCACCGGCGGCTGGGTCAACAAGCCCGGCTGGGCGCTGCTGGCCGTCGCGCTGCTGACGGTGTGGCAGTTCGGGGCGCCGATGGTCATCTTCCTCGCCGGGCTCCAGCAGATCCCCGCCGAGCTGTACGAGGCGGCTGCGGTCGACGGGGCCGGGAAATGGCGGCAGTTCCTGTCCGTCACCGTGCCGATGCTGTCCCCGGTGCTGTTCTTCAACCTCGTCCTGCAGACCATCCAGGCCTTCCAGGTGTTCACCCCCGCCTTCGCGGTCAGCGCGGGCAAGGGCGGACCGGCCGACTCGACCCTCGTCTACACCATGTACCTCTACGACCGCGGCTTCGTCGCCTCCCACATGGGCTACGCCTCCGCCATGGCCTGGGTGCTGCTCCTCGTGATCGGCGTCGTCACCGCGGTGCTGTTCCGCACCTCGCGCTCCTGGGTCTTCTACGCCTCCGAGGGGGACCGGTGACCTCCACGACTGCTGCTCACAAGCCCGTTCGGTGGGGCCGCGTCGCCCTGCACGCGGGCTGCCTGGCCGCCCTGCTGGTCATGCTGTACCCCCTGGCCTGGTTGCTGGCCACCTCGCTCAAGCCCGCCGACGAGGTCATCGCCAGCCTCGACCTGTTGCCCAGTCACCTGGAGTGGTCGAACTACTCCACCGCCCTGGACGGCGTCAACGACGTCTCCATCTGGCGGCTGCTCGGCAACTCCCTGCTGATCGCGGGCGGCGCGGTCCTCGGCAACGTCATCAGCTGCTCGCTCGCCGCCTACGCCTTCGCGCGCCTCAGGTTCCGCTTCCGCGGGCCGCTGTTCGCCTTCATGATCGCCACGATCATGCTGCCGCACCACGCGGTGCTGATCCCGCAGTACATCATCTTCAACCAGCTCGGCCTGGTGAACACCTACTGGCCGCTGATCCTGCCGAAGTTCCTCGCCACCGAGGCGTTCTTCGTCTTCCTCATCGTGCAGTTCATGCGCGGCCTGCCGCGCGAGCTGGAGGAGGCGGCCCGGATCGACGGTTGCGGGCCCTTCCGCAGCTTCTTCCAGGTGGTGCTGCCGCTGACCCGGCCGGCCCTGATCACCACGGCCATCTTCACGTTCATCTGGACCTGGAACGACTTCTTCACCCAGCTCATCTACCTCTTCGACCCGGACAAGTTCACCCTCACCCTCGCGCTGCGCTCCTTCGTGGACGCCTCCAGCACCTCCGCCTTCGGCCCGATGTTCGCCCTGTCGGTGATCGCGCTGCTGCCGATCGTGCTGTTCTTCCTCGCCTTCCAGCGGTTCCTGGTGGAGGGCATGGCCAGCTCCGGAGTCAAGGGGTGAGCGGGATGCCCACACGCGAGGCGGGTGAGGTGTTCGGCCCGCGCATGTCCCTGTTCGCCGACGTGCTGAGCGTCGGACTCGCCACGGCGGCGGCCTGCCTGCCCCTGGTCACGGCCCCGGCCGCGCTGTCGACGGCGTGCGCCGTGCTGCGCGGGGCGGGACAGGACCGGCCCGTCACGGCGGGGCGGTACTTCGCCCTGCTGCGACGGAGGTTGCGCGTCGGCGACCTGGTGGCGGGAGCCGCCGCCCTGGCGGGTCTGCTGCTGTTCGCGGCCGACCTGGCGCTGGCCGGGGCCGGGCTGCCGGGGGCGCCGCTGTTCGCGGTGGCCGCCGCGGTGATCGGCGTGTGCGCGGCGGTGGTCGGCCTGCGCGCCTGCGGGCGCCCCGAGTCGCTCACGGACTGGCGCGCGGCGGTGCGCGGGGCGGGGCAGGACGCCGTGGCGGACATCGGCGGCAGTGGCCTGGTGCTGCTCGCCGTGGCGACGGCCGCGCTGTGTGCCTGGATGCTGGTGCCGCTGGCCTTCCTCGCCCCCGGGCCGCTGGCCCTGGCGCTCACCGCCGTCGACGTACGGCGGTGACGCTGCCGTGCTCCTTCGATAGCCAGGAGTGCGGCGCAAGGCCGCCAAGGTCTTCGGCTGACGGTTTGTCAGTACGGGGGTTGACGGGTGGCGGGACGGAGTCCCCGTGCCCGGTCGGCCCATGACCTACCGGCGCAGGGCGCCCGCACGCCGGTCGGCGGCCGTTCTCCTTCAGTGGCCAGGAGTTCGGCGCAAGGCCGTCAAGATCTTCGGCTGACGTTCGTCAGCGCGAGGGTGCCGGGCGGGCGGGGGCTGGCCCCCGCTCGCCCGGCCGGCCTTCGACCTACCGGCGCAGGGCGCCGCCGATGCTGATCCGCGGCCAGGAACGCGCCGCCGTGAGGAGGGCCTGTGTCCTCGCCGAGGGGGTGGCCGCTGCCGCCGCCAGGGCCGCCGCCGCGCTCGCGATGCCGAGGACCGCGCCTGCCGCCACGTCGCCCGGGTAGTGCACGCCCGTGTGGACACGGGAGTAGCCCACGGCGCTCGCCAGCGCCCCGAGCGGTACCGCCGCGGGAGGCAGGACCACCCCGACGGCGGTGGCGAACGCGACCGCCGACGCCGTGTGCCCGGACGGGAACGAGGCCGAGGTCGGCATCCGGACGTGCCGGTCCACCGTCACCCGGGCCGCTTCCCGGTCGGGCCTGGCCCGGCGCACCAGGCGCTTGCCGAGCAGGTTGGCGGAGGCCGATGCCACGGCGATCGCGCCTACGCCGACGAGGGCGGCCTTGCGCGGCCGCTTTCCGCTCAGGGCCAGGGCGGCGGCGATGGCGAACGAGATCTTGGAGTGGTCGGCCGCGTGGGACAGGTGGCGCAGCGTCCGGTCCAGGGTCGGCGTCGGGGTGGCGGCCACCGCCGCGTACAGGGCGCCGTCCACGGCCCTGAGATCGCCGAACACGGCACCCAGGAGCCGGCCGCGTCCGCTCGCGGAGTCCCGGGTGTTCTGGAGCGGACGGGGGGCGTCCGCGTCTGTGGTCGTCGGATCCGTCATGTGCTTCTCCCCGCAATGGCCTTCTCAGCACGGTACCGGCTCACGCCCGGCGCACGCTCGGCGCCCCTGCGAGCCGGTACCTCCCGGGTGCCCGGACGGCGGACGGCCACCCCGGTGAGCCGGGACACTGAACGCATGTCACCCCCGCCCCGCCGGGTGCTGCGCGCACTCGAGCGTTTCCACGCCGCCCGCCCCTGGGATCACAACGCCCACTTCCACCGCTGGATCCTGCGGCAGTTCCCCGAGGGGGCGGGCAGCGTCCTGGACGTGGGATGCGGCAGCGGCGACCTGGCCCGGCTGCTGGCCGGCCGGGCCCAGCTCGTGCACGGGATCGACGCCGATCCGGAGATCACGGCCCGGGCGCGGGAGCTGACGCCCGCTGCGGCCCCGGTGACGTACACGGCGGCCGACGCGCTGACCGGGCTCGGTGATCAGTCGTACGACGTCATCACCTGCGTCGCCGTCGTCCACCATCTGCCCTTCACCCGGGCCCTCAGGACCTTCCGCGACCATCTGGCCCCCGGCGGCACCCTGGTGATCGTCGGCGTGGCCCGGGAGCGGACGTCCGTCGACCGTCTGCTCGGCATCGCGTCGATCCCGCTCAACATCGTCATGGCGTTGCTGAAGAACCGGGGCCGCCCGGCGCCCCGCTCCGTCTCGATGACCGCCCGCACCCGTCCGGCGGACCTGTCCTTCACCGAGATCGTGCGCGAGGCCCGGGCTGTCCTCCCCGGCGCACGCCTGCGCCGCCGTCTGCTCTGGCGCTACACGCTGGTGTGGCGCCACCGCTGACCCGCCGGCGCCTCAGCCGGCGGCCCGGAAGGTGCGCAGCCGCAGCGAGTTGCCGACCACGAAGACCGACGAGAAGGCCATCGCCGCCCCGGCGATCATCGGGGTGAGCAGGCCGGAGGCGGCCAGCGGCAGGGCGGCCACGTTGTAGGCGAAGGCCCAGAACAGGTTCGAGCGGATGGTGCCGAGCGTGCGGCGGGCGAGCCGGATGGCGTCCGCCGCGGCTCGCAGGTCGCCCCGGACGAGGGTCAGGTCGCCGGCCTCGATCGCGGCGTCCGTGCCGGTGCCCATGGCGAGGCCCAGGTCGGCCTGGGCGAGGGCCGCCGCGTCGTTGACACCGTCCCCGACCATCGCCACCGACCGGCCCTCGGCCTGGAGCCCCTTGACGACGTCGACCTTGTCCTGTGGGAGCACCTCGGCGATGACCTCCTCGATGCCCACCTCGCGGGCGACGGACCGGGCCACCGCCTCGTTGTCACCGGTCAGCAGGATCGGAGTCAGGCCGAGCGCCCGCAGCCGGCCGACCGCCTCCGCGCTCGTGTCCTTCACCGCGTCGGCCACCTCCAGCACCGCACGGGCCTCGCCGTCCCACGCGACCGCGATGGCCGTGCGCCCGGCGTCCTCGGCCGCAGCCCTGGCCCGGGCCAGGCCCTCGGGAAGCTCCATCGCCCAGTCGGCCAGCAGCCGCTCCCGCCCGACGAGCACCGCGTGGCCCTCGACGACGCCCTGAACGCCGAGCCCGGGCACGTTGGCGAAGTCCTCGGGCGTCGGCAGCGCACCCAGCTTGTCCAGCGCCCCGTCGGCGACCGCCCGGGCGATCGGGTGCTCGGAGGCATGCTCCAACGCCCCGGCCAGCCGCAGCACTTCGGCCTCGTCCGTGCCCTCCGCGGTGTGCACGGCCAGCAGTGTCATACGGCCGGTCGTGACCGTGCCGGTCTTGTCGAGGACGACGGTGTCGACCCGGCGCGTGGACTCCAGGACCTCCGGGCCCTTGATGAGGATGCCGAGCTGGGCGCCGCGCCCGGTGCCCACCATCAGCGCGGTCGGCGTCGCCAGACCCAGGGCGCAGGGGCAGGCGATGACGAGCACGGCGACCGCCGCGGTGAAGGCGGCCGTCAGACCGACGCCGTTGCCCAGCCAGAAGCCCAGGGTGCCCAGCGCGAGGGCGATCACCACCGGCACGAACACGGCGGAGATCCGGTCCGCGAGCCGCTGTGCGGCGGCCTTGCCGTTCTGCGCGTCCTCCACCAGCCGGGCCATCCGGGCCAGCTGCGTGTCGGCACCGACCCGCGTGGCACGCACGACGAGCCGCCCGCCGACGTTGATCGTGGCGCCGGTGACCGGGTCGCCCGAGCCCACCTCCACCGGTACGGACTCCCCGGTGAGCATCGAGGCGTCCACGGCGGAGGAACCCTCTTCGACGGTCCCGTCCGTCGCGATCTTCTCGCCGGGCCGGACCAGGAAGCGGTCACCGGCCTTCAACTCCTCGACCGGGACGGTCTGTTCGCTGCCGTCGGCGCGCAGCACCGTGACGTCCTTCGCGCCCAGCTCCAGCAGCGCCCGCAGCGCCGCGCCCGCCTTGCGCTTGGCGCGGGCCTCGAAGTACCGCCCGGCCAGGATGAAGGCGGTCACGCCCGCGGCGGCCTCCAGGTAGATGTTCCCGGCGCCGTCCGTGCGCTCGATGGTCAGCTCGAAGGGGTGCGTCATGCCCGGTGTGCCCGCGGTGCCGAAGAACAGCGCCCACAGCGACCACAGGAACGCGGCCGAGATGCCCACCGAGATCAGCGTGTCCATGGTGGCCGCGCCGTGCCGAGCGTTGGTGAACGCCGCCTTGTGGAAGGGCCACGCCGCGTACGTCACGACGGGCGCGGCCAGCGTGAGCGACAGCCACTGCCAGTACTCGAACTGCAGCGCCGGGATCATCGCCATGGCCGCGACGGGAACCGCGAGCACCACGGCCGTGATCAACCGCTCGCGCAGCGGCCGCAGTTCGTCGGCTTCCTCGCCCGCGTCGGTCTGCTCGGCAGGGGGAGCGGGCTCCTGCGCGGTGTACCCGGTCGCCTCGACGGTGGCGATGAGGTCGCTGACGGAGACCTCACCGGAGTAGCTGACCTTGGCCTTCTCCGTCGCGTAGTTGACGGTGGCGGTGACACCGTCCATGCGGTTGAGTTTCCTCTCGATGCGCGCCGCGCAGGAGGCGCAGGTCATGCCGCCGATGGCGAGTTCCACCTCGGCGTCCGGGCCGGTCGTCGTACCGGTACTCATGGCTCAGACCCTCCCGGTCAGCTCGTAGCCGGCCTCGTCGACGGCCTCCGCGATCGCGGCGTCGTCGGGCCCGGCGGCGCTGGTGACGGTGACATGGCCGCTGCCGAGGTCGACCTCGACACCGCTGACGCCGTCCAGCTCTCCGATGACCTTGGTCAGCGTGGCCTCGCAGTGGCCGCAGGACATTCCGGAGACGGCGTAGGTCGTAGCGGGCATCGGGTGCCTCCTCTGGGTGATCCAACAGATGCGGAGAATACGGGGCGGGGGTATCCCCACCGACTTCATGTATACCCCTGAGGGGTATACGATGCAAGCGCGAGAACGACTTGACTCGATACCCCCTAGGGGTATGGTGACATGCATGGAGGCCCCGCATACGAGCGGGAGGCCCGGTATCTGAAGGAGCCGACGGCCATGAACACCGGACTGAGGATCACCACCTTCGCCGCCGCCCTGGCAGCGACCTTCGGCGCGGCCTACGGCGTCGGACAGGGCGTCGGCCCCGTCGTCGCCGACAGCCCTCCGAAGCACGAGAACGAACACACCCGGCCCGCGCCGGAGCCGGAGCAGGGCGGCGGCCACACCGGACACGACACGCCCCCCGCCGGCGGACTGCAGATCTCCGAAGGCGGCTACACGCTCGATCTCCAGACCCCGCGCGTCACCGCGGGGCAGCAGACCGGCCTGCGCTTCACCGTCCGGGACGCCGGCGGCCGCGCGGTCACCGACTACCGGCGCGAGCACGACAAGGAACTCCACCTCATCGTGGCCTCACGCGACCTGGTCACCTACCGCCATCTGCACCCCACCCGAGCCGCCGACGGCACCTGGAGCACCCCCGTGGACCTGCCCCGCGCGGGCGGCTACCGCGTCTTCGCCGACTTCACCCCGGCCCAGAAGGACGCCGGGAACCTCACCCTCGGCGCGGACCTCGCCGCCTCCGGCCCGTACGAGGCCCGCCGACTGCCGCCGGCGAGCACCACCGCCCGGGTCGACGGCTACGACGTGCAGTTGTCCGGCGCCCTGAGCCCGGGCAAGGCGGGTGAACTGAAGCTGAAGGTCTCCCGCGACGGCAAGCCCGTCACCGACCTCCAGCCCTACCTCGGCGCCTACGGCCATCTGGTCGCCCTGCGCTCCGGCGACCTCGCCTATCTGCACGTCCACCCGAACGGCGAACCCGGCGACGGCACCACCAGGCCCGGCCCGGACATCTCGTTCACGGCCACGGCACCCAGCTCCGGCTCCTACCGCCTGTTCCTCGACTTCCAGCACGACGGCAAGGTCCGCACGGCGGCCTTCACCGTCCGGGCCGGTGGAGCGGCGGCCGATGCCGGTACCCCCGAGGGGCATGTGGACGACGGCCACGGGTACTGAGTGCTCAGCCGAGCGCACGGTCCAGGTTGAACGCCGCGCTGATCAGCGCGAGGTGCGTGAACGCCTGCGGGAAGTTGCCCTGCTGCTCCCCGGTGTGGCTGATCTCCTCGGCGTACAGGCCGAGGTGGTTGGCGTACGTCAGCATCTTCTCGAAGGCGAGGCGCGCCTCGTCGATCCGGCCGGCGTGCACCATCGCCTCGACGTACCAGAACGAGCAGATGGAGAACGTGCCCTCGTCGCCGCGCAGCCCGTCGGGGCTCGACCGGGGGTCGTAGCGGTAGACCAGCGAGTCGGACACCAGTTCCTCGGTGAGCACGTCCAGCGTCGACAGCCACTTCGGATCGGTGGGGGCGATGAACTTCGTCAGCGGCATCATCAGCACGGCGGCGTCCAGCACGTCACCGTCCTCGTGCTGGACGAAGGCCCGGCGTTCCTCGGACCAGCCCCGGCTCATGATCCGCCGGTAGATCGTGTCGCGGCACTCCCGCCAGCGCAGCAGGTCGGCGGGCAGGCCGCGCCGGTTGGCCATCCGGATGGCACGCTCGATCGCCACCCAGCACATCAGCCGCGAGTACAGGAAGTTCCTGCGCCCGCCCCGCGTCTCCCAGATCCCCTCGTCGGGCTGGTCCCAGTGCGCGCACACCCAGTCCACCAGTGCGCACACGTCGTCCCAGTGGCCGCTGGAGATGGGCTTGGCCCACTTGTCGTAGAGGTAGATGGAGTCGATCAGCGCGCCGTAGATGTCGAGCTGCAGCTGGTCGGCCGCCGCGTTGCCGACCCGTACCGGCGCGGAGCCGTGATGGCCCTCCAGGTGGTCCAGCTCCCGCTCCGGCAGCTCGGTGCGCCCGTCGATGCCGTACATGATCTGCAGCGGGCCGGAGGTCTTGCCGTCGCCCGGGCTGATGTGCCGGGTCACGAAATCCATGAAGCCCTCGGCCTCGCCGGTGAAGCCCAGCCGCAGCAGGGCGTAGACGCAGAACGCCGCGTCGCGCACCCACACGTACCGGTAGTCCCAGTTGCGCTCGCCGCCCAGCTCCTCGGGCAGGCTGGTCGTCGGCGCGGCCACGATCGCCCCGGTCGGCGCGTACGTGAGCAGCTTCAGCGTCAGGGCCGAGCGGTGCACCATCTCCCGCCAGCGGCCCTTGTACCGGGACGCCGACAGCCAGCGCCGCCAGTACGCCACCGTCGCCGCGAACTGCTCCTCCGCCTCCGTGTGCGCACACCGGCGGGGCGTCACGGCGCCGCCGACCTTGTCCAGCGCGAACACCGCCGACTCGCCCTCGGAGAGCTTGAAGTCGCCGTGCACGTCCGGCCCGTCGGCCTCCAGCGGCACGGTCGCGGTCAGCGCGAGCGCCAGCCCTTCCGCCTCGAAGACCGCGGTGTCGCCGGTCAGCCGGACGGTGTGCGGCAGGGCGCCGTAGCCGAACCGGGGCGCCACCCGCGTACAGAACGGGATCGAGCCGCGCACGCACACCACCCGCCGGATCAGCCGGTGCCGCTCGGCCTCGGCCGGCCCGCCGCCGACCGGCATGAAGTCCTGCACCTCACCGACCCCGTCCTCGGTGAAGAACCGGGTGATCAGCACGTTGGTGTCGGGGAAGTAGAACTGCTTGGTCCGCGCCGGCACCGATGCCGCCAGTTCGAAACCGCCGCCGCGCTCCGCGTCCAGGATCGAGGCGAACACGCTCGGCGCGTCGAAGGCCGGGCAGCAGTACCAGTCGATCGTGCCGTCGGTCCCCACCAGGGCCACACTGCGCAGGTCACCGATCAGCCCGTGCTCGGCGATCGGTACGTACCGTCGGCCGCCCGGCACGCCCCGGTCCTGTGCC
This sequence comes from Streptomyces sp. NPDC057424, assembly GCF_042803315.1. Taxonomy (NCBI): domain Bacteria; kingdom Bacillati; phylum Actinomycetota; class Actinomycetes; order Kitasatosporales; family Streptomycetaceae; genus Streptomyces; species Streptomyces sp. NPDC057424. Next base: position 14,376 of record NZ_JBHVCP010000071.1, read on the forward strand.
GTCTCGCCCATGACAGCCTCCCTGCCCCGGTAGGCGCCCCAGCCCCAGCCTAGAGCCGCCGGCGGACCGCCGCCGAGGGGCCGGGCGACGTGCTGTCCGGCCGGGGCTCCCGGCGCGCCCCGCCGCCCGGCCGTGACGTCCTGCCGTGGGGCCGCGACGATAGCGCTGCCCGGCCGCGTCGCCGGAGCCAGGACGGCCTGCGGCCCCGAGGTGACATCCGCCGTCAGACCGTGACCACCCGCAGCCCGGCCTCCTCGAAGCGCCGCACCGTCTCCGCGTCGGCCGCCGTGTCCGTGACCAGCGTGTCCACGGCGTCGGCCGCGCAGATCCGGGCGAACGCCCGCTGCCCGAGCTTGCTGGAGTCGGCGGCCACCACCACCCGCTCCGCCCGCTCGCACAACAGCCGGTTGATCGCCGCCTCCTCCTCGTCGTGCGCCGCCGCACCGTGCGTCACGTCGAAGGCGACGACACCGAGCACCGCCACGTCGACGGTGATCTGCCCGAGCACCCCGTCCGCCAGCGGCCCGACCAGCTCGTACGACTGTGCCCGCGCCACCCCACCGGTCAGCACGATCTTGAACTGCGGCCGCACCGCCAGCTCGTTGGCGATGTTCAGAGCATTCGTCACGACGGTCAGCGCGGGCGACCCGGACGCCAGATCCCCGCGCACCGCCAGGGCCCGCGCCACCTCGGTCGTGGTGGTCCCACCGGTCAGTCCGACCGCCTCACCCGGCGCCACCAGATCCGCCACCGCCTTGGCGATGCGCTGCTTCTCGGAGGCGCGGCGGGCCGTCTTGTAGCGCAGCGGCAGCTCGTACGACACGCCGTGCACGACCGCGCCACCCCGGGTGCGCACCAGCATCTGCTGCTCGGCGAGCCCGTCGAAGTCACGGCGGATCGTCGCCGCCGACACCCCGAGCTCGGCCGCCGCGTCCTCGACCTCCAGCCGGCCGCGCTCCACGAGCAGTTCCAGCAGCGCCTTCCAGCGGGCGTCGCGCGACATCCGCACCTCCACGTCTCGATCTCCGGGCGACCCTAACGCACCCCGATCCGCCTGAATGCTTGATACTGCTCGAAAACTGGCGATAGATTGCATGAAAAATCAGAGCGGAGGGTGCGGTATGACGCATGTCGAGGACGAGCTGACCAGCCAGCCCGAGTGCTGGGCACGTGCCGCGTCGGAGGCGCCCCGCTTCGCCGAGGTGCTGCCGGTGCCGGGGGAGCGGGTGGCGATCGTCGGCTGCGGCACCTCGTACTTCATGGCGCAGGCCGCCGCGGCCCTGCGCGAGTGCGCGGGCCAGGGCGAGACCGACGCGTTCGCCGCATCCGAGTTCCCCCACGGCCGCCGCTACGACCGGGTCGTCGCCCTCACACGCTCCGGCACCACGACCGAAGTCCTGGATCTGCTGGTCCGGTTGAAGGGCGGCACCCGCACCACCGCGATCACCGCCGACCCGGGCACCCCCGTGCGGAAAGCCGCCGACGAACTCGCCGTCCTGGACTTCGCGGACGAACGCTCCGTCGTCCAGACCCGGTTCGCGACCACGGCCCTCACCCTGCTCCGCGCCCACCTCGGCCTCCACCCCGGCACCGCCGTCCCCGACGCGCGCACCGCCCTGGCGGAGCCGCTGCCCGAAGGGCTGGTGGAGTGCGGGCAGTTCACCTTCCTGGGGAGCGGCTGGACCGTCGGTCTGGCCAGTGAGGCCGGGCTGAAGATGCGCGAGGCCGCCCTGGCCTGGGCGGAGGCCTACCCGGCCATGGAGTACCGGCACGGCCCCATCAGCGTCAGCACCCGTGGCACGGCGACCTGGATGCTGGGCGACCCGCCGGAGGGACTCGCCGAACAGGTGGGCGGTACGGGGGCGTTGTGGATCGCCGGGGCCCTGGACCCACTCGCCGAACTCGTCCGCGTCCACCGGCTCGCGGTCGCCGTCGCCGCATCCCGCGGACTGAACCCCGACCGCCCGCGCCACCTCACGCGCTCGGTGATCCTCGCGCCCTGACCTTGGAGGCCCCGTGCCCCTCACCACCACCGGCGAACTCGTCACCCGCGCCGCCGCGGCCGGCTCCGCCGTCGCCTCCTTCAACGTCATCACCCTGGAGCACGTCGAGGCCGTCGTCGCGGGCGCCGAGTCCGTGTGCGCCCCCGTCGTCCTCCAGGTCAGCCAGAACGCGGTCAGGTTCCGCGGCGGACAGCTGCTCCCGCTCGCCCGCGCTGCCGTCGCCGCAGCCGAACGGGCCGCCGTCCCGGTCGCGCTGCACCTCGACCACGTGCAGAGCGACGCCCTGCTGCACCAGGCCGCGGACGCCGGCTTCAGCTCCGTGATGTACGACGCGGCCCGGCTGCCCTACGCGGACAACCTCACCGCCACCCGGGCGGCGGTCGACTGGGCACACGCCCAAGGGCTGTGGATCGAGGCCGAGTTGGGGCAGATCGGCGGCAAGAACGGCAGGCCGCCGCTCGACGCCCACGCCCCCGGCGCCCGCACCGACCCCGACGAGGCGCGAGCCTTCGTCACCGACTCGGGGGTGGACGCCCTGGCCGTCGCGATCGGCAGCTCCCACGCCATGACCACCCGCACGGCCGCCCTCGACCACGCCCTGCTCAAAAGCCTGTCGGCCGCGCTGGACGTCCCGCTCGTCCTGCACGGCTCCTCCGGCGTCCCGGACGGCGAACTCACGGCGGCCGTCGCGGGCGGCATCACCAAGGTCAACATCGGGACCGCCCTGAACATCGCGCTGACCGGTGCGATCCGGGAGTTCCTCGCCGACCGGCCCGAGGTGGTCGACCCGCGCAGCTACCTGACCCTCGCGCGGGAGGCCATGACACGGGCGGTGGCCAGGACCCTCCGGACCCTGGGCTCCGCTACCGCTTGACGGCCTTCAGCACCACGAACTTCGGATCGCTCGCGACGAGTTGGCTGTTGCCGAACAGCTTCCGCAGCCTGACGTGGTAGCCCAGGTGCCGATTGCCGACCACCCACAGCTCCCCGCCCGGCCGCAGCGCGCTCCGCGCCCCGGTGAACATCCGCCAGGCCGTGGCGTCCGTCGTCGCATGGTGGGAGTGGAACGGCGGGTTGCTGAGGACCAGATCGACACTGCCGGACGGCACGCCCGCCAGCCCGTCCCCGACCCTGAACTCGGCATGTCCCGGCACGCCGTTGGCCTTGTACGTCGCCTCCGCCGAGGCCACGGCCTGGAACGACTCGTCCACGAACAGCACCTCGGCGTCCGCGTCGGCCAGGCCCACCGACGTACCCACCACGCCGTTGCCGCACCCCAGATCCACCACCCGGCCCCCCCGCGCGTCCGGCAGATGCCGGAGGAAGAACCGCGTCCCGATGTCGAGCCGGTCGGCGCAGAAGACCCCCGCGTGGTTGACGACGGTGCCTCGCGCAGCGGGGCCGATACCGTCCGGGAGCGTGTAGACGTACGGCCACGGGCTGGCGGGTCGCTCCAGGGCGGGATCCGGCGTGCAGAAGATCAGCCGGGCCTTCTTCTCGGCGAGGGAGGTACGGGTCGGGCCGAGGATCCGCTCGAACAGCTTCAGCGTCGAGGTGTGGATCTCCTTCACCATGCCCGCGCCGACGACGACCGTCCCCGCGTGCACGGCCGGCGCCAGCCGCAGCAACTGGTCCTCCAGCAGCGCCAGGCTCTTCGGCACCCGCACCAGCAGCACGTCGATCCGCCCCGGCGGCGGATCCTGCGTGGTGAGCAGCCGCACCGCACCCGCCTCGGCACCGGCCCGCGCGAGGTTGGCCCGGGTGGCCTCCTGCGCGAGGAAGGAGTCGGTGATCTGCACCGGCCGGTGCGCCGCGAGCGCCGTGACCAGCGCGCCCCAGCGGTCCCCGACGACCACGACCGTGCCGTCCAGCGGCACCCGCTCCCCGTCCAGATGCCTCAGCAGGTACTCGTCCGAGGCGTCCCAGGCGCGCAGCCTGTCGCGCGGGTCCTCGGGGAAACGGGTCAGCGCCGGCTCGCCCCACGGCGTCGTCATACGGTCGTTCATCGTGCGACCAGGCTAGCCGAGCCGCAGCTCAGGGCGTGTCGGGCACCATGGAAGGCATGGACGCCGAGCTGTTCCCCAGGGCCCGTGCGCAGGTCGCGCCCGACGCCGTGCACCTGCCCGGCTGGCTCGACGCGGAAGCCCAGGGCGCGCTGCTCGACGCCTGCCGCGACTGGGCCCGGCCGCCCGCCGGCCTGCGCACGGTCCGCACACCCGGCGGCGGCACCATGACCGCCCGCCAGGTGTGCCTGGGCCGGCACTGGTACCCGTACGCCTACGCCCGCACGGTCGCCGACGGGGACGGCGCGCCGGTCAAGCCGTTCCCGGAGTGGCTCGGCGACTTGGGCCGCAGGGCGGTCCGCGACACCCTCGGGGGCGAGGCACCGGCCTACGACGTCGCACTGATCAACTTCTACGACGCCGACGCCCGCATGGGCATGCACCGCGACAGCGACGAGAAGTCCGACGCGCCGGTGGTCTCGCTCAGCCTCGGCGACAGCTGCGTCTTCCGCTTCGGCAACACCGAGTCGCGCACCCGGCCCTACACCGACATCGACCTGCGCAGCGGCGACCTGTTCGTCTTCGGCGGCCCGTCCCGCTTGGCCTACCACGGCGTCCCGAGGGTCCACGCGGGCACGGCACCGCCCGGGCTGGGGCTCACGGGCCGGCTCAACATCACGCTCCGGGTCAGCGGCCTGTAGAGCCTGACCGAGAGGATCCCGGCCCGCTCCGCGACGCCCGGCGGGCACACTCGGCCACATCCCGGCGGATCATGGGAGACTCGCCCTCATGAGCGGGAAGGCGGACCCCCGGCAGGCGGGGGACGGGAGTACCTCGAGGACGCGGCTGGACCGGGGGCGCGGAGCGCTCGGGCCCGCGCTGGAGCTCGTCCACACCGGACGCGCGCCCACCCGGGCCGTGCTCACCGCCGAGCTCGGGGTGACGCGGGCGACGGCCGGCGCGGTCGCCGCCGAGCTGGAAGCGCTCGGACTGATCCGGGTCGACGCCCGGCCCGGCGCGGCGGCCGGCTCCCAGGGCAGGCCTTCCCACAAACTGGCCGTCGCCGACGACGGGCCCGTCGCGCTCGCCGCGCAGGTGCATGCCGACGGCTTCCGGGCGGCTCTGGTCGGACTGGGCGGCCGGATCGTCGCCACCGCGCCCGGCTGCGAGGTCGTCGACGCCGACCCGGCCAAGGTGCTCGCCTCCGTCGTCTCGGCCGGCGCCGAGCTGCTGCGCGAGACCGGACTGCGGTGCGTGGGCGCGGGCCTCGCCGTACCCTCCGCCGTCGCCGAACCCGAGGGTCTGGCGCTGAACCCTCTCCACCTGGCCTGGCCCGCGGGCGCGCCCGTGCGGGACATCTTCGCCGAGCAGGTGCACGCGGCCGGTATCGACGGACCCGCGTTCGCCGCGAACGACGTCAACCTCGCCGCGCTGGCCGAGCACCGGCACGGAGCCGGCCGCGGCGCCCGCGACCTGCTGTGCGTGGCCACCGGCCACCGCGGCGTCGGCGGCGCGCTCGTCCTCGACGGCCGCCTCCACCGGGGCAGTTCGGGCCTCGCCCTGGAGGTCGGGCACCTCACCGTGCACCCGGAGGGCCGCCCCTGCCACTGCGGCGGCCGCGGCTGCCTCGACGTGGAGACCGACCCGCTGGCCTTCCTCACCGAGGCCGGACGCGAGCCCGGCCCCGAGGTGTCCCTGCTCCAGCAGTCCATCGACCTGATCCGCCACCACTACGACGACCCGGGCGTCCGCACCGCCGCCGAGGCACTCATCGACCGCCTCGGCCTCGGCCTCGCCGGCCTGGTCAACATCCTCAACCCGGACCGCATCATCCTCGGCGGCCTGCACCGCACCCTCCTCGACGCCGACCCCGCCCGCCTCCGCGCGGTCGTGGCCGACCGCAGCCTGTGGGGCCAGAGCGGCGGCGTCCCCATCCTGCCCTGCACCCTCGACCACAACAGCCTGGTCGGCGCGGCGGAACTGGCCTGGCAGCCGGTCCTGGACGATCCGCTGGGAGCGCTGACGTCGCAGGTGTGACCGAGGACCGGGTGTGATGCCGCGAGCCTGACCCCACTGGTATCAGGCTTGTCCGCGCCGCTTCCGGGAAGGTTCGCCGCTGAGCGGGCAGGCTGGGGTGCGGGCAGTCCGCCCGCACCGCCCCACCGAGGAAGTTGACGCAATGACCGACAAGCTCACCGTGAGCGTCCTGGGCACCGGCATCATGGGCGCCGCGATGGCCCGCAACCTCGCCCGGGCCGGTCACACGGTCCGCGCCTGGAACCGCACCCGTGCCAAGGCCGAACCGCTCGCCGCCGAGGGCGTGCGGATCGCCGGCACCCCCGCACAGGCCGTCCAGGACGCCGACGTCGTCCTGACCATGCTCTACGACGGTCCCGCCGCCCTGGAGACGATGCGCGAGGCCGTACCCGCCCTGCGCCCGGGCACCGTCTGGGTGCAGTCCACCACCGCGGGCATCCAGGGCGTCGCCGAGCTGGCCGCCTTCGCCCATGAGCACGGCCTGGTCTTCTACGACGCCCCCGTTCTCGGCACCCGCCAGCCCGCCGAAGCCGGAAAGCTGACCGTGCTCGCGGCCGGACCCGCCGAGGGGCGCGAGAAGGTGACACCGGTCTTCGACGCCGTCGGCGCCCGGACCGTGTGGAGCGGCGAGGACGGGGCGCTGGGCGGGGCCACCCGCCTCAAGCTCGTCGCCAACAGCTGGGTTCTCGCCGTCACGGCCGCCGCCGGCGAGGCCCTCGCCCTGTCCAGGGCCCTCGGCGTCGACCCGCACGGCTTCTTCGACCTCGTTGCCGGCGGCCCGCTCGACATGGGCTATCTGCGTGCCAAGTCCGAGCTGATCCTCGACGACCGGCTCACACCACCCCAGTTCGCGGTGACCACCGCCGCCAAGGACGCCCGGCTGATCGTCCAGGCAGGCGCCGAGAACGGTGTCCGGCTGGACGTCGCCGAAGCGGCCGCCGCCCGCATGGAGCGGGCCGCCGCACAGGGCCATGCCGACGAGGACATGGTCGCCGCCTACTTCGCCAGCTTCGACGAGAAGCCCGACTCCTAGGAGGTTCCCTCATGTCCAGGCCGCCGCTGCCGCCCGAGGCCGACGCCCTGCTCAGCAGGCCCAACCCGTGCGTCATGGCCACGCTGCGCTCCGACGGCGCACCGGTCTCCACCGCCACCTGGTACGCGTGGCAGGACAGCCGGGTGCTGATCAACCTCGACCGGGGCCGTGTCCGCCTGAAGCACCTGCGCCGTGACCCGCGCGTCACCCTCACCGTCCTCGCAGGTGACGACTGGTACACCCACGTCACCCTCATCGGCCGCGTCACCGAGATGTACGACGACGAGGACCTGACCGACATCGACCTCCTCGCCCGGCACTACATCGGCAAGCCCTACCCGGACCGTGTCCGCCCCCGGGTCAGCGCCTGGATCGAGGTCGACCGCTGGCACGGCTGGGGCTCGATGAAGGACAGCGACCAGGCCGGCGGCTGAAACCGGTGACCCGGCCGGTCAGCGCCACTCGGCCCCGAAGGCCCGGCCCGGATTCTCCGTGAGGACGCGCCCCACCAGCTCCTCGCCCACGGTGTGCGCGAGCCGGTGCCGGACCCGGCGCAGCAGGTACGGCATCCCGGGGCCGCCGCTCACCGACCGGGCGGCGGCCGTGGTGGTGTCCGCACCCAGCAGCAGCCGGTCACCGAACCCGGCGTCGGCGAGAGCCCGTACGGCGTCCGGCATTCGCCAGTCCGTGGCGTGGTGGGCGAGCGACGGCCCGTCGAAGGCCAGATAGCAGCCGGACTCGGCCGCCTGCCGGTGCACCACGAAGTCGGGGGAGCGGTTGAGGTGACCGAGCACCACCCGGTGCGGCGGCACTCCCGACTCCCCGCACAGCAGGTCCAGTACGTCCAGCGCGCCGGTGCCCGTCTCCAGGTGCACGGCGATCGTCGCGCCCGTGGCGTGATGGGCTTCGGCCGCCGCCGTCATGGTCCAGCGGGCGTGCGCGTCCAGGGTGTGGAAGCCGCTCGCGACCTTGACGAACCCCGCACGCACCCCCGACGCCCCGATGCCCTCGGTGAGTTCGGAGACGAAGAGCCCGGCGAGCCGGCTCCGCAGCCCGGCGAGCGTGTCCTCGTCGTAGTGCACGGCCTGATGCAGGCCGGTCGCGGCCACCACGTGCACCCCGGTCTCCCGGGACAGCGGCGGCAGATCGGCGGCCCGCCGCCCGAGCCCGTACGGCGTCCACTGCACGACGGCCCCACCGCCCTGCTCCCGGAACGCGACCAGCTCCGCCCGGGCCGCCGCCACGCTGCGCAGCTCCTGGCCGGGCAGCCGGGGACTGCCGAGGAACAGATGGTCGTGGGCGTCGCACACCCCCAGGTCTTGGGGGGACACGTCACCCAGCACCGTGCGGACCACGCTCACCACTGACGTCCCCGGGGCAGCAGGTCCCGGCCCGGCGCGGACAGGTGCAGTACGTCGAACACCTCGCCGCCGGTATCGGGCGGGTCCCGCTCCCAGAGGGAGAAGTGCACCAGCTCCCAGCGGCTCGTGTCGACGGCCGAGGCGGCGAGCAGGACCCCGTCCTGCGCCGCAAGCCGCCGGGCCTCGCCCACCGCTGCCTCCACGGCGTCGGTCAACAGCCCGCCGTCCGGCACCCGTTGACGCCGCCGGACGGCGAAACGCGCGTGCGATGCCTGCCCTTCCTCGTACGCCAGGCCCGTCCACTGCCGCGCCGACGGCCGCCCGAAGTCGTCACTGACGCCTTGGAATCCGCCGCCCCACAGGAAGGAGTTCATGCCGTCGACGGTGTTCCAGAGGTAGAAGGGCGCGTACTGGTTGACCGGCGAGCCGCGCAGGCCGCGCTCGCGTGTCAGGTAGGCCTTGAGGCCCAGCCCGTCCCAGTCGTCGAGCAGACGCCCTCGCCGGGCGACGCGGTCGCGGATGATGCCCATGTCGTAGCCGGCGGGCAGGGTGAGCTCGTACTGCATCGCGTGCATGAAGTCCCCTCAAGAGGTGCTGGGCGCCAGCAGGCAGAGCAGTCCCCGGACTCCCGCGTCGAACGCGGCGGGTGAGCCGGAGGCGCGGGCGAGGACGTAACCTCCCTGGACGGTCGCGACGACCGCCGCCGCAATCTCCCCACCGTCCAGGCCGGTCGCGAACTGGCCCTGCCTCTTGCCCTCTTCGACGATCCCCGCGATCCGCCCGCGCAGCCAGTCGAGCGTCTCGTCGACCGGTGCGCGCAGCTCGGCGCTCGCGATCACGTCCGGATCCATCGTCAGCCGGCCGACCGGGCAGCCCCGCAGCACGTCCCGCTCGCGCCGCAGATACGCCTCGATGCGCTCGTACGGTGTGCCCGGGCCGTCGAGTACGTCCGTGGCGGTGGCCCGCATCTCCTCGGCGGTCCGCCTGATCGCGGCCAGCGCGAGATCGGGCTTGCCCTTGAAGTGGTGGTACATGCTGCCCTGTCCGGCGTCCGCGCGCTCCAGGATCGCCTTGGGGCTGGTGCCCACGTAGCCGCGCTCCCACAGCAGTTCGCGGGTGGACTCGATCAGCCGTTCCGGGGTGCTCATGCCTCCAACTGTACATACCAGTAGTTACAGGAGTCGAGGCCGTGCGGAGCGGGCGAGACCCGCCGGATCGAGAAGTGGGACGACATGCAGACCCCGGCGGCAGCCCCCTGTCGCCAGGAGTCGCCCAGGTGCTGGCGACTGCCCGTGCTGAACGAGGAGTTCGGCCGCGAGGGGAGCGGGGCATGAAGATGACCACCATGCCCCGCACGACCGGCCACCACGCCCCGCACCACCTGCCGCCGCGGGCCCCGCGGCCGGCACTCTCACGGGGCTGCGCCCGGCCGGCCCGCAGCACGCCCGGACGTGCTGCGGGCCCTGGCCGCGGAGTGGCGTCCGCCCCCGGGAGCGCACCCGGCGGCGTACGCCCCGAGGGTCACCAGGGGACGGTGGTCACCGCCCGGTCAACCGGCAACGGCGGACCGGGCGGGAGCATGGTCGGGCCGGAGCCCGTCGGTGGAGGCCCCGACCTCGGCGAACCTGCGCGCGGGCTTCTCCTGGATCGTGCGCCGCGACCGGAGCGACGGCGTCGCAACCGGGGCGGTCGTCGGCAGGGTGAACCACACGACCTTGCCGGACTCACCGTCCGGCCGGACGCCCCAGCTCTCGCTCATGGCGGCCACCATCGCGAGCCCGCGCCCGCAGGTCGCCAGCGGCTCGGCGTCGTCGACGACGGGCATCCGCGGGTCGCCGTCGCGCACCGAGACCGTGAGCCGGTCGAGCAGCAGCTCTATCTCCACGGTGCACGTCTTGTCCGGCTGGGCATGCCGGTGGACGTTGGACAACAGCTCCGTCACGCCGAGCGAGGCCCGGTCGATCAGGGGATCCAGATGCCAGTAGCGCAATTGCGCAGATACGATTCTGCGGACCTGGCCGATCCGCGACGGCAGGGCTTGGAGCTCCACCGTGCAGTGTCTGCTTGGGTAGCTGATCACGGCTGCGACTCCCCGACGTGAGGTCCGGAAGAACACGGGATTCGGATCCAGCAGGGCGCCTGCGTGACACTGCCGCCTGCTGTCGTGTCCGGCGGGCTGGTTCGCAGCGTTATCGCCGGTAAACCCAGAGTGACGTGAGACCAGAGTGGCGCAGGGGATGAGGTACCGCAACTCGCGGACATCTCAGGCGCCACGCCCCGCTGCCCTGCGCACGGCTTCGATGAAGCGCCGCGCGGCCGGCGGACCCGGCTCTCCCGGGGCGGGGTCGTGGTCGCCCAGGGTGAGCAGGTACCGCTTGCCGTTGAGATCCGCCGTGGCCCGGTCATCGGGGCCGAACCACGGCTTGGAGGCGCGCACGGCCTGCACCGGCGCGCTGTCGATCTCACTGCCGTAGCTGGTCAGCAACTCGAGCCGGCCGTCGCTGATCCGGACCTGTCCGGCCCGGGTGAGCGAACGCAGCCGCTTCCCGATCCGCACGCCCGTGGCCCTGAACTCCGGCTCTCCCATGCCACCCGCCCCCTAGTGCGCGTCGGTGTACCGGTCCGCCGTGCGCGATGCCCGGTACGGGCTCGTGTCCTGATCCAGTGTGCCCCGTCCGGACGCACGGGCCCTCCGGGGTGGTGCCTCCCGCCCGGTGCGAACCCGGCACGGCCGTGTGGTGCGCTCTGCCGGTCCACGCCCCCCGGGTGTGATGCCCGTGCCCGGCAGTCTGCTCCGTGAGGCGGTCGTGCCCTGCGCTCATCCCGTCCGGGGCCTTGGTCCCGCCGTGCAGTCTGCCCCCGCCCGGCGTCGAGCACCAGTGCCCGCGACCCCCTCGCCGGGGGGCGCCCGCAGCACACTCGCCAACGCGCCCCCGGGACCACGCGCCCCCTTGCCCCGGGCCCTGCCCCTGGGGGCGCTTTGGGGGGCTCAAAGATGCGTTTATGCAGGTGAGGAGCGTGCGCCAGGTGCTTATGATCGGTGTGCCGGCTGTGCGCCCCCTCGCCGGCGCGCAGCGTTAGGAGCCCCCCCCGTGAGAACTCCCCAGCAGACCCGGACCGGCGTGACCCTCGACGTCGACCACAGCGACGCCGCCTACCGGGCGTGGCTCAAAGAAGCCGTCCGCAGAGTCCAGGCGGACGCCAACCGCTCGGCCGACACCCATCTGCTGCAGTTCCCCCTGCCGGAGCGGTGGGGCATCGACCTGTATCTGAAGGACGAGTCGACCCACCCCACCGGCAGCCTCAAGCACCGCCTCGCCCGCTCCCTCTTCCTCTACGGCCTCTGCAATGGCTGGATCCGGCCGGACCGGCCCGTCATCGAGGCCTCCAGCGGCTCGACGGCCGTCTCCGAGGCGTACTTCGCGAAGCTGATCGGCGTCCCCTTCGTCGCCGTCATGCCGCGCACGACGAGCACCGAGAAGATCCGCCTCATCGAGTTCCACTCCGGCCGGTGTCACTTCGTGGACGACCCCCGCACGATGTACGAGGAGTCCGCCCGCCTCGCGGCCGAGACCGGCGGCCACTACATGGACCAGTTCACCTACGCCGAACGGGCCACGGACTGGCGCGGGAACAACAACATCGCCGAGTCCATCTTCCGTCAGCTGCGCCTGGAACGGTTTCCCGAGCCGGCGTGGATCGTCGCCACGGCGGGCACCGGCGGCACCTCCGCGACCCTCGCGCGCTACGTCCACTACATGCAGTACGACACCCGCGTCTGCGTGGCCGACCCCGAGAACTCGTGCTTCTTCGAGGGCTGGACCACCGGCGATCCGGACGTCACCTGCGACTGCGGCTCCCGTATCGAGGGCATCGGCCGGCCCCGCATGGAACCGAGCTTCGTGCCCGGCGCGATCGACCGGATGATGAAGGTGCCCGACGCGGCCAGCGTCGCCGCCGTACGGGCGCTGGAACGCGCCATCGGCCGCAAGGCGGGAGGCTCGACCGGCACGGGGCTGTGGAGCGCGCTGAAGATCGTCGCCGAGATGGTGTCCGAGGGCCGGCAGGGCAGCGTCGTGACCCTGCTGTGCGACCCGGGGGACCGGTATCTCGACAAGTACTACTCGGACGCCTGGCTGGCCGGCCAGGGGCTGGACATCGAGCCGTACACGGCCGCGATCGATTCCCTCCTGGAGACGGGCGTCTGGCCCGGTTGAGGCCGGGCTCTCAGGGGTCCTTTCACTATGAGCGTCCGATCAGGTGGCATGGTCTGGTGCCGTGCATCACAAGGCGCCGGAGAGCCCTCGATGGGGGTGCCCCCTGCTCGAGCGAAGGCGAGAGCCCGGGGGGAAGAGCCACCAGGGCTCTTCGGCAACGCGGCGAGGCGCGGTGCCAGACCACGCAACCCGGGCGGGCATGGTGAAAGGACCCCTCAGACCCGCAGCCGCCGCTCCAGCGACGTCATGGCGTCCCGGAACGCGCGTGCCTGGCCTCCGCGCGCCACCTTCATGGCCAGCCGGTACGCCGCCGTCCCGTCGGTGGCGAAGGTCCACCGCACCCGGGTGCCGCTGCCGGCCCGCGCGAGTCGCCACTCCTCGGCTATCGCCCGCACACCCGGCAGGTTGGTCCCATCGACGCGATAGGCGTACACCCCGGGCGCCTCCGCCGCGATGATCGACTCGCGGAACCGGATGCCACCGGTGAGCGTGATGTCGCGCCCCGCGCCGGCGTCGGCCGGGCGGGCGGCCCTCACCCGCGGAAACCACTCGGCCCAGCCGGGCACGTCCTCGAGCGCGCCGTAGACCGCCTCCGCCGGAGCGGAGATCTCCCGTACGAAGACGTGCCGAACGGGTGCGGTCCCGACGAAGTCGAGCCCCACCGGGCGCAGTCGACGAGCCATGGGCGGAGCCCTCCTGGACGGGAGCGGGCGGTGACCGTGGACCGTCACCCTAGCTGGCGCCCCGTCAGATGTCTGCGTCGTCCTCGGGCTCCCCGGCCACCACCAGGCGCCGCAGATGCTCCGTGACCACCCCGCGCGCCTCGTCGGGCAGGCCCGCGTCCGTCACGAGCGTATCGATCCGCTCCAGCGAGGCGAACGAACTCAGGCCCACCTTGCCCCACTTGGTGTGATCCGCGACCACGACCACCCGGCGGGCCGACTGGACGAGCCGCCGGTTCGTCTCGGCCTCCGCGAGGTTCGGCGTCGACAGGCCGGCCTCGACCGATATGCCGTGCACACCGAGGAACAGCAAGTCGAAGTGGAGTGCCGCGATCGCCTGGTCGGCCACCGGCCCCACCAGCGAGTCGGAGGGCGTGCGCACCCCACCCGTCAGCACGACCGTGGCCGCGCCCTGCCGCGGCCCCGAGGTGCGCTGCGCCGCGTGGAAGACGTCGGCGACCCGTACCGAGTTGGTGACCACCGTGAGGTCCGGGACGTCCAGCAACTGGTGCGCCAGCGCGAAGGTCGTCGTACCGCCCGACAAGGCGATCGCCGCGCCCGGTGCGACCAGCTTGGCCGCGGCGCGAGCGATGTCCTCCTTGGCCGTCAGCTCCAGGCCGGACTTGGCCTCGAAGCCGGGTTCGTGCGTACTCGCCTCGACCACCGGGACCGCGCCGCCGTGCACCTTCTCCAGCACACCCTGGCGGGCGAGCGCGTCGAGGTCGCGGCGGATCGTCATGTCCGAAACGCCGAGCTTGCGGGTCAGCTCGTTGACCCGGACACCGCCCCGGCGGCGGACCTCGTCGAGGATCAGGGATCGCCGCTGCTCCGCGAGGAGGTTCTGATTCTCGCTCACGTACGCTCCGGTCCTTTCGCCTCAATGCCGTCCGACACACCCCGCACCGGCTCCGACCGGGACATCCTTCCCGGCTCCGCTGCGGGGATGTCCCATCCTTGCATGTCGCGGAGCGGAGAGTGCCACCGCGCCCGCTCGTCGCGCCCATGCCACTGAGAGCGCACGCGTCTCCGTTCATCACGGATCGGGGAGATTCCGTGACAGGAGGTGTGCGGCGCCGCGGAAGTGGAGATCCTGTGCCCGCACGGGCAGAGCCGACGGCGTGTCACGGGGGAAGTGCGAATCAGTGGAACGTGCGCAGGAACAGGCGTCGACCGGCGGGCCGGACGGTCCCGCCACGCGGCCCGGCGAGCCCGGGACCGCCCTGGAACTCCTGGTCCACGGCGTGGGCGGCACCACGCCGCAGGAGATGCTCAACGATCCGCGGACGGTGCGGATCACCGGCGACGACACGGCGGCCGTCTTCCGGCGCGCCGACGACGTCGACGCCGAGCACAGCCCCGACGACCGCCGCCGCGACGGACCGGTGCCCGAGGCATACGTCTGGTGCAACCTCACCTCCGGCAACGGCACCCGCGCCCTGTGGTTGTTGCTGCTGCCGTTCATGGTCGTCAACCTCGCCCACTGGATGCGCCCCACCGCCCACGGCCGCCGCCGCACCGTGCGCCTGTACGGCCTCCTGGTGCGGCTCACGGCCCTGACACTGACGGTGCTGCTCGTCGCGGCGGCCTGCGAGGTCGCCCTCGACCTGGCGGCCTGGCAGTGCGCGGGCACCACCGCCTGCGCCGACCGCCACTCCTGGCTGGGCTTCCTCTCACCCACCGTCTCGGACGGCGGCTGGTGGAGCGCACCCGGCCGCAGGCTCGCCCTCGCCGCTGCCGTCCCCACCGCCCTGACCGTCCTGCTGTGGTACCTGTCCCGGCGTACGTGGAGCGACTACGAGTCCCAGCAGCCCATCGAACGCGCCCCCGAGCCCGAAGGGGACGGCGGCCCCACCGCCCTCGGCCGGCCCGGGTTCTGGTACGGGCGCCGGCTGGTGGCCCGGCTGCGCGCCGCGCACACCGCCGCCGGCCTGATCACGGTCGCCGCCGCCGTCGGCAGCGCCGCCGCCCGCCACGACCGGCGCCCCGGCGGCCCCGCCGTGCTCGACATCCTGGGCCTGGTCCTGGAATCGGCCCTCGCGGCCTGCGCGCTCGCCGTGGTGTGGGTGGTGTGCCGCCGCGGCCGCAGTGAGAGGCGGCTGGACCGGGAGCTGGACGAGCGTTTCGTACGACGCCTGCCGCTCGCCGCGCTCGTCCTGCTCGTCCTCGCCCTGCTGTACGCCGGGTGGGAGCGCCCCGGGTGGGCATCGGAAGGCCGGCTGCCGGGTGACACGACCTTCGGAGGGATCGCCCTGGTGCAGGGCCTGCTCGTGATCGTCCTCGGTGCCGTCGCCCACGTCCTGCACCGCACCGACCCCGACCGGCGGGCAGTGCTGCGGGGCCTGGGCGGACCGGCCGTGGCGATGCTGGCCTGCGCACTGGGCGGGGTGATGTCCGGCGGCGTGTCCCAGCGCGTGTCCGACTGGCTGGACGGGACCGGGGCGTCGATCGCGGGCCCGCCGGTGCTGCTGACCTGGCAGGCGTCCGTGATCCCGCCGCTGCTCGTGGTGCTGCTGGTGCTGCTGGGCTGGCTGGCCCATCGGGCCTGGCAGCTCGCCCGCGCCGAGCGCGCCGCCGTGGCGCTCGACTACCCGCACGAGACCGAGGACCCAGCCCGCACCCGCCGCATCGCCTACACCCGGGCGATGGCCTCACTCACCGACCGGGGACCGCGCATCGTCGCCGTCACCTCCGGCGTCACCCTGCTGTTCGGCGCCGGAGCCCTCGTGGGCGCCCTGACCACCGACGAGACCCCGGGCGCAGCCGCGCAGGGCGCCCACCCCGTCGTCCACGGCGCCGCCGAGACCTCCCAGGCCCTCGGCTCCTGGCTGATCGGCCTCGGCTTCATACTCTTCGTCACCTGGGGCCGGCGCGCCTACAAGGACGCCGCGGCCCGCCGCACCATCGGCATCCTGTGGGACGTCGGAACCTTCTGGCCACGCGCGTCGCACCCCTTCGCCCCGCCCTGCTACGCCGAGCGCGCGGTGCCCGACCTGACCTGGCGGGTGGCCACCTGGACCCGCGCCACCGGCGGCCGGCTGGTCATCTCCGGGCACTCCCAGGGCAGCGTGCTCGCCGCCGCAGCGGCCTGGCAACTCGCCCCGTCCGCCCGCAAACGGGTGGCGCTGCTGACCTACGGCTCCCCGCTGGAGCGGCTCTACGGCCGCTGGTTCCCGGCGCACTTCGGACCCGCCGCGCTCAGCTCCCTGCACCGGGAGGTCGACTGCTGGCGCAACCTCCACCGGCGCACCGACCCCATCGGCGGCCCGGTGCGCCTGCCCGGCGACCGGGGACCGCAGGTCGACCACGCCCCGCTGATGGACCCCCTCGCCTACGGCCGAACCGCTCTCCTGCCGCTGCCCGCGCCGATCCTCGGCCACTCCGACTACCAGGCCGATCCGGCCTTCGCCGAGGAACGCCGCAAGCTGCTGGCCCGGCTGCGGCCGGACGTTGCGGAGGTGCCCTCGCCGCGTGACCAGCCCGAGCCGCCCGCCGCGTAGGCCGCTCCTCAGAGGAGCTCGGGGAGGTCCTCTGCGAAGAGCAGCGTCAGGTCGTCCGTGCTCGGCTCCGGGAGCTGGGCGACGCGGCTCGCGTGCCGCTCGACCATGGCCTCGAAGGTCTGCCGCGCGGTGCGGCCGTTGCCGAACGCCGGGCCCTTGGGCAGCACCGTGAAGTACTTTCCCAGGGCCTCCGCCGCGCCCGGGGCCAGCCGGTACTCGTGCTCCTCGGCCTGCTGCTCCACGATCCGCAGCAGGTCCTCGGGGCCGTAGTCGCTGAAGGTGATGGTTCGCGAGAAGCGGGACGCCACACCGGGGTTGACCGACAGGAAGCGCTCCATCTCCGCCGTGTAGCCCGCGACGATCACCACGACCGCGTCCCGGTGGTCCTCCATCAGCTTCACCAGCGTGTCGATGGCCTCCTTGCCGAAGTCCCGGCCCGAATCCTCCGGCGACAGGGCGTACGCCTCGTCGATGAACAGCACTCCGCCGCGCGCCTTGTCGAAGGCCTCCTGCGTGCGGATCGCCGTCGAGCCGATGTGCTCGCCGACCAGGTCGACCCGGGACACCTCGACCAAGTGGCCCTGCTCCAGCACACCGAGGGAGGCGAGGATCTCGCCGTAGAGCCGCGCGACCGTCGTCTTGCCGGTGCCGGGGGAGCCGGTGAAGACCAGGTGCCGCTTGACCGAGGCTGCCTTCAGGCCGGCCTGCTGCCGGCGCCGGCCGACCTCGATCATGTCGGTGAGGGCGCGCACCTCGCGCTTGACGCTGTCCAGGCCCACCAGCGCGTCGAGTTCACCCAGGACGTCCTTGGAAGTGCGGGCCGGCCGCGCGGGCCCTGCGACCGGCGCCGGGGGCTCCGGTTCGGTGCGCTGTCCCGGGACCGAGCCCAGCAGGCCGGGGGAGTGGCTCACCGTCTGCACGGCCGTCTCCCGCGCCGCGGGATCGCGCAGCCCCGCACTCTCGTCGCTCGTGCAGTCCTCGACGAGCGGGCCCGCTCCGGACCCCGCGTCCGCGCCGCTGTCCGCGAACTCGTAGCCGCCGCGCGCGCACCGCTCCGTGCGGCACTTGCGCAGCGTGGTCCGGCTTCCGTCGATCACATGGAAACCGTAGCCGCCGCTGCCCGTGACCCGGCAGTTCAGGAAGCTGCCCCGGCCGCCGGCCGAGACGTAGACACCGGCCTCCGCCGGGGAGTCGATCGTGCAGCGTTCCACCGTGGGGTCGGCGCCCTTGGTGACGATCACGCCGGTCTGCGTGCCGTCCACCGTGCAGTTGCTGAGCGTGCCGCCGCTGCCGTGGTCGCGGAACCAGGCGCCCGTCGCCGCGTCCCGGATCCGGCAGTCGTCGAGCTGCGCGGTCGCGCCGTCGCTCACCGACACGGCCGTGTTGCGCACCTGCGACAGGTCGCTGTCGACGACGTCCGCGCGCGAGCCGCGGTCGAGCACGAACAGCGCGTCCGGCACGTCGTGCACCCGGCAGGAGTCCAGTACGGCGGTGGCGCCGTCGCTCACCCACACCGCGGGGTAGTCGCCCGTGCTGTCGAAGATCTCGCACTGGTTGGCGTCCACCCGCGTGCCCGGATCCCACACCGACAGGCCGTTGCGCCCGAACTGCCGCACCGTGGTGCGGGTCAGCGTGAGAACGGAACGGGAGCGCAGGTCGACCGCGTTCTCCGGGATGTCGTGGATACGGCAGTCGGCGAGTGTCAGCACCGCGTCCGTGTCGAGCGTGACCCCGTCGGCCGTCGTGCGGTGCACATCGCAGTCGGTGAGGTGCGCGGTGGCCCGGCCGGTGATCTGCACACCGCTGCCCCGCACTTCGTAGACCTCGCAGCCCACCGCTTCCAGCGCCGAGTTCTCCCCGGTCGCCGACAGGCCCGAGCCCGAGGTGTGGTGGACCCGGCAGCGCTCCAGGCGGGGGTGGGCGCCGCCGCGCACCGCCACGCCCGCCTGACCGGCCGCGACGACCTCGCACTCCTCGAACACCCCGCCCGCGCCGTCGAGTACGGCGATGCCGATGCCCGCCGGGTTGTCGACCGCGCAGCGCCGCACCGTGGGCCGGGCGCTGCCGCGCACCTCGATCCCGGCGGCCGACCGCGTCACGACCCGCACGTCCCGCAGCTCCGGGGTGCCCTCCTCCACCAGCACGGCAGGGGCGGCGGCGTCCTGGCCCTCCACATGCAGGTCCTGCACCACCGCCGAGGCGCGCACGGTCAGCGGCACGCCGTCCACGGGCGCGATCCGCACCGATCCGGGGGAGCCTTCGGGACCGCGCAGGGTCACCGCGCGCTGCAGGACGAGGTTCTCCCGGTAGGTGCCGGGCGCGACGGTGAGGACGTCTCCGTCGGCCGCGGCCTCCAGGGCGGCGGCGAGCGATGCGTACTCACCCGTGCGGCGCCGCCACCGCGACGTGCCGGTGTGCGTCACCTGGACCGTGCCCTGTGCCATGGTGTAGCTGTGCCCCCACCTCGGTCGTACTGACGGCTCGTCCGCCCCGGGGCGCGCCCCGGGGGCTCGCTCGCGCGCGGGTTGTGCCGAACGGTTCGGCCGGACCACCGTAGCGTGCGCGCGGGTGGTGGGTTGACCAGAGCCGGAAGGCTGTCAGCTGCCGGTGCCCGTCCTGCCCCAGTCCGGGCCCGCCTTGTCCCATGCCTGGTCCCAACGGGCGTACCGGCGGCGGACCATGCGCCAGACGATCAGCCGTCTGCCGCCCTCTATGAGACCGCCCGTCGCCATGGCCGCGCCGAAGCCTGCCAGGACCGCGTGCGTCGAGGCCGTCGCGGGGTCGAGCGGGCGGGCCACCATCCGGCCCCTCCGATCGGTCCATATCCGGAACCGGTCGCCCTGCTGAGGATCCTTGAGGCCCGCCAGGACGGGCCCCTGGTGCGGGGTGCCGTCCGGCGCGGTCCAGTCGGCGAGGACGCGGTTGCGCAGATCCCTGCCCGACGAGGTCTCCGGGTCTGCGTCCAGCGGGGAGCGGTCGAGCTTGCGGAGCACGGTGGCCGTCACCGGATGCCGCGCCTCGTGCTGTGCCCGGACGGAACGCTGCAGCGCGTCCTCAGCCGCTTCCCCGACGAGCGAGCCGGCCACCGGGGCGGCCAGCAGGATCAGCAGCAGGGCGGCCAGCGCCACCCAGGCTTCGGCCAGGTCGGTCGCGCGGCACAGTGGATTGCGCCGCCAGCGCCAGAGTCCGCTGATCGCCCGCACCGCCCCGCACCCCCTTCCCGCTCCGTGATACTCCCCGGCGGAGCCGTCCGCGCACGGACCCGTCGAAGAGAGAGCGAAATCACCTCTCCCAGGGTCTCTCACGGATTTCTCACACAACCCAACGCCCGGGCCCGCGGCCCGGTTCCCGCTCCGCTCGGAGAGCTAGTAGTGCTTGGTCAGGTCGGTGTGCGGGTGGGTATGTCGCGGTTGCAGGTGG